>JBJTLW010000141.1:0-5171 GCA_046063225.1 Novosphingobium sp. | reverse complement strand
CGAAGCGACGCAATCCAGAGCCCGATACGTTACGCCCTGGATTGTTTCGGGGCTTTGCCCCTCGCAATGACGAAAGAGGATGCAAGAAGGAGCGGTCACGATTTCTTCTGCCTGCGGATTTCCTTGCGGACCGACAGGCCCAGGGCATCGGCAACGAGCGTGCCCTGTTCCATGGTGTGGCGCTTGGCGAGGCCGGTGGCCGGTGAGGCGCTGGCGGACCGGCCGGCATAGCGCGGGCGGCGAACCTTGCACCCGGCCTGTTCCAGAACCTCTTCGATAAAGGGTTCGACGAAGAACCAGGCGCCGTTGTTCTTCGGCTCTTCCTGGCACCAGACGACCTCTTCCAGGTTCTTCATGCGGCTGATGCGCAGCGCCAGCGGTTCGCCCGGGAAGGGATAGAGCTGTTCGATGCGCAGCACGCTGACATCGTCGAGCCCTTCGGAATCGCGGGCTTCCATCAGGTCGTAGCCGACCTTGCCGGAGCAGAGGACAAGGCGCCTGATCTTCTCGTCCGCCGGCGGCGTGCGATCGGCCATGATGCGGCGGAAGTGGCTTTCGCCGACGAAATCCTCAAGCTCGGACTTGGCCAGCGGGTGGCGCAGCAAGCTCTTGGGCGTCATGATGATCAGCGGCTTGCGGAAAGGCCGGTGCATCTGGCGGCGCAGCGCGTGGAAATAATTGGACGGCGTGGTGATGTTGCACACCTGCATGTTGTCCTGCGCGCAGAGCTGGAGATAGCGCTCTAGCCGGGCCGAGGAGTGTTCCGGACCCTGGCCTTCATAGCCGTGCGGCAGCAGCATGACGAGGCCGTTGGCGCGCAGCCACTTGCTTTCCGAGCTGGCGATGTACTGATCGATGACGATCTGCGCGCCATTGGCGAAATCGCCGAACTGCGCTTCCCACAGCACCAGCGTCTTGGGATCGGCGCTGGCATAGCCGTATTCGAAGCCCAGCACGCCGTATTCGCTGAGCGGGCTGTCGTGCACTTCGAAGTGGCCGTGCGGCACGGTGCTGAGCGGAACGTATTTGTTCTCGCTGGTCTGATCGACCCAGACGGCGTGGCGCTGGCTGAACGTGCCGCGGCCCGAATCCTGGCCGGACAGGCGCACGGCATAGCCTTCGGAGAGGAGCGAGCCATAGGCGAGCGCTTCGCCGGTTGCCCAGTCGAAGCCGGTGCCGGAACGGAACATCTCGCGCTTGGCTTCCAGCACGCGCTCGAGCGTCTTGTGCACGGTCAGCCCTTCGGGAACCGTCGTCAGCGTGCGGCCAAGGCTTTCCAGCAGCTTGGTGTCGATGCCGGTCGGCACGTTGCGCCGCGCGGTTTCCGGATCGACCGGCTTGTTGAAGCCCGACCAGCGACCGCCAAACCAGTCCGCCTCGTTCGGCTTGTAGGTCTTGCCCGCCTCGAACTCGCTTTCAAGGTGGTTGGTGAAGCCTTCGACGATGGTCGGCATGAAGCTGTCATCGATCACGCCGTCCTTGACCAGACGCTCGGCATAGAGCGCGCTGACCGGCGGATGCTGGCGGATCTGCTGGTACATCAGCGGCTGGGTGAAGCCTGGTTCGTCGCCTTCGTTGTGGCCGAAGCGGCGATAGCACCACATGTCCACCACCACGTCGCGGCCAAAGGTCTGGCGGTAATCGATCGCCAGCTTGCAGGCGAAGGTGACGGCTTCGGGATCATCGCCGTTGACGTGGATGATCGGCGCCATCACGCCCTTGGCCACGTCGGACGGATAGGGGGAGCCGCGCGAGAACTGCGGGCTGGTGGTGAAGCCGATCTGGTTGTTGATGATGAAGTGGATGCAGCCGCCGGTGTTGTAGCCCTTCACGCCGGAAAAGCCGAAGCATTCCCAGACGATGCCTTGGCCGGCGAAAGCCGCGTCGCCGTGGATCAGCACGGGCAGAACCTGCTTGTGCTTGCCCTTGCCGATATCGTCGTGGAACCGCTGATAGGCGCGGACCTTGCCGAGCACGATGGGGTCCACCGTTTCGAGGTGCGACGGGTTCGGCATCAGGCTCATGTGAACCTTGATGCTGTCAAATTCGCGGTCGGTACTGGTGCCCAGGTGATATTTGACGTCGCCCGAACCGCCGACATCTTCCGGATTGGCCGTGCCGCCGGAAAATTCGTGGAAGATCACCTTGTAGGGCTTGGCCATGACGTTGGCGAGCACGTTCAGGCGGCCGCGGTGGGCCATGCCGTAAACGATTTCCTTCACGCCGCGCTGGCCGCCGTACTTGATCACGGCTTCGAGCGCCGGGATCATCGATTCCCCGCCATCAAGGCCAAAGCGCTTGGTGCCGACGTACTTCTTGCCGAGGAACTTTTCGTACTGTTCGCCGCGAATGACGGCGGTGAGGATCGCCTTCTTGCCCATGGGCGTGAAGTCGATCGACTTGTCCCCGCCCTCGATCCGGTCCTGGATGAAGCGGCGCTCCTCCACGTCGGCGATGTGCATGTATTCGATGGCAACCTTGCCGCAGTAATTGCGGCGCAGGGTTTCCACGATCTCGCGAACCGTGCCCCATTCAAGGCCAAGGTAGCCGCCAAGATAGACGCGGCGGTCAAGATCGGCCTCGGTGAAGCCGTGGTAGGCCGGGTCAAGGTCAGCCGGAATGTCCTGCTTGGCGATGCCGAGCGGATCGAGGTTCGCTGCCAGATGGCCGCGCACGCGATAGGTGCGGATCAGCATGACGGCGCGGATCGTGTCGGAAGCGGCGGCTTCCAGCGCGCGTTCGTCCAGCGCGGCGCCGCCCTTGGCCGTCGATGCCTTGATCGCGGCCTTCAGGCTCATGGGATCGAGCGCCTGGGTCAGATCGTCGCCGGGGACGCCGCCTTCAAGCGGCCAGCCCTTGCGCTGCCAGCTTGGGCCGGGCTGCGGATCTGCCGGATAAAAATCGAAGCTTTCGTTACCCATCAATCACCCGCTGTGCGGCGGGGATGGCCCCGCCGCTCCTGACAGTACTTACGTCCAACTACTCAGGGCCTGTTTCGCTCCCGGGGAGGATAGCGGCTCTTGCCCTATTTATGCTTGCTCGCCGCTGAAGACCGGACTCAGGCGAGTTCCTTAAGAACCTCAACCAGAGTGGTGCCCAGCTCCGAAGGCGAGGGCGAGACGCGGATGCCCGCTTCTTCCATCGCCGCGATCTTGTCTTCCGCGCCGCCCTGGCCGCCCGAAACGATGGCGCCCGCGTGGCCCATGCGGCGGCCCGGAGGCGCCGTGCGGCCCGCGATGAAGCCGACCATCGGCTTCTTGCGGCCGCGCTTGGCTTCGTCCTTGAGGAACTGCGCGGCTTCTTCTTCGGCCGAGCCGCCGATTTCACCGATCATGATGATCGACTTGGTGTCGTCATCCGCCAGGAACAGTTCCAGCACGTCGATGAAGTTCGTGCCGTTCACCGGATCGCCGCCGATGCCGACAGCCGTGGTCTGGCCAAGGCCGGCGTTGGTGGTCTGGAACACGGCTTCATAGGTCAGCGTGCCCGAGCGCGAAACGACGCCGACGCTGCCCTTGGAGAAGATGTTGCCCGGCATGATGCCGATCTTGCATTCGTTCGGGGTGAGAACGCCGGGGCAGTTCGGACCGATCAGGCGGCTTTTCGAACCGTCAAGCGCGCGCTTCACCTTGACCATGTCGAGCACCGGAACGCCTTCGGTGATGGCGACGATCAGTTCGATCTCGGCATCGATGGCTTCCAGGATCGCGTCCGCGCAGCCAGCAGGCGGCACATAGATGCACGATGCGGTGGCGCCGGTGACGGCCTTGGCTTCGGCAACCGAATCAAACTGCGGCAGGCCCAGGAAATCGGTGCCGCCCTTGCCCGGGGTCACGCCCGCAACCATCTGCGTGCCATAGGCCAGCGCCGCTTCGGTGTGGAAGCTGCCGGTCTTGCCGGTCATGCCCTGGGTGATGACCTTGGTGTTCTTGTTGACGAGAATGGACATTGAGGAAGGCTCCGTAAGGGAAAAAGGGAACCGGCCGGATTTAGCGCAATCCGGCCCGGTTCAACCTGCGATTCAGGCCAGTGTGCCGTCGATGCCCTTGCAGGCAGCAACCAGTTCCTCGACAGCGTCGATCGACACCTTGAGGCCGGCCTTGGCAGCATCGTCGAGCTCGATCTCGATCACTTCTTCCACGCCGTTCGCGCCAAGCACGCAGGGGACGCCGACATAGAGTCCGTTGATGCCGTACTTTCCTTCAACGAAGGCGGCGCAGGGCAGGACGCGCTTTTGGTCGCCCAGATAGGCTTCGGCCATCGAGATTGCCGAGGCGGCCGGAGCATAGAATGCCGAGGTGCCGAGCATGCCGACGATCTCGCCGCCGCCGTTGGCCGTGCGCTTGATGATCGCGTCGATGCGTTCCTGGGTGGAACGGCCCATCTTGATCAGGTCCGGCACGGGGATGCCCTTGACGGTGGAGTACGAAGCCACCGGCACCATCGTGTCACCGTGGCCGCCGAGCACGAAGCTGGAAACGTCACGCACCGAAACGCCGAATTCCTGCGCAAGGAAGGTGGAGAAGCGCGCCGAATCGAGCACGCCCGCCATGCCGACCACCTTGTTGTGCGGCAGGCCGGAGAATTCGCGCAGCGCCCAGACCATCGCGTCGAGCGGGTTGGTGATGCAGATCACGAAAGCGTCGGGGCAGTTGTTCTTGATGCCTTCGCCGACGGCCTTCATCACCTTGAGGTTGATGCCGAGCAGGTCGTCGCGGCTCATGCCCGGCTTGCGCGGAACGCCGGCGGTGACGATCACGACGTCGGCGCCCTTGATGTCGGCATAGTCGTTCGAACCGGTCACGTTGGCATCGAAGCCTTCGACCGGGCCGCACTGCTGAAGGTCGAGCGCCTTGCCCTGGGGAACGCCCTCGGCGATGTCGAACAGGACGACGTCGCCCAGTTCCTTCTGCGCGGCGAGGTGAGCCAGCGTGCCGCCGATGTTGCCGGCGCCGATGAGGGCGATCTTCTTGCGTGCCATTCTACTTGATCCCTGCTGCGGGAAATGGGCGCTTGAGGCATGGCCGCGTTGTCCCGCACAGGCGCGGCAGGCCGGTGTACGAGGAGCGCCCTAGGCCTCGTGCGCGGGGATTGCAACCCGGGAAAACACAGAATTTGGGGCATTTATTGCAATTGAGAAGCGTTTGCAATTGAGCGGCGCGGCGCTCTCG
>JBJTLW010000140.1:0-31539 GCA_046063225.1 Novosphingobium sp. | reverse complement strand
ATCGAAACGCCTGCGGATTCGTAGGAATAGCTCTTCGGAGGGTGATTATCTGCCATCGATCGTGCCGTTAGCCTTTTCCTGCTTGGATTTCCACGGATGATTGGGCAAAAGGCCAGCGGTTTTCCCCGATGGCAGTCGCACCCAACTTCTCCGCCCCTCAGGCAATTCGAACTGCAGGCACGTTCTCCTTGTTGAAGGGAACTGCGGCGGCACTCGTCCTTGCGGCTCTGGTGGCCGGTTCCGTCCGCCTTGTCGCGCAGATCGAGGGCGATCGCGGCATCAACCCGGTGGCGGTATCGCACGACATCGAAGTGTCGGGAATCGAAGTGAATGTCACCGGCAATTCGGCCGAGGAGGCCCGCCAGGCCGGCTGGAACGAGGCGCGGCGCAAGGCTTGGGCCAAGGCCGGCGGCCCATCGATTCCCGATGGGCAGATCGAATCCTTTGTCTCGGCCATCGTTGTCGAGCGCGAACAGATCGGCCCCCGGCGCTACATCGCCACCCTGGGCGTGATTTTCGACCGGGCGCGGGCCGGGCAGTTCCTCAGTTCGCGCGAAGGCGGTACGGCCAGCCATTCGGCGCCGATGCTGACAATACCAGTGCTCTATTCCGGCGGCGTTGCGCAGGTTTACGAGGTTCGCGGCCCCTGGCAGGCCGCCTGGGCGCAGTTCAAGGCGCCCGCCAGCGGCATCGATTATGTGCGGCCATCGGGCAGCGGCGGTGATTCGCTGCTGATCACCGCTGGGCAGACGACACGCCGCAGCCGCGCATGGTGGGGCAATATCGTCGGTCAGTTTGAAGCTTCGGACGTGCTGATGCCGGTCGCTCGTCTGGAACGGCAATGGCCGGGTGGGCCGGTGCGCGGCACGTTCACCGCGCGCTATGGCCCCGATAACCAGTCGCTTGGCACCTTTACGCTGAGCGCCAACAGCGAAGCCGATGTGCCGGCCATGCTGACAACCGCCGTGCGCCGCATCGACACCATGTACAACGATGCGCTGTCCAAGGGGCTGCTGAAACCTGACGCGTCGCTGCGTCAGAACGACGGCCTTGATCCGGCGCTTGAGGCGATCATTGCCGCTGCGGCGCGGATGGAGGCAGGCAACGCGGCCGCATCCGGCCCGTCGAACGCCAAGCCGAGCGACGCGCCAACCGATTCGCCCAGCGCCACGCCAACCCCCGAAGCGAAGGTGACGACGATCACCGTTCAGTTCGCGTCCCCCGATGCCAAGGCGGTCGATGCCGCGCTGTCATCGGTGCGCGGCGTGCCGGGCGTGCGCGGCGCATCGACCAGCAGCCTTGCCATGGGCGGCACATCGGTGATGCGCGTGACCTTTGCCGGATCGATCGACGATCTGCGCAGCGCCCTGCAATCGCGGGGATGGTCCGTTTCGGCCGGCAGCAACGCCCTTAGCATCCGGCGCTGACCTCATGCGGCAAATTCCGCTTCCGCTCGGCAAGGGTGCCGGCCCGTCGCGCATAGTCGTCGGCAAGGCCAACCAGGCCGTGATCGATGCCTTTGCGCACATCGCAGACTGGCCGTTCCGCACGGCGGTCGTCTTCGGGCCGCCCCGCAGCGGCAAGAGCCTTGTCGGCCGGTGGTTCGTGCAAAGCGGCCACGGCGCATGCATCGACGATGCCGAACAGCTGGACGAGGACGAACTGTTTCATCGCTGGAACCGCAACCAGGAAGCGGGCGGCAATTTGCTGATCATTGCCAACGCGGGTGAGGGGGGCTGGTCCATTCGCCTGCCCGATCTGGCCTCACGCATCGGCGCGGCGCTCCACCTTGAGGTGGGGGAGCCGGACGACGCCATGCTGGCCGATCTCATCGCGGTTCACGCCGAAATGCTGGGCCTGTCGCTCGGCCCCGATGCAGCCGCCTATCTTGTGCCGCGGGCCGAGCGTTCCCATCTCGGTATCGAGCGGCTCGTGACAGCCATCGATCGCCTCAGCCTGGAACGCAAGCAGGCACCGACGATGGCAATATGGCGCGATGCCTTGGACGAAACCTTCGGAGCGAGCCAACCGCGCTTGCTTTGACGGCGTGAATGGGGGACAATTGCGGGCGATGTTCAAGAGCCTGACAGACTATCTGGATTCCATCGTCGCACGCGATCCTGCACCGCGTTCGCGCTGGGAAGTGCTGCTCTATCCCGGCGTTCTGGCGCTGGGGATGCACCGCATTGCGCACTGGCTATTCGAGGCGCGGCTGTTTTTCCTCGCCCGCCTGGTCAACCACATGTCGCGGTTCATGACCGCGATCGATATTCATCCGGGTGCGACCATCGGGCGTCACCTGTTCATCGATCACGGCTTCACAGTAATTGGTGAAACCGCTGAAATCGGCGACAATGTGACCATCTACCAGTGCGTCACGCTGGGCGGTACCAACCCGGCGAACGGCGTTGGCGGCAAGCGTCATCCGACCCTGATGGACAATGTCATCGTCGGGTCTGGCGCGCAGATTCTCGGGCCGATCACTGTCGGCTTGCGCGCGCGGGTCGGCGCCAATGCCGTTGTGACCGAAGACGTGCCCGAAGGCGCAACGATGGTTGGCGTCAAGGCCCGCTCCACGCTGGTCCCGGCGGAAGCCTGGCAGAAGGATTTCATTCCTTACGGTACGCCTTGTTCGGACCGCTTCGATCCCGCAACGCAGAAGCTGGAAATTCTGCAATGCGAACTGGAAACCTTGCAGAAGCGCTTTGCCGCCCTGCTGGCCGAACGTGACGCGGAAGAGGCGAAGCAGGCCAGTCCGCGCAAGAAAGGCAAGAAATCGGCTTGAGCGCGGAAATCACCCCTTTCCCCGGCAACATCCCGATTCAGGTGGGTTTTGAACGCACCGAACTTGTCCGCATTCTCGATCTGTACGGCCGCATGGTCGCCGCCGGCGAATGGCGCGACTATGCCATCGACTTCGGCAGGGACGTTGCGGCGTTCTGCGCCTATCGCCGCGCGGCGGAACGGCCACAGGTGCGGATTGAAAAGCGCCCGGCGCTGCGGGCCCGTCAGGGCATGTGGACGCTGTTTGGCGAATCCGGCCAGGTGCTGAAGCGCGGCCATGAACTGCCGGGCGTGCTCTCTCCCCTTGAACGCCGGCTGCTCAAGATCGTGGATTGATCCGGCTCAGGTGAAAGCCTGGCTCACGTGGCTGCTGCTCATCTGGAAGCGCGTGATCGCGGATACCGCCCGGAACAGAAAGAACGCGGCGGCAAGGAAAAGGATCATCGACAGGGCATGGAGACCGGTGTTGACCCCCGGCGGCGCCACGAAGCGCAGGAACGGGATCGAATTGACGATCAGCACGTACAGCAGGATCAGACGCAGGAACATCGCCGCGAGGAAGGCTGACCACCACGAGGACACGTCGGGCGCCGGTGCCTCCGATTGCCAGGCGTCTTCCCCCGAACTCCGGTTGTAGAGCTCGCGCATGGCCTTCATCGGGATCACGAGATTGACGAAGGGGACGAACAGCGATCCCGCCGCCCATCCGGGCGTGTAGTTCAGCCCTTCCAGTCCCAGCACGTGGAGGTTGGACCACGCCCGGTAGATCCATACCGGCAGGGCTACCGCGACCGCCAGGCCAAGCAGCATCGCGCAAAGGAAGCCCCAGCCCATCAGCGCGATTGCCGCAGCAATCTTGCGGTCACCGTCGATGGCGATGGCGTAGCTGACGCTATAGGGTATCGAGACTTCGTAATAGAGCAGGACCAGCGCGGCAATCAGCGCAAGGCCGGTCATGGCCATGAAGGCTACCAGCATCGCTTTTACCACCGTCGAACGGCGCTGCAGCGAATCGAGAAAATCGTTCCGACCAGAAACCATCATGCCCCCCAGGTCCCTTGCGGAACCTAGAGGGCATGACAATTCAATCAAGAGATTGGCGGAAGGCTTACACAGCCATGGCGGAAACCGGCAGACGATCGCGCAGGTTTCCGGGCAGCTGGGCCACTATTGAGCGGCGGATCGGGCTCCAGAACGCGGACAGCGTCAGCAGGGCCGAGCCAATGACAAGGCCGGTGATCGCCACGTTCAGTTCCACCACGCCGAACTGGCGGAAGAGGAAGGTAAGCGCGACGAGGACATAGACCAGCGCCGAGACGAGCAGGGCGCGGCGGTCAATCGCCAGGGCGACAAGGCCCATGATGATGTAGATGGCGACAACCGCAATGGCCGAGGCGGGAGCGATGTTTTCGCCATCGTTGATGCCGATCCAGTGGAACAGCGGGTGGCAGATCATCGGCGCGGCTAGAAGGTGCAGCCAGAAAGCCACGTCGCTGCGGCGCGTTTCGCGCGCCCGGTCGGACATGTCCCAGCGCATGGCAAAAGCGAACACGCCAAGACCGGCAACGAAGACCAGCGGCAGCAGAAAGCGTTCGGCGTTGACCGTTCCCGCAGGAATGATCGCCGCCGCTGCCAGGGCAATGGCGGTCGCGGCAATGGCCGCGGCGCCAGCCGCAATGGTGATCGGCACCATGAAGCGGCGCCAGTGCAGCCAGGTTCCGGCGGCGACGAGCAGCGCAACGCCGGCCAGCATCAGCGATCCGACCACCTGCGAAGGTTCGCCTGCGGTTTCGACAATCAGTTCGATTGCGGCACCGGCGATGCCGCCGGCGAAGGCGAGAAGCAGGACGATGGATGGTAGCGCCATGCGGCGCTGGCGAGTGAAAAATTCGGCCAGGCCCCAGGCCGATCCGGCGATGAGAAGGCCGGCAAGGCCCGGTGCGATTGCCTGCCCAATGCCCGCGACAGCAGCAAGGATCAGGACGGCGGCTATCGTGACGAAAATGTCGTTGAAGCCCGTAATCAGGCGGAAGTGTTCTTCATCGACGGACGGCGCGGTGCGCATTCCCGTGACGTGCATGCGCAAGGCTTCGGCGGCGTCGTGGCTTAACGCGCCAGCGGCGACGGCGGAGCGGATATCGGATTCGGAATACATCGGGCATTCTCCCCTGCAATCGGGTGAGAATGCCCTATGTGTGTTATTGCGTCAATACAGTATGGCGCTCAGGCGCTTTTCGCCTTTTGCAGCAAGGTCATGGCATGCATCGATTGCTCCATGCCGTTCTGGATGACCTTGTCGCCCGTCTGGCGCGAGATATCGCCCCAGGCCGCGGCGAAGCCTTCGACCGTGCAGGATTCGGGCGGAAGGTGGACACCTTCGTTCATGGTGACGAAGGCGCTCTGGAACACGCCGGCGCCGGCGCCGATGATGGCGTTGGTCGGAGCATCTTCCGAAACGAGGTAAAGCGCGGCGGGAACCACGTTTTCCGGGCTGAAGGCCTTGAAGGCCTCTTCCGGAAAGATGTCCTGCGTCATGCGGGTGCCGGCCGTGGGCGCAAGCGAATTGACGCGGATGTTGTTCTTTGCGCCTTCCAGATAGAGCGTCTTCGCCAACCCGACGATGCCGAGCTTTGCCGCGCCGTAGTTCGTCTGGCCGAAATTGCCGCCCAGACCGGACGAGGACGTGGTCATCAGGATGCGGCCGTAATTCTGTTCGCGCATCGTTTCCCAGCAGGCCTTGGTGGCATAGGCCGAGCCGAACAGATGGACCTTCACCACCAGTTCGAAATCGATCGGCTCCATCTTGGCGAAGGTCTTGTCGCGCAGGATGCCCGCGTTGTTGATCAGGATGTGAACGCCGCCCCAGGCTTCCTTCGCCTTGGCGACCATTTCGACCATCTGTTCGTATTCGGTGACCGAGCCGCCGTTCGACATCGCTTCACCGCCAGCGGCGCGGATTTCCTCGACCACGGCGAGCGCGGCGTCCGAATGGCCGGTACCGTCGCGCGATCCGCCGAGGTCATTGACCACAACCTTGGCGCCGCGACGGGCGAGTTCGAGCGCATAGGCCTTGCCGAGACCGCCGCCCGCACCGGTAACGATCGCGACCTTGTCCTGGAACGAAATGGTCATGCCGAAAATCTCCGAAAATGGCGCACAGTGGCGCGCTTTATGGTGATCGAATGGCACGGCAAATGCGGCCTTTCAATGGGTTTGGCAGTTTCGCCGCGCGCCGTAGCGTAAGGCGGGGGTGGCAATTGTGACCAAGCGTCAAAAATGTGTCACGCGAATGTCCTAGAGCCGCCATCGATTCGTCATAAATCGGCTGAGGGAGGCCAGAAAATGTCCAGATTCGCCCGTACTTCCGTGATTGCCATCGCCTGCGCTTCGGGTTGGACCGTTCCGGCCATGGCGCAAAGCGCCGATCTCAAGGCGATCCAGCAGCAGATTGCCGCCATGCAGGCGAAGATGGAAGGCATGCAGACGCAGATCAATGCGCTGCAGGGTCAGCTGGGCGAGGCCAATGCGCGTGTCGCTGCCGCCGAAACGCGCGCCGTGAATGCCGAGGCGCAAGCCGCAGCCGCCTCCGCCGCGCTGGCGAAGGCGCCGGCGGCTTCGGCCACGGCAAAGCCCGCGACGGAAATCACCTGGGACGGCGCGCCGAAGCTGGCGACCAAGGACGGGTTCACCTTCAAGCCGCGCGGCCGCTTGCAGCTCGATGTCGGCGGCGTCAACGCGCCGGCCGGCATTGCCTCGGCCCAGAGCCTTGGCTACGCGACCGAGTTCCGCCGCGCCTACATCGGCTTTGACGGAACGATCCCTGGCGGCTTCGGCTACCGCGTGGAAGCGGATCTGGCCAACAGCTCGGTCGATCTCACCGACGTGTACCTGACCTACAAGGCGAGCCCGCAGTTCACCGTCACGGTCGGTCAGCACAAGCCGTTCCAGTCGATGGAGGACATGACTTCCGACCTGTTCACCAGCTTCATGGAACGCGCCGCGTTCAACAGCGGCTTTGGTTTTGAACGTCGCGTGGGCCTCAGCGGCACCTATCAGGGCAAGATGGTTCTGGTGCAGGCCGGTGTCTTCACCGACAACGCGGCGGACCTCAACAACGACAAGAACAACAGCTACAGCCTCGATGGCCGTATCGTGCTGATGCCGAAGCTGGGTGAAGGCCAGCTGCATCTGGGCGGTTCGTACCACTACCGCGACTTCAACGATGCGCAGACCAGCACGCGTTACCGCGCGCGGCCGTTTGTCCACACCACCGACGTGCGCTTGATCGACACCGGCGCCATTGCATCGACCGGTGAACGCGCGATCGGGGCCGAATTTGCCTATATCAACGGGCGCTTTCATGCCGCGGCCGAAAGCCAGTGGATGACCGCGCTTCGCCCCGGCCTCAGCGACCCGACGTTCAACGGTGGCTATGCCGAAGTCGGCTATCTGCTGACCGACGACACTACCGCCTACAGGGGCGGCGCCTTCGATCGCATCCGCCCGAAGAACCCGCTGAACAAGGGCGGCATCGGCGCAATTCAGATCAACACGCGCTACGAATGGCTCAACCTCAACAGCGGCGCGATTCTGGGCGGCAAGCAGGAAATTGCTGGCATTTCGGCGATCTGGATGCCGACGGACTATGTTCGCTTCATCGCCAACTACGGTCACATCTGGCTGAACGACGCGGCAGTACCGGCCGGAACCGTCCGCAAGTATTCCGCCGATTCGCTCGGCGTGCGGGCTCAGTTCGACTTCTGAAGCCGGGCAAGCGCGGGCACGAGCTCGTCGAAGTGGTCAATCACCGCATCGGCGCCAAGCTCGTGCACCGGCACGTCGTTGAAGCCAAAGCTGACCGCGACCACGGGTAGTCCGGCAGCTTTGGCGGCTCCGGTGTCATAGGTTGTATCGCCGACATAGGCGGCTGAGCCGTGCCCAAGCCGTTCCAGCATCAGATGGAGCAGGTCGGGGCGCGGCTTGGCGCGGCCAGGGCCAAGCGTGTCGCCGCCGATGATCGTGGCGAAGCGCGCGGTCAGGTTCAGATCGTCGAGGAGTCGCCGGGCGAGCGATTCGAGCTTGTTGGTGACGAGCGCGATTTTCACGCCCTGGCTTTCCAGCGCGTCCAGCATGGCTTCGCCGCCGGGAAAAAGCCGCGTGTGCACGGCAATGTTCTCGGCATAATAGTCGATCAGCGCACGGTGCAGGCTGTCGCGATCAACCCCGTCATCGCCGCCCGTGGCGGCCAGTGCGCGGTCCAGCATCATCTTTGCACCGCCGCCGATCAGGTCGCGGGCGAGGGCAACCGGCACCGTGGGCCGGCCCGCCAGTTCCAGCGCGTGGTTCAGCGCATGGCCAAGATCGGCGTGGGTATCGAGTAAGGTGCCATCGAGGTCAAAGCCGACGATATCGAAAGGAATTTTGCTCATCGCGCGCCCCGATGGCGCGCCGTTGTGGAAACGGCAAGCATTTGGTGGCAGATGCATGGGCCATGAGCACTGTTAACCACGATCGCCCCCTCGCCACCGTGATCCTCGCGGCGGGCAAGGGCACCCGGATGAAAAGCGACCTGCACAAGGTTCTGCACCCTATTGCCGGGCGCCCGATGGTCGAACACCTGATGGCCAGCGCGGCTGAGCTTGCCCCGCAGCGCCATGTCGTCGTCGTTGGAGCCGGGCGCGAGCAGCTGGAAGCCGCGCTGGGCGCGCGGGCCACCATTGCCGTGCAGGAACTGCAGCACGGCACCGGCCATGCGGTGCAGCAGGCCGAGGGCGCGCTCGAAGGGTTCAGCGGCGATGTGCTGATCCTTTACGGCGACGTACCCTTCGTCAGCGCCGGTACCATGCGCTCGATGATCAACCGGCTTCATGCCGAAGATCGCCCGGCCGTGGTCGTGCTCGGCTTCGAGCCGGCGGAAACCCTGCAATATGGCCGCGTGATTGCCGAGGGCGACCGCATCGTCAAAATGGTCGAGCACAAGGACGCCGACGATGCCGAGCGTGCCTGCCGCCTGTGCAATTCGGGTCTGATGGCGGTCCGCTCGGAAGACCTGTTCGGCCTGCTCGCCCGCGTCGACAACAAGAATGCGCAAGGCGAATATTACCTTGTCGATATCGTCAACATCGCCAACGCCGATGGACGCACCTGCGCGGTGGTGGTGACGGGCGATCCCGATGAAGTCGAAGGCATCAACAGCCGCGGCGAACTGGCCGAGGCGGAAGAGCGCTGGCAGCAGCGCCGCCGTGCCCGCGCCATGGCGGACGGCGCCAGCCTCCTTGCCCCGCATACCGTGTGGTTTTCTTGGGATACCGAACTTGGCCGCGACGTGCTGGTCGAACCGAACGTGGTCTTCGGCCCCGGCGTGCGCGTGGCGGACGGCGCGAAGGTCCGCGCGTTTAGCCACCTGGAAGGCGCGACGCTCGCCAGTGGCGCCGAAGTCGGTCCCTATGCCCGCCTGCGCCCCGGTGCCGTGCTCGAAGAAAAGGCCAAGGTCGGCAATTTCGTCGAAGTGAAGAAGGCGACGCTCGGCAAGGGGGCCAAGGCCAACCACCTGTCCTACATCGGCGATGCCGAGGTTGGGGCAGGGGCGAACATCGGTGCGGGGACGATCACCTGCAATTACGATGGCTATTTCAAGTACAAGACGGTGATCGGTGAGCGCGCGTTTATCGGCAGCAATTCGGCGCTCGTCGCTCCGGTCAAGATCGGTGCCGATGCCATCGTTGCCGCTGGAAGCGCCGTGACGCGCGATGTGTCGGCCGGTGACTTGCGCATCGTGCGCGGCGAACAGCTGGTCAAACCGGGCTGGGCCGACCGCTTCCACGACGCGATGAAAAAGAAGAAGGCCGAAGCGAAAGGCTCCAAATCCTGATCCGATGCGGATGCAATGCGCGTTGACATGATATCGTGATATGATATCGAGACATCATGCGAATTCTGGCTGACCTTCCCGACGAGGATATTGCCTGGCTCGATGCCCATGCGGCGGAGCAGGGCAAGTCGCGCGCAGCGGTGATCCGCGATGCGGTAACCGCCTATCGCTCGCGGCATCGCGACTGGCTGGAACATGGCTTTGGCCTTTGGACCCGTTACGGCCAGGGGGCTGACGGCGCGGAGTTCGAAGCGGAAATCCGCAAGGCCTGGGACACGGGCGACAGCCAGTGAGCGAATCCTACTTCGACACCTCGATCGTCATCGACATGCTGTCTGGGCATCATCTGGCCATGGCGGAACTGCGCCGCGTGGCGCGCCCGTGGATCAGCCGGATTACCTGGCTTGAGGTCATGGCCGCCGTGCCGGCCGCCGCGCGCGATGAAACCGAGGCCTTCCTCGCCAATTTTGCGACGCGCGAAATAACGCCGGAAATTGCCCGGCGCGCGGCCATGATGCGGGTCGACCGCCCGAAACTCAGCTTGCCCGCCGCGCTGATATTTGCTTCGGCGCAAGATCACGGGGCCATCCTCGTTACGCGAAATATCAAGGATTTCCCGGCAAATATTCCCGGAATCCGGGTTCCCTATACCTGACAGACGAAAGGCATCTGAAGCATGTGCGGCATTATCGGTATCGTCGGCAAGGACGCGGTTGCAGAGCGCCTCGTCGATGGCCTGCGTCGGATGGAATATCGCGGCTATGACAGCGCCGGGGTCTGCACGGTCAAGGACGGGCAGCTCATCCGCCGCCGCGCGCCGGGCAAGCTCGCCAATCTCGTTATCGAGCTGGAACGCGATCCGGCCGAAGGCACAACCGGCATTGCCCATACCCGCTGGGCCACCCACGGTGCACCGACAGCGGCCAACGCCCATCCGCACGCTACAGATCATCTCGCGCTGGTGCACAACGGCATTATCGAGAATTTCCGCCCCTTGCGTGAAGCGCTGACGGCGCGGGGTCGCACGTTCGAGAGCGATACCGATACCGAAGTCGTGGCGCATCTCGTCTCTGAACAGGTTGAGGCCGGCCTGTCGCCCGCCGATGCCGTGAAGGCCGTTCTGCCGCAGCTTCGCGGCGCCTTTGCGCTCGCCATCGCGTTCCGCCAGCACCCGGACATGCTGATCGGCGCCCGGCTCGGCTCGCCGCTGGTGGTGGGCTACGGGGACGGGGAAACCTATCTGGGTTCGGACGCGCTGGCGCTCGCCCCGCTGACGCAGCGGATTACCTATCTCGATGAGGGCGACTGGGTGGTCATCACTCGCGAAGGCGCGGAGATTTTTGACAAGGATAACAACCCCGTAAAGCGTGAAATCGTTGCATCGGGCGCATCGGCGGCGGCGATCGAAAAGGGCAATTACCGCCACTTCATGCAGAAGGAAATCTTCGAGCAGCCGACGGTGGTTGCGCAGACCCTGCGCTCCTATCTGCGCCAGGTCGATCAGACCGTGGCCCTGCCGCAGTTCGATTTCGACCTGTCAAAGATCAGCCGCGTCACCATCGTTGCCTGCGGAACCAGCTTCTACGCCGGGATGGTCGCCAAATACTGGTTTGAACAGTTCGCGCGCCTGCCGGTCGACATCGATGTCGCCAGCGAATTCCGCTATCGCGATCCGGTGCTGGAGCCGGGTGGACTTGCCCTGTTCATTAGCCAGAGCGGCGAAACGGCTGATACCCTTGCGGCCCTGCGCCATTGCAAGGAAGCCGGGCAGACGATCGCCGTTGTTGTCAACGTGCCGACCAGTTCAATGGCGCGCGAGGCCGATCTGCTGTTGCCGACGCACGCCGGGCCCGAAATCGGCGTCGCTTCCACCAAGGCCTTTACCTGCCAGTTGGCCGTCCTTGCCGCGCTTGCCGCGCATCTGGCGGTGAAGCGCGGCCGCATGGATCGCGCCGAGGAGGCCGATATCGTCGAACAGCTGCTCGAAGTGCCGGCCTGCCTCAACGCCGCTCTGGCCCACGACGATGAAATCGCCGCGATGGCGCATCTCATCGCGCCCGCCCGCGATGTGCTCTATCTCGGGCGCGGTCAGGACTATCCGCTGGCGCTTGAAGGCGCGCTGAAGCTCAAGGAAATCAGCTACATCCATGCCGAGGGCTATGCTTCTGGCGAGATGAAGCACGGACCGATCGCGCTGATTGACGAGGCGGTTCCCGTCATCGTTCTCGCCCCGTCCGGTCCACTGTTCGAAAAGACCGTCTCCAACATGCAGGAGGTGCGGGCGCGCGGCGGCAAGATCGTCCTGATTTCGGATCGTGAGGGTCTGGAAGAAGCCGGAGAGGGCTGTCTCGCTCAGATCGAGATGCCCAAGGTCCATCCGCTGATCGCGCCGCTGGTTTATGCCGTTCCGGTGCAGCTGCTGGCCTATCATGTCGCCTGCGCCAAGGGCACCGACGTCGATCAGCCGCGCAACCTCGCCAAGTCGGTCACCGTCGAGTGAAGGTTTCCGGCGGCTGCCATTGCGGCGCCGTCCGCTTCGCATGCGATGTCGCCGGGCCGGTCGAGGTTCTGGACTGCAACTGTTCGATCTGTGCGGCGACGGGATTTCTGCATCTCGTCGTCCCGCATGATGCCTTTTCGCTCGTCTCGGGCGAGGGCAATCTCACCACATATCGGTTCGGCACCGGCGCGGCGCAGCACCTGTTTTGCCGGACCTGCGGGATCAAGAGCTTCTATCAGCCGCGGTCGCATCCCGATTGCTGGAGCGTCAATTTGCGCTGCCTCGACAACGCGGCGACGCTCGACGTAACGGTCGTACCGTTCGACGGCCGAAACTGGGAAAAGGCAGCGCGCGACCTGAAATCCTGAATTGCCCGGATTTTCAGCTGCCAGGGCTGAGGGAATTTACGCGACGCTAAGGAATTTTCATTAGCGCTTCCCATGTGAAGTCGAGCGTCAACGAACCTACCGCCCTGCCGCGCAGCCTGCCTGCGAGCCTGCTACTGGGAATTTCCATCCCACAGGAGGGTGAATGGGTGCGTCTGCGCGGGATGCAGTATTCAAGCCTCGCCAGGAACACGGTTCATCGCCTGATCGCCCATGGGATTGCCGCGCTGGCCGCCGGCCATATCCTCATCAACGAATTCGGCCTGCTCAAGGTCGCGCTCTGGCTGCTCGTGCTGGGCGCGGCTCTGGCCTATACGGTGAAGATCGACAACCAGCTGTCCGACGCCGACCGCCGCATCATGACGCGCTCGGAAGCGCTGATGCAGGCTCTGGGCTATGGCGCCGTTTCGCTGGCCTGGTCTGCGCCTATGGTCTTGCTGGCGATGGCCGGATCGCCCGTTACCAAGCTGGAAATCTGGACGCTCCTTGCCATGCTCCTCGCGGCGCAGGCGGTAATTTGCCCGGCAATTCCGCTAGGAACGATCATCTTTGGCCTCCTCGCGGGCAGCGTTTCGATCGTCCAGTTCCTCCTTTCGGGCATGATCGATGCCGCTGCGGCCGCTGGCGCGCTGGTGGCCTTCGTGTCGATCGGCGCGGTGGAAGGCGCTCGAAACTTCCTGACGTCGCGTGTCGCGGAATCGGCGATGCTCGAAAAGAACGAGGTTGTCTCGCTGCTTCTGCGCGAGTTCGAAGAGGGCGAGGCGGACTGGCTGTGGCAGATCGATCCCGCGCGCCGCGTGCGCTCCATCAGCCCGCGCTTCGCCTTCGCGCTTGGCATGGACCCAGAGGAAATCGACGGCAAACCCTTCATTCAGCTGATTGCCGGCGAAGCATGGGAGACGGGGCAATTCCCGTCGAGCCTGCATGACCTGGCCGAACGCCTGAAGAAGCGCGAAAGCTTTTCCAACCTCCTCGTTCGCGTGACCATTCGCGGCGAATCCCGCTGGTGGGAGCTTTCAGGCACCCCGAAGATTGACGAAAAGGGCAATTTCGACGGGTTCCGCGGAGTTGGCTCGGACGTTACCGAACAGCGCGAAAGCGCCGACAAGATCGCCCATCTGGCGCGCTATGACACGCTGACGGGCTTGCCCAACCGCCTCATGCTGACCGAGACGATGGGCGATGCGATGCGCTTTGCCGAACAATGGCGGACCAAGTGCGCGTTCCTGATGATCGACCTCGACCGGTTCAAGGCGGTGAACGATACCCTGGGCCATGTCGTCGGCGACCAGCTGCTCGCCCGCGTTTCGGCGCGGCTCAAGGAAATCATGTCCGAGAACGAGATCTGCGGACGCCTGGGCGGTGACGAATTCGCCATCGTGATCCGCGACGCCTCCGATCTCGGCCGCGTGGAGCATGTGGCCAAGGCGGTGATCGAGCGGCTGTCGCAGCCCTATGAGGTTGATCATCACACGCTCTACGTTGGCGCGTCGGTCGGCTCGGCCGTGGGGCCGCGTGACGGCTCGACGGTGGAAACGCTGATGCGCAACGCCGACCTTGCGCTTTACCGGTCAAAGGATGCCGGTGGCGGCGTGCATTGCACCTATGAGCCGATCCTTCACGCCGACGCTGAAGAGCGCCGCAAGCTCGAGTTCTCGCTGCGCCGCGCGCTTGAGAACAACGAGATGCTGCTGAACTACCAGCCGGTGGTCGATGCTAAGTCCGAACAGGTTGTCAGCTTCGAAGCCCTGCTGCGCTGGAACAGCCCGGATCACGGATCGGTCAGCCCGGCCAAGTTCATTCCGATGGCCGAGGACACCCGCCTGATCGTGCCGATTGGCGAATGGGTTCTGCGCGAAGCCTGCCGAGAGGCAACGCGTTGGCCGGCGCACGTCAAGGTGGCGGTGAACGTGTCGGGCGAACAACTGCTCGATCCGCATTTCTCCTCCACCGTCGTCGCAGCCCTTGCGGCGTCAGGCCTGCCGGCATCGCGGCTCGAAATCGAAGTGACCGAAACGATCTTTGTGCGCGACGGCACGACCGCGCGCAACACGCTGGAACAGATCATGGCGCTGGGCTGCTCGGTGGCGCTCGATGACTTCGGCACCGGCTATTCCTCGCTCGGTTACCTGCGCAAGTTGCGCTTCTCGACGATCAAGGTCGACCGCTCGTTCGTTCAGGGCGCCGCGACCGGCAATCCGGAAAGCCTTGCCATTATCCGCGCCGTCGTCGCCATGGCGCAGAGCCTGGAAATGAGCACGACTGCCGAGGGTGTTGAAACCGAAGCGGAACTCGCCATGGTTCGCAGCCTGGGCGCAACCAAGGTGCAGGGCTATTACTTCGGCCGTCCGATGGTGGCCAGCGAAGCGAACCGCCTGTTCTATCAGAACCCTGGCGTGCGCGGCGGGCAGGCGGCCTGATCAGGCCGAAACCAGCGAATTCACTACGGATTCAAACAGAGCGCGGCCATCGCTGCCGCCTTGCGCGGCTTCGATCATCCGTTCGGGATGCGGCATCATGCCCAGCACGTTGCCGCCCTCGTTCAGCACGCCGGCGATCGAGCGCGCCGATCCGTTGACCTCTTCGGCATAGCGGAACGCGACGCGGCCTTCGCCTTCCAGCCGGTCCAGTGTGGCATCGTCGGCGTAGAAATTGCCATCGTGGTGCGCCACCGGAATGGTGATTTCCTGCCCCTGATCGTAGTGCGATGTGAACAGCGACTGCGCGTTTTCAACCTTCAGGCGGACATCGCGGCAGACAAACCGGATGCCGGCGTTGCGCATGAGCGCGCCGGGCAGCAGGCCGCTTTCGGTCAGCACCTGAAAGCCGTTGCACACGCCCAGCACCGAAACACCGCGTCCCGCCGCTTCGACCACCGCCTGCATGACCGGACTGCGCGCGGCCATTGCGCCCGAGCGCAGGTAGTCGCCATAGGAAAAGCCGCCGGGCAGCGCGATGAAATCGAGATTGTCGGGAAGCGAGGCATCGCCGTGCCAGACGCGGAAAACCTCGCCGCCGCAAACCTGTTCGATCGCGACCGCCATGTCACGATCGCAGTTCGATCCGGGGAAAGTGATGACCGCGGAGCGAAACCCGCTCATGCCGCCACCCGTTCGATGCGGTAGTTTTCGATCACCATGTTGGCGAGGAGCTTGCGGCACATTTCGTCCAGCGCTTCGTCGGTGACGCTGTCATCAACTTCAAGTTCGATCATCCGCCCGGCGCGAACGTCCTTCACGCCAGCAAATCCCAGCCCTTCGAGCGAGTGCTGGATTGCCCGCCCCTGAGGATCGAGCACACCATTCTTGAGGCTGACGGAGACGCGGACCTTCATCGACTGGCCTTTCGCAAAGCGGGGAACTTGCGCGCGCCTATGCCGCGAGTTGCCGCCATGGGCAAGCTTTCTGCATTTCTATTCCACACCGCCGGAGCGAATGTGCCGGTGACGATCCCTTGCGACCCTTGTCGGGCTGATGGCTGCATGCAACTGTCGGCAAAACCGATTGAATGGAGAGCGATTATGCCGACACCCGGCGAGAAACTGCGGGCGCTGATTGACAAGGGCGAACATTTCATCGCCGGGGACTGTTATTCGGCGCTGACGGGGCGCATCGCGGAGCATGTGGGCTTTCCTGCCGCCTACCTTGGCGGGCATGCCTGCTCTGCCTTCCACTATGCCGTCCCGGACAACGGCGTCTATAGCCAGGTCGAGCAGATCGAACAGGCCAGCCGCATTGCGAATGTCATGTCGATCCCGCTTATCGCCGATGCCGATACGCTGGGCGAAACGGTGGCCGATGCCTACCATTTCTCGCGCCGCTACATTCAGCAGGGCATTGCCGGCATCCACGTTGAGGATGAGGTAAATCCCAAGCATTCCCGCCATGTGAACGGCCTTTGCTCGATTGCGGACCAGCAGGCCCGGATCGATGCCGTGGTCCGCGCACGCCGGGATTGCGGGCAGGATCTGGTGATTATCGCCCGCTGCGACGAGCTGTACCCGAGCGAAGCCGGCGGCGGCGGCACTGGTTCGATGGCCGAGGCCATCAAGCGCGGCTACGCCTATGCCGAAGCCGGCGCAGACGTTCTGTTCTATCCGCCCCGTCCGGACGCCGTGCCGGATTTGGTCAAGGAATTCGGATCGAAAATTCCCGTCGCCACCATGGGCTTCACCGTTCCCGGCACTAGGTTCAACATGATGACCGGAGGCTGGGTCACGGCGGCGGCCAATCACCTGAAAATGGCGCGCGAGGTGATGGAAACCGGCACGGTGCAGAGCGCGAACTTCAATTTCCCCGAAAAGTACGAGCTGATCGAACAGACATTCTATGATGGCCTGATCGAGGAATGGGCCGTAAAGACGGGCCGACCGAGCAGGCCAAACAGCGCGCGCTGACCAGCCTGGCGGAAGCAGGGTGAACCTTTCCAAGGGCTGAAACAGGATGAAGCAGGCTCCCAAGCCGTTGATTGCACTGGCGCTGCTGGCCCTTGCGGTAGCAGCCTGGTGGTGGTTTCGCGAGCCGTCGAGCGAAGATCGCTGGCTGGGTTATGTCGAGGGTGAGACGCTTTACGTCGCG
This sequence comes from Novosphingobium sp., assembly GCA_046063225.1. Taxonomy (GTDB): domain Bacteria; phylum Pseudomonadota; class Alphaproteobacteria; order Sphingomonadales; family Sphingomonadaceae; genus Novosphingobium. The sequence continues at coordinate 14,421 of JBJTLW010000140.1, read as the reverse complement.
GCTCCGGTTTCGGGCCGGCTTGCCAGCCGCTCCGTCGATCGCGGTGCCACGGTTGCAGCCGGAGCCTCGCTGTTCTCGCTCGATCCAGACAGTGTCGATGCCTCGGTAAGCCAGGCCCAGGCCCAGGTCAGCGCCAGTTCGGCGCAGGTTGAAGACCTGTCCCAGGCCAAGCAACGCGAGGCGGAGATCGATGTCTGGCGCGCCAACGCCGCGCAGGCACAGGCAGCGTTGATCAAGGCGACCAACGACTACAACCGGCTGGCCGCGCTGGCCGCCAAGGGTTTTGCCAGCAAGTCGCAGCTTGATGCCGCTCGTGCGGCGCGCGATGGCGCGGCGGCCCAGCTTGCGCAGATGCAGGCGCAAATTCGGGCGTCGCAACTGACGGCGGGGCGCGAAGCCCAGATCCGTTCGGCCGAAGCCAATGTCGCCGGGGCACAGGCCGCCCTGAAGGCGCAGCGCAAATTGCGCAGCGAGATCGCGCCGCTCGCACCGGCCAAGGGGGTCATCGAGCAGACGTTCTACAACCCGGGTGAGTGGGTGCCGGCGAACAGTCCGGTCATCGCGGTCCTGCCCGACGACAAGCGCAAGCTGCGCTTCTACGTGCCGCAGGATCGCATCGCCGGCCTGCAACAGGGCGAAACCGTCACGTTTACCTGCGATGGCTGCGGCGCGCCGCGCAAGGCAACGATCACCTATATGTCGCCGCGCAGCGAATACACCCCGCCGGTGATCTACAGCGAAAGGGCGCGGGCAAAGCTGGTGTTCATGATCGAGGCGCGGTTGTCGTCAGCGGACAAGCCGCTGCCGGTCGGTCTTCCGGTCGAGGTCATCCCCCAGTGAGCACTCCGCCGCCCGCCATATCGGTACGGGGACTGACCAAGAGCTTTGCCGGACGCACCGTGGTCGATCATGTCGATCTGACGGTCGCACAGGGGCGTATCTGCGGCTTCCTCGGACCCAACGGTTCGGGCAAGACCACGACCCTGCGCATGATCTGCGGCCTGATTATTCCCGACGAGGGCGAGGGCGAGGTGCTGGGGCTCGATCTGCGAAGCCGGCGCAGCGCGATCAAGTCCCAGATCGGCTACATGACGCAGAAATTCGGGCTTTTCGGTGACCTCACTATTCGCGAGAACCTTGAGTTCATCGCCCGTGTCTATGCGCTCGACGATCGCGATCGGAAAGTTTCGGACGCCCTCGACAGGCTCGGTTTGGCGAGCCGCGCCGATCAACTGGCGGGCAAGCTTTCGGGTGGCTGGAAGCAGCGTCTGGCCCTTGCCGCCGCCGTTCTTCACGAACCACGCATCCTGCTGCTGGACGAGCCGACCGCCGGGGTCGATCCGCTTGCTCGGCGCGAATTCTGGGATCAGATCCACGATCTTGCGCGCGAGGGGATGACCGTTCTTGTCTCGACCCATTACATGGACGAGGCCGAGCGGTGCCACGAGATTGCCTATATCGCCTATGGCGTAATGCTGGCGCGCGGCACATCCGAAGAGGTGATTGCGGCGTCCGGCCTTCATGCCCTGCTGGGTGAAGGGGCAGGGGCCGATATGCTGGCGGCAGAGCTGCAGGCGCGGCCCGGCGTTGCGATGGCGGCACCGTTTGGCGCGGCGATTCATGTCTGCGGCACCGATCCGGCGGCCTTGCATGAGGCGGTACTGCCCTGGGAAAGGCAGTTCAAATGGTCGCCGGCCGAACCCACGCTTGAGGACGTGTTCATCCACCTGATGCGCCAGTCCGAAGACAATTCGGTGGTCGTCCGATGATGCAGCGCTACGCCCGACACTGGCAGCGCATCCTTGCCATGGTGTTCAAGGAGGTGCGGCAGGCCGCGCGCGATCCCGGCACGATGGCGATGATGTTCGCCATGCCGCTGATGCAGCTGCTGATCTTCGGCTATGCGATCAACACCGATCCCCGGCACCTGCCGCTGGCGATCGAATCGAACGACAATTCGGCCTATTCCCGCTCGATTGCGGCGGCTCTTGGCAACACCTCCTATTTCGAGGTTCGCCATGTGGTGAACGGCAAGGGGGAAGGCGAGAGGCTGCTTGCCAGCGGCGAGGTCCAGTTCGTCGTCAGCATTCCGACCAATTTCAGCCGCGATCTGGTGCGCGGGCAAAAGCCGCAATTGCTCGTCGCCGCCGACGCGAGCGACCCGTCGGCCAGCGGCCCCGCGCTCAACGCCATTGGCGAGGCGATCCAGTCCGCCCTGAAGCATGACCTGATCGGCCCGCAGGCGCCCAAAGGCACAGCGACGCCGCCGGTCGAAGTGGTTGTCCAGCGCAGCTACAACCCCGAAGGCATAACCAGCCACAACACCGTGCCGGGCCTGCTCGCCATCATCCTGACCATGACCATGGTGATGCAAACCGCGATGACGGTGACGCGCGAAGTGGAGCAGGGGACAATGGAAAACCTGCTCGCCACGCCGCTGCGTCCGTTCGAGGTGATGATCGGCAAGATTGTGCCGAACCTGTTCATCGGCACGGTGCAGATGATCATCGTGCTGATCTTTGCCGCGATCATCTTCAAGGTTCCATTCGCCGGTTCCGTCTGGTTGCTGGTTGCCGTCAGCGTGCTGTTCATGGCCGTGAACCTTGCCGTTGGCTTCACCTTCTCAACCATTTCGAGCAGCCAGGTGCAGGCCATGCAACTCAGCTTCTTTTTCATGATGCCCAGCATCCTGCTTTCAGGCTTTGCCTTCCCCTATCGCGGAATGCCGCACGCCATACAGATCGCCTCGGAAATCCTTCCGGCGACGCATTACCTGCGGCTTGTGCGCGGAATCATGCTGAAGGGCTGGGATGTGTCGCTCGCCATTCAGCCTTCGCTGGTGCTGGTCCTCATGCTGTTCGTCCTCGGTTTCATCGCGGTACGGCGATACCAGGATACCATCGCCTGACGGCGCCTATTTCGGTGGATCGACGCCTTCGGGCAGCACAATTAATTCCAGCGCGCCGCTTTCGGTGAGGTATCGCCGGGCGATGTCCTGCAGGTCCGCCGGCGTGATGGCTGCGAGGCGTGCCGCAGCCTTCGCATGACGGTCCAGCCGGTCCGGCTCGGTCTGGGCGCGATCGACCAGGGTCATCCAGCCACCGTTACGCTTCAGCGCGTTTTCATAGATTTCCAGCATGGGTGCCCGTGCGCGCTGCAAGGCATCGGCGCTGATTGGCGTGCTGCGCAGGGACGCGGCGGCTTGTTCAATGGCCTTGCGGATCGCCGGAACGTCAGCGACGTTGGTCGAGGCCGACATGGAGAAGGTGCCGTACCCGCGCCATACACGCGAAAGATCGCTCGACACGCCCGGCGAATAGGCTTTGCCGAGCGCTTCGCGCAAGGTTTCGGTCAGCACGTTCTGCACGACCTGCTGCAGCAGCGCGAATGTCATGGTGTCCACCGGATCTTCGCCATCGCGCGTTGGCCAGGTGACACGGACGATGGCCTGATCCTTCGGCCCGTCGTGCCGGATGATCCGCTCCTGCCGATCGGCGGTGAAGGGCCGCTTGCGCTGTTCAGGGTAGGGTCGGAAATTCGCCTCGCGCGGTGGCAGGGCGCCAAAGGTGGTGGCGAGAGTGGAAACAACGGCCTCGGGATCGAAATCGCCGACCACGCCAATTTCAACGGCGCCGTTCGCAAGCCGTTCGGAAATGTCGGCCTTCAGCTTCTTGAAGGTCAGGGCGCGGTAGGCGGCAATCGGCTGCAGGGTGAATCGCGGGTCCTGATCGGAATAGATGCCGCCCGAAGTGTTGCGCAGGGCATCCCCGGGCGTTGCCTTCAGCCGCGCAAAAAAGGTGTTCATGCCATTGTAGTAGAGCGTCTGCGCTTCGGGCCTGTATCCGGGATCGGTGAGATAGGCGGCGAGAACCTGCAGCTGCAACGGAAGGTCGCCTTTGGTCGTCGCGCCGCTCAGCACAAAGGTTTCCGGCGTGCTGGAAAAGCCGGCCGAGACCGACTTACCGGCAAGGATGGTCTGCAATTCGTCGCTCGAATGCTTGCCCAGCCCGCCGTCGACAAGCCGGGACGCCATTTCGGTCGTCAGCGGATTTTGCCGCGTGTTCAGCATGTCGCCGCCATCGACGCTGACCTGAACAAGGACGCGGTCCTTTTCCAGATCGGTCGGCTTCAGGTTGACGCGGACGCCGTTGGCAAATTGCAGGGTGCGGATGCCGAACAGCGGTTCGACCGCGTCCTTGGCAATGCTGCCCGGTGTGCCGAAGCTGGTATAGCCCCAGTCAAGATCCTGCTTGCCCGCGCTGTTTGTGACAGGCTGACGCATGGCGGCGTTCCAGCTGTCGCGGATGGCTTTCACCCCACCCACAGGATCTTTCCGACCGGAAAAGCGCAGCAGAGGGTCTTTCAGATCAACAGCATCCTCCTTGATCGCGGCCAGCACCTTTTCCGGCGTGATCTGCGGAATGAAGCCTTCGAGCCGATCTAGGCTGTCCTGCGGAGTCGAAGGGACGCGCTCGTCACGGATGAGCGTTATCGCCATGTCGACGAGCGTGCGGTTGTGCCGCGTGTCCTGTCCCGAAACGGCGTTCCGACTGGCGTTGCGCAGGTTGGCAACCTGTTCGGCAACCTCCTTTTCAGTAAAACCAAAAGCCAAGGCGCGTCGGTATTCGGCCACCGCAGCGAGCATCCCGGTGCGCCAACGGCCGTCCACGGTGTCTATCGCAAGGGTGGTGATCCGGGCATCCCGAAACAGCGAACTCGTCCCGAACGAGGCGCCCCGGAACGGCGGTGTCGCTTGACGCGAAACCCGCAGAAGGCGCCGGTTGACGATGGCATAGCCGATGGAACGGAGGAGGCGCGCGCGCCGCTCGGCCAGGGTATCCGCCTCGTTGCGCCACTTGCCGCTGCGCGTGGCGACAACACGTTCGCTCAACGCCTGTTCCAGATAGATGCTGGTCCGGCCCTTGTCCTTGAGATCGACGGGGCCGGCCGATGGCTGCCACTCGACAGCGGCCGGAGCAGGCTTCCAGTCATCGAACCGCGCGCGGATTTCGTTTTCAACCAGAACAGGGTCAAAGTCGCCCACCACGATGATGGTTGTTTGCTGCGGCACATATTCGCGCGCCCAGAACGCCTTGAGCGCCGCAGCGCTGGCGTTGGTCAGCGATTCCGGCGTGCCGATGGGCAGGCGTTCGACATACCGTGCGCGCGGGTGGCTGAATTTCGCCTGTTCGACGAAACTGCGCAGCTGCCAGGTGTTGCGATCGCGCATTTCGGCCAGCACGACGCCGCGTTCGCGATCCACCGCCGATGGCTCGAACTTCAGCTCGCTCGCCGTCTCGCGCATGAGCATGAGAGCGGTGCCCAGCAACTTGGGATCGTTGCGCGGCAGTTCGAGCATGTAATTGGTTTCATTGAAATTCGTCGAGGCGTTGGTATCGGCACCGAAGGCCAGGCCTTCACGCTCAAGCAGTTTGACCATTTCGCCCTCGGGCACCTTGTTGGACCCGTTGAACGACATATGCTCGACGAAATGGGCAAATCCGCGCTCGCTGTCGGTTTCATCAAGCGAGCCGGCGTTGATTTCCATGCGCACCGATGCCGTGCCCTTTGGCGTGGCGTTCTGGCGAATGATATAGCGCATGCCGTTGGCGAGGCGGCCAAAACGGTACGCAGGATCAGCCGGCACGTCGCTCCACTTCATCGCCCATTCGGAACGGGGGCGATGCGGCGGCGGCGGGGCCGAGGCGAGACCCTGTCCGCCTTGCGGCGCGCAGCCAGCGATTGCGAAGGTTGAGACGGCGGCGGCAAGCAGGAGGATTCGGCGCATTGGCGGGAAGGTGGATGAGCCCCCCGCCATACGCAAGTCCCTTCCTGCGAACTACTTGCCGCGCAATTTCCGATGCTTGGACAGGTCGAACACTTCGCTGGTTGTCGCATCGTCCTGCAGCAGGCCGAGGCGTCGCGCGACTTCCTGATAGGCCTCTTCCTCACCGCCTAGATCGCGGCGGAAGCGGTCCTTGTCCAGCTTTTCGCCGGTGGTGATGTCCCACAGGCGGCAACCGTCCGGGCTGATTTCATCGGCGAGAATTACGCGGCTGTAATCACCGTCCCAGATGCGCCCGAATTCCAGCTTGAAATCGACCAGGCGAATGTTGACGGCCGCGAACATGCCGCAAAGGAAATCGTTCACGCGGATCGCCATCGATGAGATGTCCTGCATTTCCTCATTCGTGGCCCAGCCGAAACAGGCAATTTCCTCTTCGGAAATCAGCGGATCGCCCAGTTCATCATCCTTGTAGCAATACTGGATAAGCGTGTGGGGCAGGGGCTCCCCCTCGGGGATGCCCAGGCGCTTGCTGATGCTTCCGGCGGCGACATTGCGCACCAGAATTTCCAGCGGGATGATTTCCACCTGACGGATGAGCTGTTCGCGCATGTTGAGGCGGCGAATGAAATGCGTGGGAATGCCGATGTGCGAAAGGCGCGAAAAAACGAACTCGCTGATGCGGTTGTTGATCACACCCTTGCCTTGGATCGTGCCGCGCTTCTGCGCGTTGAAGGCCGTGGCATCATCCTTGAAGTACTGGATCAGAGTGCCCGGTTCTGGACCCTCGTACAGAATCTTGGCCTTGCCTTCGTAGATCTGGCGGCGACGTGACATTCGCACTTCCTTGAAAATGAATGAGCCCCGGTGGCTATGACCGGGGCAGACGGGAAGGCCATAGGCCAATCGGCGGCATTTCGCAATCGCAACAGCGGCGCGCCGATGGGGAATGCGTGGCAAAATCCGGCTTGAGTGACGGCATGGCCACTCGGAAATGCGTGCGCTTGTGCCGCGCGATTGCAGAAATTGGCGCGACAGGGCAGATCAAGACCGACTGCCGCAGACGAAAGAGGCGAGATGCCCGTTACCCTTCAATCCCTGACAGGCGCGGAAATTCTGCCGGCCATTGATGCGCTTGCCGCGCTGCGCATGCGGGTCTTTGCCGAATGGCCCTACCTGTATGACGGGGACGAAGCCTACGAGCGGGACTATCTGCGCGAATTCATCGCCGCGCCGGGAGCGGTTCTGGTGCTTGCCAGCGACGGCGATACGATTGTTGGCGCCGCCACGGCTTCGCCGATGTTGGCCCAGAAACCTGCGTTCTATGCGCCCTTCGCCGAGCGCGGTATCGATGTGCGGAGCCTGTTCTACTTCGGCGAAAGCGTTCTGCTGCCGACCTATCGCGGGCAGGGCGTTGGCCATGGCTTTTTCGATCATCGCGAAGCGCAGGCGAGGGCGCAGGGGGCTGCGGCTTGTACGTTTGCGGCCGTGGTTCGCCCGGCCAATCACCCCCGTCGCCCTGCCAATCACCGGCCTTTGGATGCGTTCTGGGGCAAGCGAGGATATGCGCCGATGGAAGGGCTGACCGCATCAATGGACTGGAAGGACCATGATGACGCCTGCGAAACCGCCAAGTCCATGCAGTTCTGGGTGAAGCACCTGTGAGCGTCGTTACGATAGCAGCAGCGCAATACCCTATCGACTGGCTGGCCGATTGGGGCGCTTACGAATCCAAGCTTTCGCTTTGGGTGCGTGGAGCGGCAGAGCAGGGTGCACGTCTTGCCGTATTCCCGGAGTATGGCGCGATGGAGCTGGCATCGCTTGCCCCCGACACGGCCGGAAGTCTTCACGGGTCATTGGAAAGTGTTGCCGCTTTGGCGGAGCGTGTCGATGACCTCCATGCCGGACTGGCGCGCGAATACGGTCTGCTGATCGTGGCGGGGAGTCTGCCGTGGCGGCTTGATGATGGCCGCTTCGTCAACCGCGCACGCATTTTTTCGCCCAATGGCAGACGCGGGTTTCAGGACAAGCTGGTGATGACACGGTTCGAGAACGAACAGTGGCACGTCTCGCCAGGTTCGGACCTGACGGTGTTCAATACCGACATCGGCAAGCTGGGCATCGCGATTTGCTACGACAGCGAATTTCCGCTGATTGCCCGGGCCTTGTGTGAAGCCGGCGTGGAAATCTTGGCGGTTCCAACCTGTACGGACACGGTCCACGGATATTGGCGGGTCCGCTTGGGGTGTCAGGCGCGCGCTTTGGAAAACCAGTGTCTTGTCGTGCAGTCCCCGACCGTGGGATTGGCATCCTGGTCGCCGGCGGTTGACGAAAACCGGGGCGCAGCAGGCTTCTACTGCCCACCCGATGGTGCCTTCCCGGATGATGGTGTTGTTGCAACCGGGATGCCGGATCAGAGCAGGTGGGTCGTTGCCTCCGTCGATCTGGCAAGCTTGCGAGACCTGCGGGCAGACGGCGCCGTGCTCAACGCGCTGGATTGGCAAAGGCAGCCGGGAGCCAAGACGCTTCGGACGGTGAGGACGGTCGACTTGCGAAGCTAATTCGCAGCTGTTTCACAGATTGATCGATCAAAAAAGAAAGGGCGCGAACCGAAGTTCGCGCCCTTCTTTACGTTCCGGCCGAGGCCGGGCGGGATCAGAAGTTGATCCGGATACCGCCCGAGACCGAACCACCGCCAAGGCCACCGCCGCGGAACAGGTTGCCCTGAACATAGACGTTGATCTTGCCGCTGGCGTCGTGGCCGCTGATGCCCGCCGTGTACTGCACCCCGTTGTCGAAGCCCGAGGTAAGCGAGCTGAGCGTCGAGATGCCGTAGGTGGCGCTGCCAGCTTCGGTCCGCGAGAAGTTGTTGATCGAGTAGACCCCAACGTACGGTTCGACGCTGAACTTGCCGCTGTCCGGGCTGGCCCAGGCGAGCTTGGCACCGAAGCGACCAATGCTCTGGTTGTCGTCAGCCAGGGTAACCGTGCTGAGCGTATCGACCACGAACGGATCGACGCTCGACGAACCCCAGGAGAGCGAAGCGCTCGGCGTGAGCGACAGGCCACCCTGACCCAGTGCGATCTTGTACGAACCGCTGACCGATCCGGCAGTCGCGTCACCCTTGGTGGTGGCCGAGCCTGCCGAGAAGATGACCGGATTGATCATCTTGTAGTCGCGCCATTCCTTGCGGATCGTGGCATCGAAGGTCAGGCCGTTGCCGGTGAGGGCAACGTAACCACCGATGAAGTCGCCGTCGATCTCGGTCTGACCCGTCGCGCCCTTGGCAGTGCCACCGAAGGTACCGCCGGTGATGCCGAAGTGCAGGTTGAAGTTACCCGTACCCAGGCCAAGCATGCCGTAGTCAAGACCACCCTGAACCGTGTGGAAGCTGGTCGAGACACGCTCGGCTGCGCCACCGGTGAAGCCCGTAGCCGAGAAGGCCGTGGACAGGTTCTGATCGAAGTTACCGCCACCACCGCGGATCCAGAGACCGAACTGATGTTCGGCGTCCTTGCGCTCGGTGATGTAGGCGCTGAGCGGATCATCCAGCATCGACGAGACGTTGCCTGCCAGGGTCTGGAGACCCATGACCTGCGATGCGCCGTTGTCGAACGTCTGCAGGATGCCGAACTGCTTGGTGTTCGCCGGGTTCTGGGTGAACCGTTCAAGCACCAGGCCGGTCGTCGGCAGCGAGGTCGAGGTGAAGGTACCGGCCGCGGCGCCACCGTTGACGGTGATGACCGGCAGGAACCCGCCCGGCAGAAGGGCTTGCGGACCAATCAGGTTGAGATCAACCCGCGTGACCGCCGTACCCGTTCCGCTGATGACCATGGTGTCGGTGGTAGCCGTCGAGATCTTGGTATCGACCCCGATGACACCGCCGCCAACGTAGTTACCCGTCAGCGTGATGGCGTTGTTACCAGCCGTCGCATTCCGGGATTCCATGAGGCCCAGGTTGGTCAGGTTGGTCACCAGCGTGGCGTTGCCGGCGAAGTTCATCACACCGGTTGCCGTGTTGGTGGTGCCGTTGGTCACCGTGATTGACGAGCCGCCAGCGATGTTGGCCGTCTTCGAGTTGGTCCACGAACCGCTGAAGGTGTTGGAACCGAAGGTGTTCCAGGTACCCGCGTTGGTGAAGACCGAGGTCGAAGCCGCCGAGCCAGTGACGTTGACCGCACCGTTCAGCGTTGCGCCGGCGTTGTTGGTCAGGGTGAACGAACCACCTGCCAGCGAACCCAGAACAGCGTTGGTGCCGCCCGTGATCGTTGCGTTGTTCGTCACCGTGCCCGTGCCGGTGCCAGTCGCGGTCATCTTCACCGCGGTGACATCGCCCTGGATCAGGCCGGAGTTGTTCACCGTCATGGCGCCAGTGGCGGTCGACAGGTCAGCACCGATGATCGGATCGATCTTGCCGGTCGACGAGACGTTGAGCGTGATTGCTCCGCCTGCCGAGCTGGCCCGCACGCCCGTTCCCGAAGCGGCAGTGACTTCACCGTTCACGTTGATCACCGTGGCGCCCGTGCCGCCGCTGATGGTGCGGATGCCGATGCCGCTGGGAGCGGTGATCAGCGTTCCGGCCTTCTGCGTCACGGTAACCGTGCCAGCGCCCGTGCCCTGCGATGCGGCGAAGACTCCCACACCGGCAGTACCCGAAGTGACATTGGCATTCGTGGTGATTGCCACGCTGCCGTTGCCTACCGCGTTGCCGACGATACCGCCAGCGACACCGTTCACCGTGGCGTTGTTCACGATGGTGATGTTGCCGTTCTGCGACTGGGTGTTGATGCCGTAGCCAACGCTCGGGGCCGAAACCGCGAAGTTGCTGGTCACGGCAATCGTGCCCGCACCGCTGGTGATGGCAGCGATGCCGTCACCCGTGGTGCCGCCGGTAACCGTCGAACCCGGGGTGATCACGATGCTGCCGCCGTTGGACGAGGCGAGGATGCCTGTGCCAGCGGTGGTGGTTACCGTGCCCGTGTTCAGGACGTTGATGTTGCCGGTGGTGCTGGTGGCCTGGACGCCACCGGTTGCACCCTTGACGGCGCCGGTGCCGAGCAGGTCGATCGTGCCGGTGGTCGACTGGGCGCGAACACCCAGAGCGCCGTTGCCGGTGATCGAGCTTGCGCCCGTCAGCTTGATCGCACCCGAGGTCGAGTTCATCTCGACACCGTCCTGGCTGCCTTCAACCGCGGCGCCAAGAGCGACCGTGTTGGAGCCAGCAGCCGAAGTGGTGCGGATGCCGTCGCCGCCAGTGCCGGTGACCTTGGCAACCGTGGTTACCGAGACCGTGCCAGCGCCGTTGGTGCTGGCAACGATGCCGCTACCGCCGGTGCCGGTGACCGTCGAAGCCGTCGCCACGTTGACATTGCCGCCCGTGCTCAGAGCCGAGAGGCCGGTGCCATTCGTAGCGTTGACCGCGCCGGTGCCGGTGACCGTTACATTGCCCGTCGACGATGCGATGGCGAAGATGCCGTCCGACTTGCCGGTGACCGTTCCGGTGCCAACCAGGCCGATGTTGCCGGTGGAGGAGACGGCATAGAGGCCCACGCCGTTGGTGCCGGTGATGTTGCCGGTACCGGAGACATTGACCGCACCCGTGGTCGACTGGACGTAGATGCCCTGGAAATTACCCTGAACATCGGCGCCAAGAGCGATCGAGTTCGAACCGTCCTGGGTGTACGACTGGATACCGTCAACGCTGCTGCCAGTGACCTTGCCGACCGTGGTGATCGAGACAGTGCCCGTTCCACCCGTGGAGGTGACAATGCCATTGTCGCTGCCCGTTACCGTCGATGCCGGCGCCACGGTGATGTTACCGCTGGTGCTGGAGGCAACGATGCCGGTTCCGGCCGAGGCCGTGACGGCACCGGTTCCGGTGATCGCGATGTTGCCGAACTGCGACGAGGCAGCGATGCCGGCGGTCTTGCCGCTGACAGTTCCCGTGCCGGTGAGGTTGATCGCACCACCAAGCAGCGTCTTGGCGAGGATGCCGTTGGCCGAGGTGCCGGTCACGGTGCCAGCGCCGCTGACGTTGATCGTGCCTGCACCCGAGTTGGCATAGATGCCGTTCGTGGCGCCGGTGACCGACGTTGCGTTGCTGATCGTGATCGAACCCGTGCCGCTGGCGGCCTGGATGCCGTTCAGCGAGGTGCCGGTGATCGCCTTCGTTGCGGTGACCGTGACGTTTCCGCCAAGAGCCGTGCCGGCGTAGATGCCCTCGTTACCCGTGACCGTGGAGGCCGGAGCAACGTTGACATTGCCGCCGCCCGAGGTGGCGTAGATGCCCCAGCCATTGTTGCCAATGGTGGTCCCCGTGCCGCTGACCGTCACGTTACCGGTGCCGAGCGACATCGCGATGATGCCGGTCTTGCCGCCGGTGACCGAACCGGTCGTCAGGACATCAACCTGGCCGTTACCGCCCGAGCGAGCCAGGATACCATAGGCACTGGTGCCCGTGGTGCTGCCTGCGCCGGTGATCTGGATCGCACCCGCACCCGATTCCGCGATGATGCCGCTGGTGGCACCAAGAACGCTTGCCGAGTTCGAGATGGTGATCTTTCCGGCGCTGCTGCTGGTGTTGATGCCAGCCAGCGTGGTGCCCTTGATCGCCGAGGTTGCCGTCACGTTGACCGTGCCGTTCGCGGTGCTGCCGGCGTAGATGCCTTCGTTACCGGTTACGGTGCCGACCGGGACAACATTGACGTTGCCGCCGCCCGACGTGGCGTAGATGCCCCAGCCGTTGCTGCCCAGGGTGTTGCCGGTGCCGGTGACGTTCACGTTGCCGGTGCCAAGCGACATGGCGATGACGCCCGTCTTGCCACCCGTGACCGTTCCGGTCGTCAGCACATCAACCGTGCCTGCACCGCCCGAGCGAGCCAGGATGCCATAGGCACTGGTGCCCGTGGCGCTGCCCGCACCGGTGATCGCGATGTTGCCCGAGCCCGATTCCGCGATGATGCCGCTGGTGGCACCGGTGACGGTGGTGGAGTTCGAGATCGCGATGCTGCCGAAGCCGCTGGCGGTGTTGATGCCGGCGAGCGAGGTGCCGGTGACGGCGTTCACGACGGTAACCTTGACGTTTCCAGCCAGCGCCGAGCCAGCATAGATGCCTTCGTTACCCGTTACCGTGCCAGCCGGAGCGACCGTGACATTGCCGCCACCCGAGGTGGTGTAGATGCCCCAGCCGTTGTTGCCGATCGTGGTGCCCGTGCCGAGCACGTTCACGTCGCCAACACCGGTCGACATGGCGATGACGCCGGTCTTGCCGCCGGTAACCGCACCAGTCGTCTGGACGGTAACCGTGCCTGCACCGCCCGAGCGAGCCAGGATGCCGTAGGCACTGGTGCCCGTGGCGCTGCCTGCTCCGGTGATCAGGATCGAACCCGAGCCCGATTCCGCGATGATGCCGCTGGTGGCACCGGTCGACGAGACCGCGTTTGAGATGGCGATGTTGCCCGCCGCGCTGTTGGTGTTGATGCCAGCCAGCGTGGTGCCGGTGATGGCCTTCACAGCTGCCACGGTGACCGTGCCCGTTCCGGTGGTGCCGGCATAGATGCCTTCATTGCCGGTAACGGTCGAGGCCGGAGCCACATTGACATGACCACCGCCCGAGGTGGCGTAGATACCCCAGCCGTTGCTGCCGAGGGTCGCGCCGGTGCCCGAGACGTTCACGTTGCCGGTGCCAAGCGACATGGCGATGACGCCCGTCTTGCCGCCGGTAACCGCACCGGTCGACAGGACGTTGACCGATCCGGTGCCACCCGAACGGGCAAGGATGCCGTATTCGGTGGTGCCGGTGGCCGATCCCGTGCCGTTGATGGTGATGTTGCCGAAGCCCGATTCAGCGTGGATGCCGATGGTATTGCCGGTGACAGTCGTGTTGTTGGTTACCGTGATGTCACCATACTGGCTGGCGGTATTGATGCCCGCCAGGGTTGTGCCGGTGACAGTGTTGTTCACGGTTACCTTGACATTTCCGTAGAGCGCAGTGCCCGCGTAGATGCCTTCGTTGCCGGTAACCGTTCCCGTCGGAGCCACGGTGACGTTTCCGCCACCCGAGGTTGCGTAGATACCCCAACCATTGCTGCCCAGCGTGTTGCCGGTGTTCAGGACGTTCACGTTGCCGACGCCGAGCGACATGGCGATCACGCCAGTCTTCCCGCCGGTAACCGTGCCGGTGGTCAGCACGTCAACCGTACCGGCACCGCCCGAGCGAGCCAGGATACCATAGGCACTGGTGCCCGTGGCGCTGCCTGCACCGGTGATCGAGATGTTACCCGAGCCCGATTCCGCGATGATACCGCTGGTTGCGCCAGTGATGCTCGAGGAATTGGCGATCGAGATCGATCCGAAGTCGCTGGCAGTGTTGACGCCGGCCTTGGTGGTGCCGGTGACAGTGTTGGTGACGGTCACCGAGACATTCCCGGCAAGCGCGCTGCCAGCATAGATGCCTTCGTTGCCAGTCACGGTACCGACCGGAGCCACGGTGACGTTGCCGCCGCCCGAAGTTGCGTAGATACCCCAACCATTGCTGCCGAGCGTGTTGCCGGTGTTGAGGACGTTCACGTTGCCGACGCCGAGCGACATGGCGATCACGCCAGTCTTCCCGCCGGTAACCGTGCCGGTGGTCAGCA
>JBJTLW010000139.1:0-9636 GCA_046063225.1 Novosphingobium sp. | reverse complement strand
CTCGGTTTCGGTGCGTGACATCGTTGATGCCCTGGTTGCCGACGGCGCCCAGGTCACCAAGTCGATGGTCGTGCTGGAACGCCCGATCAAGACGATCGGCGTGTTCGACGTGAAGGTTGCCCTGCACCCTGAAGTGTCGGTCAACGTCAAGGTCAACGTCGCCCGCTCGCCGGACGAAGCCGAACAGCAGGCACAGGGCGTCGACGTCCTCGCCCAGATGTTCGAAGAAGAAGCGGTTCCGACCGGCTTCACCGAAGCGTTCGATCCCAACGCCGAACCGGGCGAAATCCCGGCCGACGTGGCGGAAGACGCTGCGGCTGCTTCGGACGATGCCGAAGGCTGAGCCTTCCAGCATTGCTGAAAACGTTCAGGGGGTGCTTCGGCGCCCCCTTTTCGTTAGGCTGGCGGCATAGGGAGAGCAACAGCGCCATGACCGAAACCGAACGCCTTGCCGCCGTCGATGCGATCCGCCAGCTCAAAGCGCGCTACTGGCGCGGAGTGGATACCAGCAATGGTGAGATGGTGAAGGCCGTCCTCGCCGAGGATTGCGAGCTGGACTACCACGGCTGCTGCACCGATCCGCAGACCGGCATCGATCACTTGCCCGCGATGAACGTGACGCTGAAGGGCCGCCGCCACTGGGTGGCTGACGGCATGTCGCGCTTCGGCATTGTCTCGGTCCATCAGGGGCACCAGGCCGAAATCGAGATCACTGGGCCGGACAGCGCCACCGGCGTCTGGTCCTTCACCGACCGCATGTTCTTCCCCGCCGGCGGCGAAATCTCGCGGCTGACCGGCTACGGCTTCTACCACGAAACCTATGTACGGGTGGACGGCGTGTGGCTGATGAAGACGACGCGCATCACCCGGCTGCGGGTGGAAGTGGAATAGGCGTCAATCCTCCCGCCACTCCCCCGGCGCAATCCCCTCCAGCGACCAGTCCCCTACCCGCCAGCGCACCAGCCGCAGGGTCGGGTGGCCGACCGCTGCCGTCATGCGCCGCACTTGCCGGTTCTTGCCTTCGCGGATGGTGAGCGAAATCCAGCAGTCCGCCACCGACTTGCGGAAGCGCACCGGCGGATCGCGCGGCCAGAGCGCCGGGTCGTCGATGCGTTCGGCTTCGGCGGGGAGCGTCATCCCGTCCTTCAGCCGCACGCCGCGCCGCAGGGCTTCCAGCGCCGCTTCATCGGGCTCGCCTTCCACCTGGACCAGATAGGTCTTGGCCATCTTGAAGCGCGGATCGGCGATGCGCGCTTGCAGGCGGCCGTCATCGGTGAGCAGCAGCAACCCCTCGCTGTCGGTATCCAGCCTTCCGGCGGGATAAACGCCCGGTCTATCGACGAAATCCGCCAGCGTCGGGCGCTGCGGGCCGCCCCGTTCGGGCGAGAACTGGCAGAGCACGCCATAGGGTTTGTTGAGCAGGATGAGGGCCATGCCTGTGTCCTCGCAGCCACGCTCGCCGCTGTCAAAGCCCGTGCCAAACCGGTTGCAATTGAAATGTCATCGATCCTTCGCTATAAGCCGAAGATGAACATGATAGAGAAAACCATCGCGGAATTGGTCCGCGTTTACGAAACCGCCGTCGAAACCCTGCGCAAGGACATTCAGGCCTACGCCGCCGACGGTACCCTTCCCCCCGCAGATCGCCGCGCTTCCGGCGCCTGGTGTTATCCCGAACTGCGCATCCATTATTCGGGCGTGGAGAACCGCCCCGATTTCGCCCGCGCCTTTGGCCGGCTGGGCCACAGCGGCACCTTTTCCACCACGGTCACGCGCCCGGCCTTCTTCGCCGATTACCTGCGCGAACAGATCTCGATCATCGCCGACGATTACGAGATCGAGGTGGAAGTCGGCCGTTCCGCACAGGAGATACCCTTCCCCTATGTGATCGACGCCAGCTCCGGCCTCGGCTCGATCGAGCCGAGCGAACTGGCCCGGCACTTCCCGGCAGCGGAACTGGCGCTAATTGGCGACGAGCTGGCCGACGGTATCGACCTGTCCGGCCCGGACGCCGACATCCCGCTCGCGCTGTTTGATGGCCTGCGCACCGATTTCAGCCTGGCGCGGCTGGCGCATTACACGGGCACCAGCGTGGAGCATTTCCAGCGCTTCATCCTGTTCACCAACTACCACCGCTATGTCGATGAATTCGTCGACTGGGCGGGCGAGCAGCTGGGCAAGGGTGACTATGTCGCGCTGTCCGGCGCGGGCGGCCTGCTGCTTGACCAGCCGACCGAAAACGCCCGTGCGCGCCTGTCCGACACCGCCTGGCGGCGTCACCAGATGCCGGCCTACCACCTGATCGCCAAGGACGGCATGGGCATCACGCTGGTCAACATCGGTGTCGGCCCGTCGAACGCCAAGACGATCTGCGATCACCTCGCCGTGCTGCGGCCCGAGGCCTGGCTGATGATCGGCCACTGCGGCGGCCTGCGCGATACGCAGCGCATTGGCGACTATGTGCTGGCCCACGCCTATCTGCGTGACGACCATGTGCTCGACAGCGTCCTGCCGCCGGAAATCCCCATCCCCGCGATTGCCGAAGTGCAGGTGGCGCTGGCCCAGGCGGCCGAACAGGTCAGCGGCGATACCGGCGCGAACCTGAAGAAGCGGATGCGCACCGGCACGGTCGTCACCACCGACGATCGCAACTGGGAACTGCGCTATACCGACAGCGCCTTCCGCTTCAGCCAGAGCCGCGCCATCGCCATCGACATGGAAAGCGCGACCATCGCCGCGCAGGGCTTCCGCTTCCGCGTGCCTTACGGGACGCTGCTCTGCGTGTCGGACAAGCCGCTCCACGGCGAAATCAAGCTGCCGGGGCAGGCCAACCGGTTCTACGAAGAAACGATCTCCAGCCACATGAAGATCGGCGTTCTGGCCTGCGAATTGCTCAAGGCCGAAGGCCCGCGCCTGCACAGCCGCAAGCTGCGCGCCTTCAACGAGCCGCCGTTCCGGTAAGTTGCATTCCTTCCCATTTTGCGCAGCCAAATGGGGAGGTGGCAGTCACGCAGGGACTGACGGAGGGGTTCTTGCCCAACACAGCCCCTCCACCACGCCCGGTGGGCGCGGTCCCCCTCCCCATTTGCACGATGTGAAAATGGGGAGGAACGGGTCGCTTCAGGTCACCAGCCGCACTTCTCGCCCTTGGTTTCCTTCTTCAGATAGGCGGTCAGCGGGGCGAAGTACTTGATCATTGACTTGCCGCTCATCTCGCGGCTGCCGGTGAAGACCTGCAGGGCATCGGGCCATGGCTTCGATGCGCCCATGGCGAGCATGGCGTTCAGCTTTTCGCCGACCTGTTTGTTGCCATAGAACGAACAGCGGTGCAGCGGCCCTTTCCAGCCAGCCTGCTTGCACGCCGCCTCGAAGAACTGGAACTGCAGGATGCGTGCCAGGAAATAGCGGGTGTAGGGCACGACGGCGGGCACGTGGTACTTGGCGCCGGCGTCAAAGGCATCGGCACCGCGCTCACCCGGCGGGGTGATGCCCTGGTAAGCCAAGCGCATCTGCGTCCATGCCGTGTTGTAATCGGCCGGCTTGATCTCGCCCGAGAAGATGCGCCAGCGATAGCGGTCGATCAGCAGGCCAAAGGGCAGGAAGGCCACCTTGTCGAGTCCCTGGCGCAGCAGCAGGCCCACGTCCTTGTCCGCGCCCGGCACCTTGGCGGGATCGAGCAGGCCGATCTGGACAAGGTATTCCGGCGTCATCGACAGCGCCACGGTATCGCCGATCGCTTCGTGGAAGCCGTCGTTCGCGCCTTCCATGTACAGGCGATAGGGCTGGCCGTTGTAGGCGCGCTGATAGAAATTGTGGCCCAGTTCGTGGTGGATGGTGGTGAAATCATCCCCGTTCACCTTGGTGCACATCTTGATGCGCAGATCGTCCTTGTTGTCGACGTTCCACGCCGATGCGTGGCAGATCACCTCACGGTCGCGCGGCTTGATGATCTGCGAGCGTTCCCAGAAGCTGGACGGCAGCGGCTGGAAGCCCAGCGAGGTGAAAAATCCCTCGCCCGCCTTGACCATCTTGACCTGGTCATAGCCCTTTTCCTTGAGCAGGTCGGTCACATCGAAGCCCAGATCGCCGGCCCCCTTGGGCGCGACGATGTCATAGATGTTGCCCCATTCCTGCGCCCACATGTTCCCCAGCAGATCGGCGCGGATCGGGCCGGTCTTGGCCTGCACCGAATTGCCGTACTTCTCGTTCAGCTTCTTGCGGGTGTAGCAGTGGATCTGCTGGTACAGCGGCTTCACCTCGCCCCACATCTTTTCGGTGGCGGCGGCAAAGGCATCGGGCGACATGTCATAGTTGGAGCGCCACAGCGCGCCGAGATCGGCGTAGCCCAGCTCTTTCGCGCCGGCATTCGCGATTTCGACCATGCGGGCATAGTCGGCCTTCATCGGCTTGCCGACATTGTCGTTCCACGACAGCCACATTTCCTTCAGCTCATCGGGATTGCGGCTGGTGCCCATGGCCTCTTCGATGTCGCTGCCGTTGATCGGCTTGCCGTTCAGCGTGCCCTTGCCCTTGCCGTAGATGCCCGAAAGCTTGGCGGCGAGTGCGGCGTATTCATCGGCCGAACCGGGCGCCGAGGGCACCGGGTTGACGATCTGCGTGCGGAACATGTTGAGCAGGCGCGCAGTTTCCGGCGAAAGGCCGGGCACCTTGGCCAGCTCCGCGCTCTTGCCCGCGTTGGCGACCTGCAGCTTGGTGAAATCGGCATTGGCGCGCGCGTCGACGGCGGCGCTGTCATCGTTGATGTAGGTCGAATAGACCCAGTCCGCCTGGCCAACCTTCACGGTTTCATTGAAATAGGCCTTGTCAGCCGACTTGACCCAGGCATCGACCTCGGCCGGAGCGGTCTGCGCCAAGGCAGGGCTGGCCACCAGCACGGCAGCGACGGCCGCCTGCGACACGAATTTTTTCATTGTGCATCCTCGAAAGACATTAACCGGTTTCAGCCGAAACGGCTTGCCACCGGGATATAACCCGCAGGCGAGACGTCAAGTGCTGATCGGCGGGCGGTCAGACGGCGAGGAAACGCACCATGGCCTCGCCCAGTTCCCGGCGGGTGACGCAGCTCATGTGCGTGCCGGGAATTTCGACATGAACGCCATGCGCCAGCCGTTCGGCCAGCGCCGTGGGCGACCCGTTGTCGCGATCCTCGGCGCCGCAGACGACGAGGCAGGGCATGGTCACGGCGGAGAAGTCCGAAATGCCGCCCGCGTGGATCGATTGCAGCAGCAAGCGCGCCGCGACGGGATCGATCTTCATCGTCTTCATGAAGTTCTGCGCGAAGTAGGCGGGGTCATCGCGCTCAATCGTGCCGAAGCGGTCGATCACGTCCATGAAGAAGCCGGTGCGCCCTTCCCACTTCACCAGGCCCTCCAGCCCCATGCCGCCAAGGATCAGCCGGCGCGGAGCCAGCCCGGCGATCACGCCTTTGAGCGATGTGCGCGCGCCGAGCGAAAAGCCGCCAAGATCATAGTCCGACAGGCCCAGCGCGCGGATCACGCTTTCCAGATCGGTGACGAGCACGTCATGCGGATAGGCATCGGGGTCTTGCGGCGCGGCGCTTTGCCCGTGGGCGCGCAGATCGGGCATGATCACCTCGAACCCGGCATCGGCCAGCAAGGCTGCGTGGCCGTACTTGATCCAGTTGACCTGCGCGCTCGAAAACAGGCCGTGGAGTAGCACGAGGGGGCGGCCTGCCCCCATGCGGTGCACCGCCAGCCGCGCACCGCCGAAGCCTTCGACGAATTCCGTGTCCACGTCGCTCACTCGGGCATCTCCTGTCCGGCGTCCTTCCACTTCTGGACTAGCACATCGTAATCCGCCGCCTTGTGGCGCGGCAGGGCAGAGGTATCGATCCAGGCCTCGTGCAGGCTTTCGACCGCGAAATGGTGCTTGGGCCGGAAGACCGAGGGATCGTCAAACGAACCGACGGTAAGGTCCATCTTTGTCGTCCCTTCGCGAAAACGGAAACCCAGCGGCGTGCCGCAGCGCGAACAGAACGGCCGCTGCGCGATGGGGGAACTGTCATACCAGTCCGGCTCACCCTGCCACTCAACATCGGCCTGTTGCACCCCAACAAACGCCGCCGCAACGCCGCCGGTGGCGCGCTGGCACATCTTGCAGTGGCACAGGTAAGATTCGGCGGGATCGGCCTTCACGGAAAAGCGCACGCGGCCGCACTGACAGCCGCCGGTCAGCGATAGAAAGGTCGCGTCCGCCAAGGCGCTCACCCCTTCTTCAGGTGCCGACGCCCCAGCAGTTCCGCGATCTGCACTGCGTTCAGCGCCGCGCCTTTGCGCAGGTTGTCGGACACGCACCACAGCGAAAGGCCGCTGTCCACGGTAGGGTCTTCGCGCACGCGGGACACGAAAGTGGCATAGTCACCCACGCATTCGATGGGGGTGACGTATCCGCCGTCCTCGCGCTTGTCGACGAGCATCACGCCCGGCGCCTCGCGCAGCAGGCTCTGCGCCTTCGTGGCGGAAAGCTCTTCTTCGAACTCGATGTTGATCGCTTCCGAATGGCCGACGAACACGGGCACGCGCACGCAGGTGGCCGTGACCTTGATCTTCGGATCGAGAATTTTCTTCGTTTCCGCGACCATCTTCCATTCTTCCTTGGTCGAACCATCGTCGAGGAAGCTGTCGATGTGCGGGATGACGTTGAAGGCGATCTGCTTGGTGAACTTCACCGGCACCGCCGGATCGCCCACGAAGATGTTGCGGCTCTGCTCGAACAGTTCGTCCATGCCATCCTTGCCCGCGCCCGAAACCGACTGATAGGTGGCGACGACGACGCGCTTGATCTTCGCCGCATCGTGCAGCGGCTTCAAGGCCACGACCATCTGCGCGGTCGAGCAGTTGGGGTTGGCGATGATGTTCTTTGCCGTGTAGCCGTCAATCGCATCGGGGTTCACTTCGGGCACGACCAGCGGAACGTCCGGGTCCATGCGGTAGAGCGAGGAGTTGTCGATCACCACGCAGCCGGCGGCGGCAGCCTTGGGCGCATAGGTTTTCGTGGCTTCCGAGCCGACGGCAAACAGCGCCATGTCCCAGCCGGCGAAGTCAAAGTGTTCAAGGTTCTTCACCTTGAGCATCCGGCCGGTTTCGCCGAATTCGATCTCGTCCCCGGTCGATCGGGCCGAGGCGACGGCGGCGATTTCATCGCAGGGGAATTCGCGCTCAGCCAGGATGTTGAGCATTTCGCGCCCGACATTGCCCGTCGCGCCGACAACCACCACCCGGTAACCCATATTCCTGCCCTTTCGGAGTCCTGACCTTTGCCAGTGCCCCTAGATCAGGTCGGTCACACTCGCCAGCGGAAACGCCCGATCATGCGCCCGGCGGACAGGATATCCTCTTCCTGCGTGCCGCGGCCGATGTTGTGGATCACCATCGGATTGCCAAGGACGGACAGCCGGTCGGAAACGATGCCGGTGTGCGGCAGGCGATCCCCGACGAGCGAGGAGAATACGTCGCCCGGCTGCCAGCCGCCCAGCGGCAGGCGGGCTTTGGCGCGGGTCCAGAAGGTTTCGAGGTTGGGCACCCGGCGGTGGTCGATGTTGCGGTCTGGCCGCTTCAGCCCCCAGCGGTGCGGATAGGCGGCAAAGGCGCGGCCCATGTCGCGGTTGACCTCTGCCTGCAGGTCAAGGCCCAGCGCATCGCGATAGGCGCGGATCACCACGTCGGTGCAGACGCCCTTGGCGCGCGGCACATCGCCATTGGGGAACGGCAGCACGGTATAGGCCGGATCGTAGGCGCGGGTAACGCCGATCTGCCGCCGCGCCGCATCGATCAGCGCCTTTGCTTTTGGGCTGGCCGCGCGGGGTTGCGCCCGCGCCGTGCCGCCAGAGCAGGCCGCCAGTCCGGATGCGAGGACCGCGACGATGAAGTCCCTGCGGTCACGGCAATCGGGCATGGCGGCCTCCCGTCTTCTGGTTCGGATCAGGCCGCTTGTGGCTTGCCCCGCCTGAACGGTTGCTTTCGGCCATAGGCCAGGCTGCGCCACACCCATTCCAGCGGACCGGACTGGAAGGCCCGCATCCACAGGTTGGCGAAGATCAGCAGCGAGACGATCACCACCGAGGCCTGCCACATCACATAGGCCCAGCCCTGCGCGCTCGGCAGGTGCATCCCGATCGGTGAGTAGAGCACCCAGATGCCGATGATCTGCTCCATGAAATAGAGCGAGAAGGCCATCTGGCCCGCAGCCCTGAGCGGCGAGAGCAAGCCCTTGCCCCAGGCAAAGCGCATCAGCAGATTGATCAGCGCGACATGGCCCAGGCTGACCGCGATGCGGGCGAATTCCTGCGTCATCCACAAGGTCTTGGGGATGGGGGAGAAGGTCATCCTCTCCAGCCCGCCGACATAGCGCGCGGTCAGGCCGAAGCCATAGGCAATGACCAGTGCCCAGACATATTCGCGCGTTGTCCGCCTGCCCTGGATGAAGCCCAGCTTCCACATGGCAATGCCGATCAGCATGGTGCCAAAGGCCTCGATAATACCGAACAGCAGCGCGCCCTTGGCGTTGATCATCATGTAGGTGGAGATGAAGAATCCGGCGTAGTCGAACATGCCGCCGGCGCGCGCCTTTTCCTCATCCTTGGACAGCTTCTGGATCATCGGATCGGTTTCGGCGATCTTCTTCTCCTTCTCCTTCCAGGTCTTGACCGCTTCCTGTTCATCCTTGGTCAGCGCCTGCTTCTTCGCCTGCTTTTCCTGCGCGACGTGATAGGTGGCCTGCGTTTGCGAGCGGCTGACATATTCCACCGCGCCGCCAACAAACTGGACGGTGGCGAACACCAGGCCGATGGTGATCAGCCACTTCACCTTCATCTTGCGGAAGGGGAACAGCGCCAGCGCGCACAGCGCATAGATGTGCAGGATGTCCCCCATCCAGGCGAGGAGGAACAGGTCGACAAGGCCGAACGCGAGCAGCCACAGGTTGCGCCGGATATAGAGGTCCGCCACGGCGACCGGGCCGTCCGGCTCCATCGCCTTGGCAAAGGTCACCATCATGCCGGCGCCGAACAGCATTTCGAGCATGCCGCGCTGGGTGCCTTCCAGGAAGGTTTCCATGAACAGCCAGGCGTTCTGATCCGCCGGTGACCAGCCAAGCGCCCGAACGTCGCCAAACAGCGCACGCATCGGCCCCATCATGGCGGGCAGGTTCATGTAGAAAATGCAGAGGATCGCGAATCCCCGCATCATGTCGAGCACGTCGATGCGATCGCGCCCGCGTACCGGCGCAAGCGCCAGTGCCTGTGTCATTGTGTTTCTCCCCAATCCGTTCCCCGGCGGGAGACTATCAGAGTGTATTGTTATTGCAATACACTATCGGCGCGCGCCGCGCACAAGCAAAAAGGGCCCCGACCGAAGTCGGAGCCCTTTTGCTACCACCCTTGCGGATGGAATGGCCGGATCAGCCGTCGTTGCGGGTGTCGCGACGCTCGGCGATACGGGCGCGCTTGCCGGTGCGGCCGCGCAGATAGTACAGCTTGGCACGACGCACGACGCCGCGGCGGACCACGGTGATGCTGTCGATGTTCGGCGAATAGAGCGGGAATACGCGCTCAACGCCTTCGCCGAAGCTCATCTTGCGGACGGTGAAGTTCGAACC
>JBJTLW010000138.1:0-5804 GCA_046063225.1 Novosphingobium sp. | reverse complement strand
TCGTAGAGGAACGATTCCTTGTGATGCGCGAGGCACCACTTGGCCATGATCGAGCCGCCGCGCGAAACGATGCCGGTCATCCGCTTGGCCGCGAGCGGGATATAGGGCAGGCGCACGCCGGCGTGGATAGTGAAATAGTCGACGCCCTGTTCGGCCTGTTCGATCAGGGTATCGCGGAAGATCTCCCAGGTCAGGTCCTCGGCAATGCCGCCGACCTTTTCCAGCGCCTGGTAGGTCGGCACGGTGCCGATCGGCACAGGGCTGTTGCGCAGGATCCATTCGCGGGTGTCGTGGATGTTGCGGCCCGTCGAAAGGTCCATGACGGTGTCCGCGCCCCAGCGGATCGACCAGACCATCTTGTCGACTTCGCTGGCGACGTCGGAGGCTACGGCAGAGTTGCCGATGTTGGCGTTGATCTTGACCAGGAAGTTGCGGCCGATTGCCATCGGTTCGCTTTCCGGGTGATTGATGTTGCTGGGGATGATCGCCCGGCCGCGCGCCACTTCATCGCGGACGAATTCCGGCGTCACGTAGTCCGGGATGGCGGCGCCGTAATCCTGCCCGTCGCGCTTGTATTCCTTGAGCATTTCACGGCCCAGGTTCTCACGCGTGGCGACATATTCCATTTCCGGCGTGATGATGCCGCGGCGCGCATAGTGCATCTGGCTGACGTTCTGGCCCGCCTTGGCGCGCAGCACCTGGCGGCGGACATTGGGGAACGGAGGCACGCCGCCCGAACGGTCCGGCCCGAGCTGGCCGTTGTCTTCCGGCTTCACTTCGCGCTGGGTGACTTCCTCCACGTCGCCGCGCGCGCGGATCCAGTCACGGCGCAGTTCGGGCAGGCCGGCGGCGATGTCGATGGTCGCGGCGGTGTCGGTATAGGGGCCGGACGTGTCATAGACGCGCACCGGCGGCTCGCCGCTCGTCGGTTCGAGGTGAATCTCGCGCATGGCAACGCCCAGCGGCCCGACATGGATCTTCTTCGATCCCCGGATCGGGCCGGTTGTGACACCGATTTCGAGCTTGCTGTTGATATCGGCCATGCGCTTGTCCTTCATGGGACGGAACGGGAGCGCGGCAAACGGCCCTCCCTCCGCCCGTGCTAACGGGTTCAGGTTCAACGGGTCGGATGGCGTTACCCATCCCTCTCAGTCACACGACTCCCCGGGGATGGCGCGGTTGTAGGCGAGCGGCCACTGAGCCGCAAGGCTCACCTGAGCAGGATATAGACCGCCACACCGATGACGATGGCCGCGAAGATCCGGCGGGCGAGCGCGGCGCGGCCTTCCAGCCGCCGGGCGAGCGGCAGGGCGATCACGGTGCCGAGCCCGCCACCTGCCACGAGCGCGGCAAATAGCGGCCAGGCAATCTGGCCGGAGGCGGCATAGCTGGCCGAGGTGGCGGTGCCGAACAGCGTCACCGAAACAAGGCTGCTCGCCCCGGCGTTGGCCAGCGTCATGCCGGTCGAGGCCATCAGCCCCGGCGCGATCAGGAAGCCGCCGCCGATGCCGAAGAAGCCTGCAGCAAGGCCGGTGGCGAGCCCGACAGGGGCAAGTTTCAGCACCATCGGCGGGGTCAGGTGGACGGCGGGATCGCCCTCGCTCTTCTTCGGCACCAGCATCGACAGGGCAATGGCGATCATGGCGAACGCGAACCACATCAGCAGCGCCTTGCCATCAACCTGCTTGGCAAGGTGCGCACCGGCTAGCGCTCCGGCCAGGCCGGACACCGCGAATACAGTTGCGCAGGGCCACTTGACCCGCCCGGCCCGCGCCTGCGCGGCAAGGCCGGTGGCGGCATTGACCGCCACTGCCGCCGCCGAGGTGCCGATCGCGGCATGAACGTCGGCCATGCCGACGACATAGATCAGCCACGGCGTTGCCAGCACCGATCCGCCGCCGCCGAACAGCGTCAGCAGCAGGCCGATGATCGCCCCGCCAAGGGCTGCGAGGAGGAGCGGTTCAGCGCCCATCGGATCAGGCCGCGGCCCGGTTCCACGGCATCGCCATCAGCACGCGGGCCATCGCGCAGGTGCCGGACAGGCCGGCAAAGGTGAGCCCCGCGCCAACAAAGCCCGAAAGGCCGAACCACAGCGGCGAGACGAGGAAGCCCAGGATCACCCCGGTCAGGATCATCAGTCCGGCGGTGATCTGGACCTGCCGGTTGATTTCCATCGGCGCCTTGCGGTCTTCCGTCACCGGCAGGCCCGCCCTTGCCCAGGCATCCAGCCCGCCGTCGAGCACGAAGGCCTCACCATGGACCCGCGCGGCCAGCCGGTCGCAGGCGCCAGCGGTGCGCATGCCGGTGCGGCAGGTGAAGACGACGTCGGCATCGGGATCGACCGTCAGGTGTGCCTGTTCCCAGGCGGAAAGCGGCTGCGAGCGGGCGCCCGGAATGTGCGCGCGGGCAAATTCGTCGGCCTCGCGAATGTCGACCAGAACAGCGCGGCCGGCGGCGATGCGGGCCTGCACCTCTTGCGGAGACAGCTTGAGAAGCGTTGCGGACATGGACCTAGTTCCTGATTTCCTGCGGGCAGAACAGCTCTGCCAGGGTTTCGATGACCCGCAGAACCGCGGGGTCGGCAATGCGGTAGAAGATCATCTGCCGCTCTCGCCGGGTGGTGACCGCCCCCTGTTCGCGCAGCAGGGCGAGGTGCTGCGACAGGGCCGACTGCGAAAGACCGACGCGGATCTGCAATTCGCTGACCGGCAATTCGCCCTCGGAAAGCTGGCACAGCACCATCAGGCGCTTTTCGTTGCTGAGCAGCCGCATCAGGGCGGCGGCGCGGCCCGCGCTTTCCTCGAACGCGGCGAGGTTGAACTGGGTGAGATCGAACATGGCCTCATTATATGCATTGCTTCTAATTTAGCAAGTGCTAATATATTTGACCAAAGGAGACGACTCATGTCGGCCAGTCACGCCACGCTTTCCCCCACGGTTCAGGGCTTCTTCGATCCCGCGACCTTTACCGCCACCTATGTGGTGCACGATCCGGCGACCCGCCGCGCCGCGATCATCGACCCGGTGCTCGATTACAATCCGCGCAACGCCCGCACCTCCGCGGCCTCGGCGGATGCGCTGCTTGCCTACGTCGAGCGCGAAGGCCTGACGCTGGACTGGCTGCTGGAAACGCATGCCCATGCCGATCACCTTTCGGCTGCGCATTACCTGCGCGAACAGACCGGCGCGCCGATCGTCATCGGCCGGCACATTACCGCCGTGCAAAAGGTCTTCGCCCCGCTGTTCGGCGCGGACGATGTTACGCCTGATGGCAGCCAGTTCGACCGCCTGGTGAGCGAGGGCGACAGCCTGCCGCTGGGTGATCTGGCGATTTCCGTGCTGCACACCCCCGGCCACACCCCGGCCTGCGTCACCTATGTCATCGGCGATGCGGCCTTTGTCGGCGATACGCTGTTCATGCCCGACTATGGCACGGC
Organism: Novosphingobium sp.; assembly: GCA_046063225.1. Lineage (GTDB taxonomy): Bacteria > Pseudomonadota > Alphaproteobacteria > Sphingomonadales > Sphingomonadaceae > Novosphingobium. Next base: position 2,367 of record JBJTLW010000138.1, on the reverse strand, counting down.
GCGCAGCGACTTTCCGGGCGGCAGCGCGGAAGACCTCTACGCCTCGATCCGCAAGATCCTTGCCCTGCCCGCCGCCACGCGCATGTTCGTGGGCCACGATTACCTGCCCGCCGGGCGCACGGCCTATGCCTTTGAAACCAGCGTGGCGGAGCAGGCGGCCGAGAACGTCCACGTGCACGACGGCGTTTCGCAGGCGGACTTCGTGGCGCTGCGCCGCGCCCGCGACGCCCAGCTGGAAGCGCCGGTGCTGATCCTGCCGTCCTTGCAGGTGAACATTCGCGCCGGGGCGCTGCCACCGCCCGATGCCAACGGGAAAACCTACCTCAAATTGCCGGTCGACGCGATCTGAGCGGCGGCGGGCGCGGGGGGCTCATCGGCTGCCCGCGCCCTGCCCAGCAGCGGACGCGCCGCCTCGATAAACGGCTGCACCAGCGCGCCGTGGATCGAATGGGGATCGACCGAATAGGCGCCCGCACCGAACACCAGCTTCGGACGGCGCGCGGTCGGCCGCACAAGGGTGCCGGCCAGCCAGTCGAACAGGGCAAGGTTGCTGCCGAAGTTGCAATCGTGGTGCGCCGGATCGTCGGAATGGTGCAGCTGGTGGTGCGCCGGGCTGAGGATCACGGCGCCGAGCCTGCCGGTTGCCGGTATCCACACGTGGCTGTGCTGCAGATGGGTGAGGAGATAGAGCGCAACCAGCACGAAGGCGTTGGTCCCTTCCACTTCCAGCGCCTGCGCGGCCGGCATGGCATAGCGCAGCACGCCCATGGCGACGCCGCCGAACAGCGCGGCGATGTTGAAGAACACCACGCTGTCGACCGGATGGACGCGGTAATTGGTCAGCGGGCTCAGGGTTTCGGCCAGGTGGTGAACCCGGTGGAAGTGCCACAGGAACGGAACCTTGTGCGACAGGAAATGATCGCTGAAATAGGCTGCCTCATGCGCAAGAAACAGGACGAAGGTGGCGAGGAGAACCGCCAGCCAGCCGCTTGCCCCCGGCGATGCCCGTGGCCCAAAGGCATCGATCAGCCAGCCGTTCACCGCGTCGCCGATGGCGGAGCCCGACAGGATTGCCCAGCCGACCAGCGACCCGATGATGAACAGGTTGAGGAAGGTGAACAGCCAGTCGATCCGAGCCGACGGGCCAAACAGCCAGCGGCGCGGGAACAGCGCGCGGCGCAACACCTTTACCGGGCGCAGCCGCCCGCGCATCAGCCATACCACCGCGATGAGCAACGATGCGCCGAGTGTCATGACCGAAAGGTCCGCCCAAGGCGACAGCAGCTGCCCTTCCAGACGGTCCACGGCGGCCGCAGCGAAATCGGCGGTTCGCGTCGATACCCGTTCGAGAATATGCTGGAAGACAGACAAGACGTGTCCCTTTCGGACAGCGGACCGGCGCAGCCCTGGCTTTAGGCAATCATGCCTAACAAAGTCCTAAACGCGCTCGATTTTCCGCATTTCGCGCAAGCCCCACGGCAAGGCCGCGCGCGCCGCCTGACTGGACAAGCCGGGCCCGTCTGCCCCAAGGATCGCGGGTGCCGACCCTCTATCGCCTTGACGCCGACGCCACCACGCTGGCGCGCCACTTTGGCGCCCACGCTGGCAGCGATCCGTGGCGCGGCGGCACCGTGACGCCGCGCAGCTTCGCGCCGGTCATCACTTCGGGGCGAGAGGAAGTGGCCGGGCCGCGCCCGGAGGGCGATCCGCCACGCCGCCTGATCCCGCGCCTGTGGGGCGTGCCGCCGCCACCATCGGCGGGCGATCCATCGCGCCTGATCTTCACCGTGCGCAACCCGGACAGCCCGTTCTGGATCGGCAACCTCAGGAACAGCGAGTTCCGCTGCCTGGTCCCGGCGAGCGCCTTCATGATCTGGGGCCAGGGCACCGATCGCGAGGGCAAGCGGGTACGCCACTGGATCCATTGCACGGACCAGCCGCTGTTCGCCTTCGCCGCCGTGTGGAAGGACAGCGAGATACCGGGCTTCGCGCTGCTGACCTGTGAGCCCAACGCGCTGCTGCGCGAGCTGGGGGCGGAGCGGATGCCGGCGGTGCTGCCGCGCGATCCCGAGGCCTGGCGGCTGTGGCTGAACGGCGGGTGGGACCGGGCGGGGCGGCTGGTCGCGCCCTATTCCTCGTCGGCAATGGGATCGGGCGCGGGCGGCTCGTATTGACCGGTGCCCTGCGATCAGGCCCGAGGGTATAGCAGGGGATTGCCAGGCCCTTCGATCACCGCGCCGGCCGCCGTATCGCCGCACCACTGCGCGCGGTCCGATTCCTGCATCGCGTTAATCGGCGCGGCCAGTCGCATCCGGGCATCCATGTAGATGATCGTCATGACCGAGCGCGGCCGGTCGGAGCGGTTGG
>JBJTLW010000014.1:0-8435 GCA_046063225.1 Novosphingobium sp. | reverse complement strand
GACCGCCGCGCAGCTCATCAAGTCGTTCACGCTCTGGGAATTCCTGAAGGCGCACTGGCTGACCTTGAAGTACTTCTTCAAGCCCAAGGCGACGATCAACTATCCCTTCGAGAAGAACCCGCTCTCGCCCCGCTTCCGCGGGGAACACGCGCTGCGCCGGTATCCCAACGGCGAGGAACGCTGCATCGCCTGCAAGCTGTGCGAGGCGGTCTGCCCGGCGCAGGCGATCACCATCGAGGCGGAACCGCGTGACGATGGCAGCCGCCGCACCACGCGTTACGACATCGACATGACCAAGTGCATCTACTGCGGCTTCTGTCAGGAAGCCTGCCCGGTCGATGCCATCGTCGAAGGGCCGAACTTCGAATTCGCGACCGAAACGCGCGAAGAACTGCTCTACGACAAGGCCAAGCTGCTGGCGAACGGGGACAAGTGGGAGCGGGCGATTGCCGCGAACCTTGAAGCCGACGCGCCGTATCGATAGGGGGCGCGCGCAATGACGATCCAGCTCTTCGCCTTCTACCTCTTCGCCATCCTGACCTGCGTGTCGGGCGCGGTGACGATCCTGGCGCGCAATCCGGTGCACTCGGTGCTCTGGCTGATCCTCGCCTTCTTCAACGCGGCGGGCCTCATGGTCCTCGTCGGCGCCGAATTCATCGCCATGCTGCTGGTGATTGTTTACGTCGGCGCCGTGGCCGTGCTGTTCCTGTTTGTGGTCATGATGCTCGACATCGACTTTGCCGAACTGCGCGCAGGCTTCATCCGCAACTTCCCGCTTGGCATTGTCCTGGCAGTGATCCTTGCCGGTGAACTGCTGATCGGCATCGGTGCCTACCGCATCGGTGCGCTGAAGCTCGGCACGCCTTCGGGCGCGGGCGCGGCGCCGCTCGGCACCAGCAATACCGAAGCTATCGGCGCGCTGCTTTACAGCAAGTACCTGTTCCTGTTCGAAGCGGCCGGCATGATCCTGCTGGTCGCCATGGTCGGTGCCATCGTGCTGACGCACCGCAAGCGCGGCGACGTGCGCGGGCAGAACATCTCAAAGCAGGTTGCGCGCCGTCCGCAGGACGCGACGGTAAACGTGAAGCCCGAAGTGGGTGGGGGGGTCTCGCTGTGATCGGCATCGAACACTACGTCGCGGTGAGCGCGATCCTGTTCACGCTCGGCGTGCTGGGGATTTTCCTCAACCGCAAGAACGTCATCGTCATCCTGATGGCGATCGAACTGATCCTGCTGGCGGTGAACCTGAACCTGGTGGCCTTCTCCAGCTTCCTGGGTGACCTGACCGGCCAGATCTTCGCCATGTTCGTACTGACCGTGGCCGCAGGCGAAGCTGCCGTGGGCCTCGCGATCCTGGTGATCTACTTCCGCCGCCGCGGCACGATTGCCGTTGACGACGTCAACCGGATGAAGGGGTGAACCCGGTGAACTCTATCCTCTTCATCGTTTTCCTGCCGCTGCTTGCCGCGATCATCGCGGGGCTGGGCAACCGGATTCTCGGCAACACGGTCGCCAAGTCGATGACGACCGGCGCGCTGTTCGTGTCGTGCGGGCTTTCGTGGCCGGTGTTCATCAGCTTCCTTTCGGGAACCGCGCATGAAAGCGTCACGCCGGTGCTGCTGTGGATGCAGTCCGGTTCGCTGACCGTCGACTGGTCGCTGCGCGTCGATACGCTGACGGCGATCATGCTGGTGGTGATCACCACCGTTTCGGCGCTCGTCCACCTCTATTCGTGGGGCTACATGGACGAAGATCCGGATCAGCCGCGCTTCTTCGCCTACCTCAGCCTGTTCACCTTCGCCATGCTGATGCTGGTGACGGCCGATAACCTCGTCCAGATGTTCTTCGGTTGGGAAGGCGTGGGCCTCGCGTCCTATCTTCTGATCGGCTTCTGGTTCCGCAAGCCGTCGGCCAGCGCCGCCGCGATCAAGGCCTTCGTGGTCAACCGCGTGGGTGACCTTGGCTTCATGCTGGGCATCTTCGGCACCTATCTGGTGTTCGGCACCGTCTCCATCCCCGAAATCCTTGAAGCGGCACCGGCAATGGCCGGATCGACCATCGGCTTCCTGGGCGAGCGCTGGGATACGATGACGATCCTGTGCATCCTTCTGTTCATCGGCGCCATGGGCAAGTCGGCCCAGCTTGGCCTGCACACCTGGCTGCCTGACGCGATGGAAGGCCCGACGCCGGTTTCGGCGCTGATCCATGCGGCGACCATGGTTACCGCCGGCGTCTTCATGGTTTGCCGCCTCTCGCCCATGTTCGCTACCAGCGAAACGGCGATGACGGTGGTCACCTATGTTGGCGCTGCCACCTGTTTCTTCGCCGCGACGATCGGCACGACGCAGTGGGATATCAAGCGGGTTATCGCCTATTCGACCTGCTCGCAGCTCGGCTACATGTTCGTTGCCGCTGGCGTCGGCGCGCCGGGCGCGGCCATGTTCCACCTGTTCACCCATGCCTTCTTCAAGGCGCTGCTGTTCCTTGGCGCCGGTTCGGTCATCCACGCGATGCACCACGAACAGGACATGCGGTATTACGGCGGCCTGCGTAAGCATATCCCGCTGACCTACTGGGCGATGATGGCCGGCACGCTGGCGATCACCGGCGTGGGCATTGTCGACGTGTTCGGCTTTGCGGGCTTCTATTCGAAGGATTCCATCCTTGAAGCCGCATACGCCAGCGGCACCAGCGCCGGGACCTTCGGTTTCTGGGCGGGCATCACCGCAGCGCTGCTCACCAGCTTCTATTCGTGGCGCCTCATTTTCCTGACCTTCCACGGCAAACCGCGGTGGGACCAGTCGGAGCATATCCAGCACGCGGTTCACGATGCGCACGGCCATGGACATGATCACGCGCACGATGACCACGCGGCCCACGCCCATGACGATCATGGCCACCATGATGCACATGGTGACGGTACGGCGGGCTATCACCCGCATGAAAGCCCGCTGCCAATGCTCGTGCCGCTTGGCGTGCTGACGCTGGGTGCGGTGCTGGCCGGCTATGTCTTCCACCACAGCTTCATAAGCGAGGGCGAAGGCCACTTCTGGCAGGGCGCGGTCGCCTTTACCGAACACACCCTGCACGCCATGCACAGCGTTCCGCTGTGGGTGAAGTGGGCACCGTTCGTGGTGATGATCACCGGTCTGCTGATTGCCTGGAATAACTATCTGCGCAATCCGAAGGCGCCGGCGGCATTCGTCGAACAGTTTTCGACACTTCACACCTTCGTCTACAACAAGTGGTTCTTCGACGAGCTGTACAACCTTGTCTTCGTTCGTCCGGCCTTCTGGCTCGGCAAGGTGTTCTGGAAGCGCGGCGATGTCGGCGTGATTGACCGCTTCGGCCCGAATGGCGCCGCCTGGCTGGTCGAACGCGGCGCGGTCGTCGCCCAGAAGGTGCAGACCGGTTATCTCTATTCCTATGCGCTGATCATGCTGCTCGGCCTCGTGGCGGCAATCAGCTGGGTGATGGTGGGCTAAAGCACATGAACGATTTCCCCATCCTCTCGCTGATGCTGCTGGTGCCGCTGGCCGGTGCCGTGGCCTGCCTGTTCAGTCAGGCGAAGGCAGCGCGGCAGATCGCGCTGGCAACGACGCTGTTCAACCTTGTCCTTGGTGTCTGGCTGTGGAGCCAGTTCCAGATCGGCGGTGATCGCTGGCAGTTCCAGGAGAACGTGCTGCTGTTCGACGGATTTGCGTGGAAGCTCGGCATCGATGGCATTGCGCTATTGCTGATCGAACTGTCGGTATTCCTGATGCCGGTCTGCATTCTCGCCAGCCAAGCCATCGACAAGCGCGTTGGCGAATATATGGCCGCGTTCCTGCTGATGGAAACGCTGATGATCGGCGTCTTCGCGGCGCAGGACCTGTTCCTGTTCTACATCATGTTCGAAGCCGGCCTGATCCCGATGTACCTGATCATCGGCGTCTGGGGCGGGGTGGATCGCATCTACGCCAGCTACAAGTTCTTCCTCTACACGCTGCTCGGCTCGGTGCTGATGCTGATCGCGATGATGTGGATGGTGAACGAAGCCGGCACCACCGACATCCCGACGCTGATGGAATACAACTTCCCGACCGAGGCGCAGACCTGGCTGTGGCTTGCCTTCTTCGCCAGCTTTGCGGTGAAGATGCCGATGTGGCCGGTGCACACCTGGCTGCCCGACGCCCACGTTCAGGCGCCGACTGCGGGTTCGATCATCCTCGCGGGCGTTCTGCTCAAGATGGGGGGCTACGGCTTCATCCGTTTTTCGCTGCCGATGTTCCCGGAAGCCTCCGCGCATTTCGCCTGGCTGGTTTTTGCCCTGTCCATGGTTGCGGTTGTCGTCACCTCGCTCATCGCGCTTGTTCAGAACGACATGAAGAAGCTGATCGCTTATTCGTCGGTGGCGCATATGGCCATCGTCACCATCGGCCTGTTCGCCTTCAACCGGCAGGGTCTGGAAGGCGCAATGATCGTCATGCTCAGTCACGGGCTCGTCTCGGGGGCATTGTTCCTCTGTGTCGGGATCATCTACGACCGGTTGCACACGCGTGAGATCGATCGGTACGGCGGTCTGTCGATCAACATGCCAAAGTACGCGCTGTTCTTCATGCTGTTCACCATGGCTTCGGTTGGCCTTCCGGCGACCTCGGGATTCGTTGGCGAATTCCTGAGCCTTGCCGGGATTTACCAGGTTTCCAGCTGGGTTGCGGCGGTTTGCGGCACCGGCGTGATCCTTGGCGCGGCCTACATGCTCTATCTCTATCGCCGCGTTGCCTTTGGCGAGCAGAAGAACGCCGATGCCGCCGCCATGCCCGATCTCGACATGCGGGAATTGGCCATGGTCGTTGCCCTGGCTGTTCCCGTCCTGTGGATGGGCGTCTATCCCGAGAGCTTCCTGGCACCGATGCGGAACGATATCTCGATGCTTGAAGCCCGTGTAGCGCGCGCAAAGCCTGAAGGCGATGCCATGCTCAAGGCTGGCAAACCCGCGGCGAAGGCTGCTGAACACAAACCTGAAGCGCATGAGGGGGCGCACTGATGGACTGGTCCCATTCCCTGCGCCTGACTGCGCCCGAAGAAATCCTGACGATCGCATCGCTCGTCCTGCTGCTTGCCGCCGCATGGTCGCGTGGTGAAGGTGCGGCTCGGCTCGTCACCTGGCTTGCTGCCGGTGCGATTGCGGTCGCGGCGGGCGTTTCGGCGCTTGATCTCTGTGCCGGCGCATCCGGTCCCGGCGCCCTGGCCTTTTCCGGCCTTTTCGCCGCCGATGCGCTTGCGGCATTTGCCAAGATTCTGATCGCCTTTTCAGCAATTGCCACGTTGCTGGTCGCACCGCAGTTCTTCGGCAGGCTCAACGCCTATCGTGCCGAATACCCGGTTCTGGTTCTCTTGGCCGTCCTCGGCATGGGGATCATGGTTTCGGCAACGAACTTCATGACATTGTACATCGGCCTCGAACTGAACTCGCTGGCGTCCTATGTGCTCGCTGCCTTCCTCAAGAACGATGACCGTTCGGCAGAGGCCGGTCTCAAGTACTTCGTGCTGGGCTCCCTGGCGAGCGGCATGCTGCTGTTCGGCATCAGCCTGATCTACGGATTCACCGGGTCGATCATCTTCACCGACATTGGTCAGGCGATGCAGAGCGGCCTGCCGATGGGGGCGGTTTTCGGTGTCGTCTTCGTACTTGCCGGCCTTGCCTTCAAGATCAGCGCCGCACCGTTCCACATGTGGACTCCGGACGTCTATGAAGGCGCGCCGACGCCGGTCACTGCCTTCTTTGCCGCCGCTCCGAAGGTTGCGGCCATGGTGCTGACGATGGTTGTCGCGTTGACCGCGTTCGGAACGCAGGTTGAGGCCTGGCGTCCGATCGTCATTTTCGCCGCGCTGACCTCGATCATCTGGGGCGCGGTTGGTGCCATCGGCCAAAAGAATATCAAGCGTCTGCTGGCCTATTCCTCGATCAACAACGTCGGTTTCATGCTGATCGGTCTTGCCGCGGCCACACCGCAAGGCGCGGCTGCCATGCTTGTCTACCTGGCGATCTATGTGCCGATGACGGTCGGCGGATTTGTTGCGGTGCTCATGCTCAAGGATGAAAACGGCAACCCCGTTGAAAACATTGCGGACCTTGCCGGCCTGTCGCGCCATCGCAAGGTGTTGGCGGCCTGCATCATGATGATCATGTTCAGCCTTGCCGGCATCCCGCCGCTGTTCGGTTTCTGGGGTAAGTTCGTAGTGTTCCAGGCCGCTGTTCAGGCCGGGTTCCTGTCGCTCGCCGCTATCGGTATTGCCGCCAGCGTGATCGGCGCCTTTTATTATCTGAAGGTCGTCAAGGTCATGTATTTCGACGAACCGGCCATGAAGGCGACGGGCAAGAGCGATTGGATCCATCAGGCCGTGCTCGCGATTTGCGCTCTTGCGATCTCGCCACTGGGCTATGTTGCGACAAAGGCGCTGGCCCACTGGGCGCATACCGCGATTACAGCCCTGTTGCCTGCCGCAGCCTGACCGCATTTGGGCGGCACAAGGTTGATCGAACGGGTTTCCCTGATCGGTTCAACCAACGCCGCGCTGTTGGCGCGCCTTGCCGCTGGTGAGGGCGCCCGTGAAGGGCATTGGCTGGTTGCCGATCGGCAGGATCAAGGGCGCGGCCGCCAGGGCCGCGCGTGGTATGACGGCCTTGGCAATTTCATGGGTTCAACAATCGTTGAAATCAAACCGGGCGATCCACCCGCGCACACGCTGGCCCTGCTTGTTGGTCTTTCGCTGGTTGAGGTCGTCGGGCCGATGATTCCGCCGCCGACGCGGCCAATGCTGAAATGGCCAAACGACGTTTTGGTCAACGGCGCAAAGCTGGCTGGAATTCTGCTTGAACGCAGCGGCGACAATGTGGTGATCGGCATTGGCGTCAATCTGGCGGTGGCCCCCGAACTGCCGGATCGAGCGACCCTGGCACTGTCATCTTTTATGCCGGCGCCGGATCGCGATACCTTTGCGGGCCAGCTCGCGAATGCTTTTGCGCAGGACCTTAAACGGTGGCGTACGTATGGCCTGTCGCCCGTGATCGCGCGTTGGATGGCAGCTGCGCATCCGTTGGGGACGGCTTTGGCCGCAGGCGAGCCGGGCGAGCCACCCGTTTTTGGCGCCTTTGCCGGTCTGGATGATGGCGGGGCGCTGCTGTTGTTGCTGCCAGATGGTACAAAACGCGCTATCCATGCTGGCGAAATCCGTCTTGCCGACGAAAACTGAAGGAATGTTCTGATGCTGCTCGCTATCGATGTCGGCAACACCAACGTCGTTTTCGCGCTGATGGAAGGTCGGCGGATAAAGGCCCGCTGGCGGATTGCGACCGATCCCCGGCGCACAGGGGATGAATACGCCGTCTGGTTGATGCAGCTCCTGCAGATCCGCGGAGTCGATCGCAAGGAAATCGACCAGATTATCGTGTCGACGGTGGTGCCACGTGCCCTTCACAACATCGACGTTCTGGCGCGCCACTATTTCGATATTGAGCCACTGGTCGCGGGGCAGGGCGCGGCGGATTACGGGCTGGCTATCGAAGTCGACCAGCCGGGCTCACTGGGCGCCGACCGTGCCGTCAACGCTGTAGCGGCGCACGCCAAGCACAGTGGCGATCTGATCGTGGTGGATTTCGGCACGGCGACCACCTTCGACGTGATCGATTTCAATGGCGCCTACAAGGGCGGTATCATTGCGCCGGGTATCAACCTGTCGCTTGATGCACTGGTCGGGAATACGGCCATGCTTCCCCGCATCGCGATACGCGCGCCGGACGATGAAAGTGTGATAGGCACCAACACCGAAAGCCAGATGCTGATCGGTGTTTTCTGGGGCTATGTTGCTATGATGGAGGGCCTGATTGCCCGCATGCGCGCAGAGATAGGGCGCCCGGCAAAAGTGGTAGCAACAGGCGGTCTTGCCGTGCTGTTTGACGAGCACACCGACATTTTCGACGCCGTTGACCCCGATTTGATGCTGGAAGGCATGGCCATCCTTGCTGAAAGGGCTAAGGCAGCTTCGTGAACCCGCAAGATGAACTGATTTTCTGCGCGCTCGGCGGCTCGGGCGAGATTGGCATGAACGTCAATCTTTATGGCTGCCGGGGCAAGTGGCTGATGGTCGACCTCGGCATGACCTTCGGGGCGGCTGAATATCCCGGCACCGAACTGGTCTTTGCCGATCTTGAATTCATCGAGGACCGGCGTGAGGACCTGCTCGGCATTGTGCTGACACACGCGCATGAGGACCACATCGGCGCGGTGCCCTATTTCGCCGAAGAACTGGGTGTTCCGCTCTATGCGACGCCGTTCACTGCCCGGCTGGTCGCGGCAAAGCTGGAGGAGGCCGGCAATTCCGCCAATGTCGAGCTCAAGGTGATCGACCATCTCGACCGCTTCGCGCTGGGGCCGTTCGGGGTGCGCTAT
>JBJTLW010000137.1:0-3058 GCA_046063225.1 Novosphingobium sp. | reverse complement strand
ACGGTAAAGGGCGGCACCTATTTCCCGATGACGGTGAAAAAGCACATCCGCGCCCAGGAAATCGCGCAGGAAAACCGCCTGCCCTGCATCTATCTGGTCGACAGCGGCGGCGCCAACCTTCCCAACCAGGCAGAGGTGTTCCCCGACCGCGATCACTTCGGCCGCTTCTTCTACAACCAAGCCAACATGAGCGCGCTGGGCATTCCGCAAATCGCCAGCGTCATGGGATCATGCACGGCGGGCGGCGCCTATGTTCCGGCCATGTCGGATGAGAGCGTGATCGTGCGCGAACAGGGCACGATCTTCCTCGCAGGGCCACCGCTTGTCCAGGCGGCGACGGGCGAAGTGATCAGCGCGGAAGACCTTGGCGGGGGCGATTTGCACAGCCGCAAGTCCGGCGTGACCGACCATCTTGCCGAAAATGACGAACATGCGCTTACCATTGTACGCGATATCGTCAGTCATCTGGGGGGTGTCTCGCCCCATTCCGTCCCGGTCCGGGAACCGCGCGCCCCGAAGTATCCGGCGGAAGATCTCTATTCGATCATCCCTGAAGATGTCCGCGCACCCTATGACGTCAAGGAGGTGATCGCTCGCCTCGTCGATGGCAGTGAATTCCATGAATTCAAGGCTTTGTACGGCACCACGCTCGTTTGCGGCTTCGCCCATATCTGGGGAATGCCGGTGGCGATCCTCGCCAACAACGGCGTTCTGTTCTCTGAAAGCGCGCAAAAGGGCGCGCATTTCATCCAGCTGGCCTGCCAGCGCGGCATTCCGCTGCTGTTCCTGCAGAACATTTCCGGCTTCATGGTTGGTGGCAAGTATGAAGCCGAAGGCATTGCGAAACATGGCGCAAAGCTGGTGACAGCGGTCGCCACGGCGACCGTCCCCAAGCTTACCGTCCTCATCGGCGGCAGCTTCGGCGCGGGCAATTACGGCATGTGCGGCAGAGCCTATAATCCGCGCTTCTTGTTCACCTGGCCCAACGCCCGGATTTCCGTGATGGGCGGCGAGCAGGCGGCCTCGGTCCTCGCCACCGTCCACCGCGATGCCGCCAAGTGGTCGCCTGAAGAGGCGGAGGCCTTCAAGGCGCCGATCCGGCAGAAATATGAGGATGAGGGAAATCCTTATTATGCGACCGCAAGACTCTGGGATGATGGGGTAATTGATCCTGCCCAAACCCGCGACGTCCTTGGCCTCGCCCTTGCCGCAACGCTAGAAGCTCCGATCCCCGAAAAGCCGCAATTCGGCGTGTTCAGGATGTAATGACGATGATCAAATCCCTCCTCATCGCCAATCGCGGCGAAATCGCTTGCCGCGTTATCCGCACCGCGCGCCGCATGGGCATTCGCACCGTGGCGGTCTATTCCGATGCTGACGCGCAGGCGCTCCATGTTCGTTCGGCAGACGAGGCCGTGCATATCGGCCCTTCTCCGGCGCGAGAATCCTACTTGGTTGGCGAGAAGATCATCGCCGCCGCCAAGGCGACCGGGGCCGAGGCAATCCACCCCGGCTACGGCTTCCTCTCGGAAAACGCCGAGTTCGCGCAGGCCGTCATCGATGCCGGCCTCGTCTGGGTCGGCCCGAAACCGAAGTCCATCACCGCGATGGGCCTGAAGGACGCGGCGAAAGCGCTGATGATCGAGGCGGGCGTGCCCTGCACTCCTGGCTATCTGGGCGAGAACCAGGACGCGACGCATCTGGCACTTGAAGCCGAAAAAATCGGCTATCCGGTGCTGATCAAGGCCGTGGCCGGCGGCGGCGGCAAGGGCATGCGGCTGGTCGAAAAGGCGGAAGATTTCGCCGATGCCCTCGCCTCGTGCAAGCGCGAGGCGGCCTCCTCGTTCGGCAACGACCATGTGCTTATCGAGAAATACATCCTCTCCCCCCGCCACATCGAGGTGCAGGTATTCGGCGACAGCCACGGCAATGTCGTCCACCTGTTCGAGCGCGACTGCTCGCTCCAGCGCCGCCACCAGAAGGTGATCGAAGAGGCCCCCGCCCCCGGCATGGACGCCGAGACTCGCGAGGCCGTGTGCATGGCCGCCGTCCGCGCCGCCAAGGCAGTCGACTATGAAGGCGCGGGCACGATCGAGTTCATCGCCGATGGTTCTGGCAAGCTCGATGCGGACAAGATCTGGTTCATGGAAATGAACACCCGCCTGCAGGTGGAACACCCGGTGACAGAGGAGATCACCGGGGTCGATCTGGTCGAATGGCAGCTGCGCGTGGCTTCGGGCGAGCCAATTCCGGTGAAGCAGCAGGATCTGCGCATCAACGGCTGGGCCATGGAAGCGCGTCTTTATGCCGAGGATCCAGCGAAGGGCTTTCTTCCGTCCATCGGCAAGCTCGAACTGTTCGAACTGGGCGAAGTCGAAGGCGGACGCATCGATACCGGCGTTTATGAAGGCGCGGAGGTCTCGCCGTTCTACGATCCGATGATCGCCAAGCTGATCGCCCATGGCGACACCCGCGATGAAGCGCGTGATCGGCTGTCAGACATGCTGCACGACAGTGCCGTCTGGCCGGTTCGCACCAATGCCGCATTCCTCATCAATGCCCTGGCGCACGAAGATTTCGCATCGGGCAATGTCGATACCGGCCTGATCGGCCGCGACGGCGACACGATGGCCACCGATCCCGAGCCTTCGGACGAAATGCTGGTGGAAGCGGCCATGTCGCTCGTGCCCGCCAGCTTCGCACCGGGCCTGCGTCTGAACGCTTCCCCCCGCAGGGTGGCTTCGTTTCTGCTGGACGGCGAGCCGATCGATATCGAACTTGATTGCGAAGGTTCAGGTTCGAAAGAAACCTCCGTGCTCATCGCCGAAGGTGGCAAGGTCTGGCAGCTCCAGCCGTGGCGCGTGGACGATTCCGGCCATCACGGCGCCCACGATGGCGATATCCTATCGCCCATGCCGGGCAAGATCATCGCGGTGGAGGTGACCGAAGGCCAGTCCGTCACCAAGGGGCAGAAGCTTCTCACGCTTGAAGCGATGAAGATGGAACACACGCTCACCGCGCCGTTTGACGGCACGGTGGCGGAACTGAAGGCCGTGGC
>JBJTLW010000136.1:0-5355 GCA_046063225.1 Novosphingobium sp. | reverse complement strand
GCGCCGCCCTGCTCCAGGGCTTCCCAGAAGCCGAACTTGTTCTGCGGCGTGTTGCTCGCGGCATCCGCAGCCTTGGCGAGAAGTTCAAAAACCATGCGATAGTCCTCTCAAGTAAAACAGGTAAATCAAGTTGGTGTCAGGCGGCCCGGCGCCTGGCCGGGCCAAACTCGAAAAAATCAGTCCTTCGGGATGACCCAGCGAATCGCGTTCGAATAGGAACCCGTGGTCGGCTGTCCTTCGCCGTCAGTTGCCGGCGAGAACCGGGCGCGCTGGCGGATCTTGGCACAGGCCGTCGCGTCAAGGTCAGGGCTGCCGCTTGAACCGGTGACGGTGCAATCGGTCACGCGGCCATCCGGACCCACGGTAACGCGGAAGCGGGTGGTACCCTGGCGTTCTTCACGAAGCGCCTGCGAAGGATAGTCGTTGGTGGTCGCCCACGAACCCGGGTTGCCCTTCGGCTGAGCGGGCTTGGGCGGCACGCGCGGTGCGGCCGGAGCCTGCGGCGCCAGAGGCGGAGCCTGCGGCGGCGGCGGCGGCGGCGGAGCCTGCGGCGGCGGCGGCGGCGCGGTGTAAGGCGGCGGCGCGATCGGCGGCAGCTTCGTCGGCGGCACCGAGATCGGCGGCGGCGGCGGCGCCTTCTTCGGCGGCGGCGGCGGCGGTTCGTCCTTCTTCGGTTCGTCCTTCTTGATATCGATCGTCGTGACCTTCTTCACGACCTTCTGAAGTCCTTCATAGGCCAGGCCGCTAACCAGCAACCAGCCGACGAGGACGTGCAGAAGGGCGACAACGATGAAAGCGGTAATCCGGTTTCCGGATACCTGTTGGTCAGCGTAAGCCATTCAGACGCATCACTCCAATTACAGTCCCATGGAACATCTGAAGTCAGACATTCCTCTCCGCCCCAACAGGCCCGCTTGCACGAGCCCGACGAGGCTGATTCGTTAATTTTCCACCCTGCCGGTCATTACGGTACCCCGCTCGGGCCCCGAAGCCCCGACGGGCGAACCTTGCGGCCCTATTCTTTTCTAGGCCTGCGTTTCCGCGTGCTTTAACGCCGAGTCACATGGCGCGCAACGCCTTAATCCATGCTGATTATGTGTTAACCCATGATTCACGGAAGTTAAGGGCAAAACTTATCGCCTGAAGCCCAAAAGTGCTGGATTTTTGCGATTCCGGCAAATTGTATCGGAGTTGAAACATGGCCTTTTTGCTAGGTCGAACGGCCTCTTTTGCCCTCGCGATTGCCCTGTTCGGGACAGGTGCGGACGAATCCCGTGCCGCCGAATCAGCGAAATCTGCGGCACTGGCACCCGCCGTCGCCGCCCCCACCTACGCCGATCTGGCCGATCTGGCCGATCACGCCCCCCTGGTGCTCCGCGCGAAGGTGAAGAAAGTTGTGCCGCTGGACGCCAGGCAGGTCACCAATGTCCGCTCCGGCTGGGCGCGCATCTATGTCGAGGCGGTGACCGAAAATCTGCTGACCGGGCCGGCGGCGGTCGGCGAAGCCTTGCGCTATCTCGCGGACGTGAAGCTGGATGCGAAGGGCAAGGTGCCAAAGCTGCAGAAGCAGTCGGTCCTGCTGTTTGCCGCCCATGTCCCCGGCCGGCCGGGCGAGATTCGCCTGGTCGCCCCCGATGCGCAGGTGGCCTGGAGCGCCGATACCGAAGCGCGCCTGCGCGGCGTGCTGCGCGAAATCTACCTTCCCGATGCGCCGCGCCGCGTTTCGGGCGTGCAGGAAGCCATGCACGTATCCGGCACTCTGGCGGGCGAGGGCGAGACGCAGATCTTCCTCAAGACGCCGGACGGCGAACCGGCATCGATCACCGTGCTGCACCACGCCGGCGCCCCGGCGCACTGGGGCGTGTCCTTTTCCGAGCTGGTCGCAACCACCGGCGTTCCGCCCCGCCGCGATACGCTGACCTGGTATCGGCTCGCCTGCTTCCTGCCGCGCAACCTGCCAGCCGAGGCGAACCTTTCGACCAGCGATGCCGACAAGGCCGCCGCCGTATCGGACTACGCCAAGGTGATGACTGACCTTGGCCCCTGTTCGCGCAACCGCAGCGGATAAGCGGGCTAGGAATCTTGGCGACACTATCCTAGGGCGCCCGCGAAAGGGCAGGGAAATCACATGGCAGAGCCGCTTCGCATTGCATTGGCAGGTTTGGGCACGGTTGGCGCAGGCGTCATCCGGCTGGTTGAGGCGAACGCCGCCCTGATTGCGCGCCGCGCCGGCCGGCCGATCGAGATCGTGGCGATTTCCGCGCGCGACCGGTCAAAGCGCCGCGGCGTCGATATCACGCCCTATACCTGGGAAGACGATATGGTCATCCTGGGCGAACGCGCCGATGTGGACGTGGTGGTCGAGCTGGTCGGCGGGTCTGATGGCTCCGCCCTCGCCTGCGCGCGCACCACGATCGAGGCGGGCAAGGCGCTGGTCACGGCGAACAAGGCGATGATTGCCCACCACGGGCTGGAACTGGCGAGCAAGGCCGAGGCGGCGAAGGTTGCGCTGAAGTTCGAAGCCGCGGTTGCCGGCGGCATTCCGGTGATCAAGGGCCTGCGCGAAGGTGCGGCCGCGAACGAGTTCGAGCGGGTTTACGGCATCCTCAACGGCACCTGCAATTATATCCTGTCGACCATGGAAGACACGGGGCGCGATTTCGCCGATGTCCTCTCCGAAGCGCAGGCCAAGGGCTATGCCGAAGCCGATCCGGCCTTCGACATCGAAGGCACGGACGCTGCGCACAAGCTGTCGATCCTGGCCTCCATTGCGTTCGGCACGCAGGTTGATTTCCGCGCGGTGGAAACGACGGGCATCACCCGCATCCTGGCCGCCGACATCGCGCAGGCCCGGACGCTGGGCTATGTTATCCGGCTCATCGGCATGGCCGAGACGGATGCCAATGGCGACGGTACGGAACGCCTGTTCCAGCGCGTGCAGCCGCATCTGGTACCGTTCGATCATCCGCTGGCGCATGTTGACGGTGCGACCAACGCGGTTGTCGCCGAGGGCAATTTCTCGGGCCGGCTGCTGTTTCAGGGCGCCGGCGCTGGCGACGGCCCGACCGCTTCGGCCGTGGTCGCCGACCTTATCGACATTGCCCGCGGTGAAGCCGGCCCGGCTTTTTCGGTTCCGGTCGAAGAACTGGAGAAGATGGAGCCGGCCAACACCGGCCATCGCCGCAGCCGCTCCTATGTGCGGTTCCTCGTGGCGGACAAGCCGGGCGTGCTGGCGGAAATCACCGCTGCCATGCGCGATGCCGGGGTTTCCATCGAAAGCCTGATCCAGAAGGGCCGCGGCGATACGCAGGACGAGGTTCTGGTCGCCATGGTCACGCACGAAGGGCCGGAAAGCGCGGTGAGCGAAGCGCTGCGCCTGCTCGACGGTTCGGCAAGCCTGACGCAGCCACCGCTGGTCATGCACCTTCTGGGCAACTGATCGCCGGACGGCGGATCAGCGGTCGCTGATTTCGCCGTTCGCGACCTTTTCCGCGTCCGAACCCTTGGGCGGCTTCGGAATGGCCTTCACGTCGACGTAATAGACTGGCGGCGGCACCCCGCCAAAGCCGATGCATCCCTTGTTGCCGGTCTTCTTGCACGAAGCCTGACCGACTTCGGGCGCGCGCGGCAGGCCGTCGTTGGTGTTCGTCTCGTCGGTCGGCACGCGCACGTCTTCGCCATTGTCGCGCCCGCAGACGAGGATTTCGCCGTTCGGACCCGTCCCGCCACACCGACGCGGCTTGCGCGTGGCGGTGACCGAAAGATTGAGCGGCGCAGCCGGCTCACCCGCAGCAGCCTCGCTGCTTTCCGCCGCCTGATCGCTGTCCACATCGGCTTGCTGGGCAAGCGCGGGCTGGCTCCACAGAGATAGGCCGAAAAGCAGCAAGGCCAGTCGCCAGTTCAACAATCTCGACAAACCAACATCCCCGCATTAAGCGCCGCGCCAAGCACCTTTGATTTCACCGCATTCCCCTGACAACATTGAACACGGACTGAACATGACCGCAACTCCCGCCAGCACAGTTCTCGACCGCGTACTCGTTCTCGAAATGGTTCGTGTCACCGAAGCCGCCGCCATCGCCGCCAGCAAGCTGGTCGGTCGCGGCGATGAAAAGGCGGCCGATGCCGCCGCCGTGGAAGCCATGCGCAAGGCGTTTGACGAACTGGCGATCGACGGCACCGTGGTGATCGGCGAGGGCGAGCGTGATGAAGCGCCGATGCTGTTCATCGGTGAAAAGGTTGGCGGGGCGCAGGGTTCGGGTCCGAAGATCGACATCGCGCTCGATCCGCTGGAAGGCACGACGATCACCGCCAAGGCCGGCCCGAATGCGCTTGCCGTGCTGGCCTGCGCCGAAGAAGGCAACCTGCTCAACGCGCCCGACGTCTACATGGACAAGCTGGCCGTCGGCCCGGGCTATCCGGAAGGCATAATCGACCTTGCCAAGAGCCCGACCGAGAACGTCAAGGCGGTCGCCGCAGCCAAGGGCGTCGAGCCCTGCGACATCATCGTCTGCGTGCTCGACCGCCCGCGCCATGCCGAACTGATCGCCGAACTGCGCGGCCTCGGCTGCGGCGTTGTGCTGATCGGTGACGGCGACGTCGCCGGTGTGATTGCTGTGACCAACGAGGACACCACGATCGACATGTACATGGGTTCGGGCGGCGCTCCGGAAGGCGTGCTCGCGGCTGCGGCCCTGCGCTGTGTTGGCGGCCAGTTCAACGGCCGCCTGCTGTTCCGCAACGAAGACGAACGTGCCCGCGCGCGCAAGTGGGGGATCGATGACCTCAACAAGATCTACACCCGCGACGAACTGGCCAAGGGCGACTGCATCTTTGCCGCCACCGGCGTGACCGATGGTTCGCTGCTCGACGGGGTGAAGCGCCGCAAGGACGGCACCATGACCACGCATACCGTCGTCATGCGCGCCAGCACCGGCACCGTGCGCTGGGTCAAGGCCGAGCACCGCAAGGTCGGCTGACCTGCCGGGCGGCGGAGGGTCTATCCGCCGCTCACCATTCGCTGCGGCCGCGGAAGAGCACGCCGACCACTTGCCGGGCGAGCGCCTCGTGCTGCACGGGGTCGTTATAGTCTTCGGCGAACTGGTCGATCATGCTTTCCAGCATACCGATGAAGAACCGCGCCGCGGCCTTCGGGTTTTTCACGGCCACGCCCTCGATATGGGCATATTCGGCAATCTCGCCAGTGATCTCCTCGATCATCGGTTCACGGATGAAGCGGTCCAGCTCGCGGGCGACGCGACCGGCCTCCCCGGTCGTGCCATGGATCAGCCGAGAGGTGGCCAGAACGTCGGGGTGACCGCCCATGCGCAGGATTTGGCGGGCAAGGCTGACCAG
>JBJTLW010000135.1:0-47160 GCA_046063225.1 Novosphingobium sp. | reverse complement strand
TGCTCCAGCGCGGGGCGAGGCTGAGCAGGGCGATCGCGGCAACCAGGATCGCGGCTCCCAGCAGTTCGGCTCCGCGCGGCATCTTGCCGCCAAAGAACCAGGCCAGCAGCAGCGAACCGCCGACCCCGGCGATCAGGCTGGCGGCGCGCTCCAGCGGCACGCAATAGGCATTCTCTCGCGGGTCGAGCAGGATGATTACCGCGATCACCGAGATGATCGTCAGCGTCACCCCGATCCCGATCAGCGGCCAGATCGCGTCCGAAGTCCACACGCCGACAAAGCCCCACGAAAGCTCGCCCGCCTGTCCGCCGATCCCGCTGGCGGAGATCAGGCCCAGCACGAGCACCGACAACGGCAAGGCAATCATCTTTTCCTCGACGAAATAGGCCCGAACTGTCGCCGGATTCCCGTCCTTCGCGATGCGCGTCATCACCCAGAGGCGGATGAAGTAGCCGACGGTGTAAAGCACCACGGTCAGGATCGCGAGCGGCGGAAGGTTCAGCCCGCCACGGTCGGTAAGGGTGATCAGCAGGGCGGCAAAGACCATGCCCAGGGCCGCCCAGGAAAACCACTGCACGCGCCGGCCAAAGGCCATGTCCACCAGCGGCGCGATGATCAGGATGTCACCCCGCATGATCAACTGGATGAAGGGGATGCTTACCCCCTTGAACGTGTAGGACAGCGGCACGGAAAACAGCACCAGCGACGTGCCGATACCTGATAGCAGGGTGTAGCGCGTCGGCACCGGAAAGCGGATCCTGCCCAGCAGTACTGCGTTGGCATCCCTGTGCCAGCCCGACAGCCAGATGAAGGCATAGGTCAGCACCAGGTTGACGATCAGCGAGGCCGGCAGCGTTTCCAGCCCGGTCAGCGGCCGGCCCAGCGTGCCGTCAGCGATTGTCGCCACCCAGCGGGTGATCATCACATTGGGCAGATAGGCAAGGAAGTAGAAGAAAACGATCGCCTCGAGCGGCAGCCTGCGGTCACTCATGCGGCGATCTCCACCATGTCCTGGCCCTTGATGTAGCGGGCATTGAGCCCGGCCTCCGCGGTTACCGCGGTCAGGTAGTCCAGCACCTCGTCATATTCGGCGCTGCCGGGCGCGGCAACGCGGGGCACTGCATCGCGGCCGATGAACACGGGCAAGAAACCCGACTTGATCAGCCGGCCGCCGCCGATCTCCAGCCGCGCGATCATGGCAAGGCGGCTCGCTTCGGGGAAGTTGTAAAGGCTGCCGAAGTCCGGATCCCACTTTTCCGCGAGCACGCGGATCTCGTTCCAGCTCTTGGACCGGGCGTGCTCCTCGTCCATGCGCAGGTCGGTGGCGAAGTTGCACAGCGAGTGGAAAACCGGCTTGCCGCCGATCACCTCGCAGCCCTTGATGATGTGCGCATGGCCGCCGATCACTGCGTCGGCGCCTGCGTCCACCGCTGCCTGAGCCACGGCGCGCTGGTAATCGGCGATGCTGGCGCGGACAAAGTGGATGCCCCAGTGCTGCGAGACGATCACCACGTCGGCCAGCGCCTTCGCCTTTCGGATATCCCGGACCATATCGGCAAGGTCTTCGCGGTGCGGCCAGGTATGGATGCGCGCGGGCGTACCCGGCTGGTCGGTTTCGACCTGCTCATAGACTGTGTGCGCCCGCATCGGCGCGCAGCCGGCGCGGCGTTCCGTTGCCCAGTAATCCTGCGGCAGGATCGATGAATAGGCGAGCACCGCCAGCCGGGTGCCGTCGCCCAGCGTGCGGATCACCGGCTGGCGGGCCTCTGCAATGTCGCGGCCCGCGCCGACCACGGATATGCCCGCTGCCTCAAGATTCGCCTTCGTCTCGTGAAACGCCTCGACGCCCCAGTCCATGCAATGGTTGCCGGCCATCGAGATGATGTCGAAGCCGGCCCGGCCCAGCGCCGCCGCGCCATCGGGCCGGGCAAGCACCGCGTGGCGCGCCTGCGGCATCCGGCTGCCGCGCAGGGCAAAGCTGGTTTCCAGCTGGCCGAATGCCAGGTCCGCCCCGCGCAGCAGGTCGCGCGTGGCGGTGAAGCTTTCATCGTAATCCTCGCGGTCCATGGCGAGGTCGCCGGTGGCGAGGAACACGTGCGTCATGGCAGGCATCATTTCCACAGCGGACGCGGGACCGACCAGTCTGGCACCTTGCACAGCCCGCAGTCCTTGCCCTTGAAAAAGGCGCCGGCCTTCGCATCACCCTTGAGATGATAGTCGAGCCACTTGCCTGCGATCACGCCATAGTAGCCGCCATTGGGCGCGGTGCGGAACGTGCCGCCGTGGCCGGTCGGCGCATGGGCAAAGAACAGGGGCACATGGACGATCCGCGCAACGTCATCGATCGCCTGCGGCCAGGCGATGTCGGCAGGTCCGCCGATGATGTAGGCGATCGGCGCGTGCAGCTTGTCCAGTTCCTTCTTGCTGATCGACAGGGCGCTCAGTCCCTCGACCGTGTTGTTGAACACGCCCGAGTTGAACAGCACGGTCGCCTTGATACGCGGATCGGCTGAAATCCGCATGGCCTGCAGGCCGCCGCACGAATGGCCCATCACAGCCACTTTGGAAGGATCGACATGGCGGTAGAACGGGCTCGCCGGATCGGCATTCTGTTTCACCAGCCAGTCCAGCCCGGCCAGGATCTGTTCGGGGCTGGTCGCATCGGGTCCGCGCTTTGCCAGCTGCGCGCCGCGATCGACCGGAGCGGCCGGCATCTCGGTCATGCGGACCGGAGCGGTAATCGCCGGTTCCTCGCGCGGGGGGCCGGCAACGACAACGAAGTAGCCATGGCTCGACACCTCGCGAAGGAACTGCGCGGCCGACAGGCTGTTGTCGCGGCAGCCGCCATTACCCCACAGGACGATCGGCATCGGCTTCGCCGGCATCTTCTGCGGATGGTAGAAGGCATGATCGGGCATGGCGGGAAGGTATTCCACTACCGCCGGCATCGGTCCGGTGCCCGATGGCCCGCCGACGATGCCGAACGGCTTGGGCGGCGCCTTCGCTTCCTGCGCAGGCGCGGGTGCGACAGTGGCGGCAAGCGCCAGCGCGATGATGGTCAGCTTGCGGATCATGGTGTCCTCTCCTGCTTTGCGAAAAAGTCGAATATCTGCGGCAATACCGTGTCAAAACTGCTGTGCCCGCCGCCGGATACGCGCAGCAGCTCGCCCTTGCCGCCCGCCTTGTTCAGGCGGCTTATCATGTCGGCGCTGGCGGCAAAGGAGATGATCGGATCGGCATCGCCGTGAACCGCCATGACCGGCAGTTTGCCGAGCCGCCGGTAGGGATAGCCTGCCGGATCGATCGCCCCCGCCCCCGGGGCGATTGCCGCCCAAAGTCGGGGGTGGCGCTCGCCCAGATACCAGGTGCCTTCCCCGCCCATCGAATTGCCCGCCAAGTAAATGCGGCGCTTGTCGATCGGATAATGCGCCTGGACGTCGGCGAGCGCGTCAAGCACATCCATCTCGGCCGGCTCGGGGTTCACGCCGTTGCGCGGCAGGACCTTGCCCGCGATCGTGCTTGGTCGCGGCTCGGGCATGGTGCCGTTGGCCAGGACGACCGGCATGTGATTGCCCCAGCCGGAGTTGGGCGAATAGCCCATCGGGGCCAGCACCGCCCAGCCGCGTGCGCGGGCCTGATCGACAGCCCTGCCGCTGGCAAACGGCCGGTTATGATCGCCGTTCGAGCCATGCAGCATCACGACCAGCGGCAGCGCGGCCTTGCCGTCCCATGCTTCGGGGACGAAAAGCTTGTAGGGCTCGATCCGGTGCGAAACCTTGCTGGCATAGTGGCGCTCCTGCAGCCCCTTTGCGCTGGCAAGCGGGTTGCGTCCCGCCCCGGCCTCGGCGAGCAGCGTCTCCGTGCGCGCCAGCATCGCGGGCCAGTCAAAGTCGGCCGCCTGGCGGCTGCGATCGTCGAGGGTCGCGGCAAGGTTGCCCGGCCAGGCAAGCGATGCGGCAAGCGCTGGCGACAGCTTCAGCCGGCTTGAGCGCCCGGCAATCCGGGCAAGATCGTCTGCCACCCCGCGACGGGCAAAAACCCGCACCGATCCGCTGGTGCCGATCGTCGTGCCGCCGCGGGTGACCCGCAGGACGAGGTCATATGCGCCGTCCGGCAGGTCCGCAGCCCGGTCATATTCGACGGGGGCCGAACCGGCGGCCGCAGCATGAGCACGGTACACCGGCTGCACCTCTGCCGGTGCGGCAGGCTTTGCCGGATAGGAAAGGGCAACACGCACTTCGTTCGGCTGCGTGGGATCGAACACCACATGGCGCGGCTGTGGTGCCAGCGCGGCAAGGTACTGCGCGTCGGCATCCCACGTGCCGCCGGCCAGCACCACCCTCGCTTCGGCAAGCAGGCGGCGCATCTGCGCAAAGTCCGATCGGGCGCGCACGCGCGCGGCGGCGGCCATCAGGGCTTTCGCGCGCAGTCCCGCCTCCGCGCTCGGCGGGTGGATCAGCGCGACCGTGTCCTCGATGAACAGGCGCTGGAGATCGTCGATCGGCTCCGGCTGCGCGGCACTTGCCGGGCCGGACACCAAGGCCGCAAGGAGGATCAGCGCGGCGCGGTGCACGTCCAGCTTTCCGCCAGATTGACATCGCCCTTGCCGCCATAGCGCAGCGACTGCGGCCACTGGCAGACCGGGCGGGTCATGACCGGCTTGCCGCCATCGAACTTCGTCGCGACGATCCGCCCCGGCTCGATCCCCTTTTCGACCCACTGCACCATGGCGGACAGCATGTCATGGCCCGGGTCGTTATCGCCCTCGTTCTCCCCCCAGAAGCCGAAGCTGTCGGCTCCCGGCCCGCCGCGGCAGTGGTTCATGCCGCTCGCGAGGTAAAGCTTGTAGAACTTCGAGGTGGTGTCGGCGCCCATGTAGCGCTGGACCGACTGGTAATAGTCGATCGTAGCCTGCGCCGGGACAATCTCGTCATTCCAGCCGTGGAAGCTGATCATCTTGCCGCCGCGCCTGAAGAACGGCTCGAGGTTGGGATTGGTCGGCGATGCCCCGGGCACGGCTGCCTCGGCCGCGGGAACGTCGGTCCCGGCGTCGAAGCTGCGCGGGTCCCAGGTGATGTCGTTGTGCAGCCATTGTCCGAACAGTTCGCCGGGCCGGCCCGGATCGCTGATCGGGCGATAGGCAACGCCAGCCCTGAACGCCGGGAAAAGCTCTGCCCCGCCCTTCCCCCGCACCGGGCCATAGAGCAGCCGCGCGGTCTGCGCCTGCGCCGCGCTAAGACCGGGGGTGCCGCCAGGATCGAAGGTACATTGGCGCGGGTCCGAGATGATGCCGTCAAACGCGCCGTCCTTGCCGTCGCACAGCTTCACGCCATAGGCGGCCACCCGGTCCCAGTCGGCATTGGTCAGGTTGGCTGCGGGCTGGTATTTCGCGATCAGCGCCGAATTCAGCCAGCGCGCCGATATGCCGACGATCGAGCGGCCATGGGCACCGGCGATAATGCCATCATAGTCGGACGGGTATTTCTGCACCTCGTTCATGCCCTGCATGCCGCCGCCCGAACATCCCATGAAGTAATTGTGCGCGCTGGGTTTGCCGTAATAGGCGGCGATGATCTGCTTGGCGTTAACCGCCAGCAGATGCATCGCACGGTGGCCATAGTTTTCCAGCCGGCGCGGATGGCCGATCGGCCAAGCGACCTCGCTGATCTTGTGCCCGGTATCGGTCGATGCGCTGGCGAAACCCCGGTTCACGCCCTTGGCCAGCCCTTCATACCGTATGAACCCGGCAAACCCGCCATTGCCGGACGTCAGCAGGCGGCCCGTCCACTCGTCCGGCTGCGGCAGCCAGACCTCGAAGCCGATCTCGTCCTCGATAACGCCCTCGACCCGGCAGAACCGCTTCTTTACCGGCAGCGAAAGGCCGCCCGGCGGCTGGGCAAGCGGGCTCATCCAGACGGGATCAGGCTTGACGTCGGTCGTCTTGACGATGCGGACGTCGGGGATCCGCAGCGCGGAGAGCTGGTCGCAGGTCGTTGCCGCCTGCGCACTTGCGGGGAGCCAGGTGGCGGCGATCGTTCCCAGTGCCAACAGCAGCTTCTTGCGCATCGCCTGCTCCTCCCCTTACGGTATCGCTGATTGCTTGATTGCAATTTCGTATAGCATAATGCAATGGCTTACATCGGCAGGCAACCGCTATTTCTGCAAATCGGGAGAATGGCTCGATGCGTATCTGTGCAACCGGCGACGTAGCCCCGCGCCGGGCCGATCCCGCCGCCTTGTTCGCCGATGTATCGGACGCGCTGAACAGCGCTGACCTGTGCTTTGGCCAGATGGAATGCCCGGTCTCCGATCGCGGGTCGGCGTCGCCCCACGCCCGGCTCGCGATGCGCACTTCGCCCGAAGTCGCGCCGGTGCTGCGCGCAGCCGGCTATGACGTGATGTCCGTCGCCGGGAACCACGTGCTCGATTTCGGCCGCGATGCCCTTGCCGACACCCTCGCCCATCTGCCCGCGGCAGGAGTGGCCATTTGCGGCGCGGGAGCCAATCTGGGCGAGGCGCGCCAGCCGGCGCAGTTGCAGGTGGCCGGCAAGCGCGTTGCTGTGCTCGCCTACAGCTCGATCCTGCCCTCAGGCTATGCTGCCGACGCCTCGCGCCCCGGCTGTACGCCGATGCGGGCGCACACACGCTATGAGCAGATCGAGCATGACCAGCCCGGCACGCCGCCTCGCATCCATACCTTTGCCGACCTCGGCGACCTTGCCGCCCTCAGGAACGATGTCCGGACGGCAAAGGCCGAGGCCGATGTCGTGCTCGTCTCGATCCACTGGGGCATCCATTTCGTCCGTGCCGAAGTTGCCGACTACCAGCGCGAAGTGGCGCAGGCTGCGATCGGCGCGGGGGCCGATGCGATCCTTGGCCACCATCCGCACCTGCTGAAGGGCGTCGACTTCATTGCCGGCAAGCCGGTGTTCTACAGTCTCGGCAATTTCGCCATCGAGCAGCCCGCCGCCTTCGACGAGCGGATTGCCGAACACGACAGCTTCAAGCACCTGCAGACACTGTCAAAAGGCTGGCTGCCGGCGGCAAAGTACCAGGCCCCGCCCGAAACGCGCCACACGGTGATTGCCTGGCTGGACTTCACCGCGGGCTCGCCCGAGGTCGTGCTGCAACCGGCGCGGATCGATGACGATTCAGTGCCGCGCCTGCTTTCACCCGGCCAGGCAGAGTTTGCCGACTGGCTTGATTACCTTGCCGCGATCACCGCAGAGGCAGGCCTCAACGCTGCCTATGCGGTGCGCGGCGACGGGCTAGTTACCTGCGCGCCGGGACGACCGGCAAGGTAAGCGAGGTGCCCGCGCGGTAGACCGTCCACACCGGCGGCTGCTTTGCATCGAGCAACGGATGCAGCGGAAATGCAGGGTAATCCGCGCCGGCAAAGGACAGGCGCAGGCGGTGCCCTTTGCGGAATACCCACGATGTCGGCATCATGTCGAAGTTCAGTTGCAGCACCTTGCCATCCGCGAACGGAGCGGCGGCATAGTCGGCCTTGGCATAGCCATGCCAGGGCAGCGCCGGTTTCGCCAGCGGCGAGGGTCCGCCTTTCACTCCGCGCCAGTAGTTCGCCCGCAGTTGTCCTTCGGTGACGAGCAGCGAGGTGCCATCCGGCGCCACATCTTCGAGATAGGCAAAGACATCACCCTCGCTGGCGGTGGAGGACAATTCGACGCTGACCAACGGATACCCGGTCACCTCGGTATCGGCGGCAAGCGGCTGCCCGGTATAGGTCAGCCGCCGCGCCTGCTGCCCGTCAAAGGTGAGCGGCACCTTGCTGGTGGAGACACCGAAATTCCAGCGATTGGCCCCGGCGGTCATGGTGCTTGCGGTATAGTCGACCTCGTAGCGATCACGGCCGGCACTGCCCTTGCCTGCCACCAGGGCCCCGGCATCGACGCCGAATCGCTTCGCCACGGCGCGTTTGAGCGGCCATTCCTTTTCATAGCGCCACCCCTCGCCCATGACATAGATCAGGACCGGCGGGCGCTTGTCGAAGCCATTGGCGAGCCCTTTGACGTAGTGGTCGAAGAACGCCAGCTTCTCTCGGTTCATGACACTGTTGGTGCTCTGCTTGTCGCCGAACAGCGCGAGGTAGGGGCCCGCGCGATATAGCGCATCGCCGAATTCGGAGGGCAGCGTGCCATGCCCCGTTGGTGCCATCATCAACCGCGTCGGTGTCTTGCCCGAAAGCGTTGCCTGCCACATCACCGTGTCGCGCGCGTGGTAATCGAACCAGCCGCCTCGATTGTAGACCGCGATGCCGCTCGCCGCGATCGTTTCGGGCTTCGTGCCGGGATCAAGATCGAAATAACGGTGCGCAGTGCCGGCAATCGGCGAATCGCGATAGGGCGCGGCAGCCACCAGCGCGGCCGGCAGGTTGCGGTTCACGTCATGGCCAAGGCTCGCCCGGTAATAGATGTCCTGCCTTGCCTTGCCATCGGCATAGCTCGGCGGCCCGTCATCAAGGAAGGTGCCGTTGCCGTTCCTGTCGAGCGGAATTTCGTCGACAAGCTCGCCATCGCCGTCCTCGTCAACCACCGGGACCGAAGGCAGGTGTCGCCGCGCCGATTGCGGAAGGTAGTCGTTCAGGTCGTCGTGACGGATCGAATCCGATGCCGAATCGGAAAGCGCGGCCACGAAGATGCCGCCCGGGTGGAACATCGAGGTGTAGTCATCGAAACCGGCGATCTCGGGAAAGATCGCTTTCAGCGCGGCCGGTTTCTGCGAGGCAACGGCGTATTGGGCAAAGCCCTGATAGCTGGCGCCGATCATGCCGAGCTTGCCGTCCGACCAGGATTGCGCCGCGATCCAGTCGACCAGGTCCTTGCCATCCCTGGCAATCTGCGGACCGCGATCGAGCTCGCGATTGCCGAAGCTGGCCCCGCTGCCGCGCATCTCGGCAATGGCGACCGCGTAGCCTTGCCCGGTGAAGAAGGCGATATCGGAGGGCGCCATTGTCGGCCGGATCTGGCCCGTGGCGCGGTCGATGCTCTCGCGGTGACCGGGATGGTACCAAAGGAGAGTGGGAAAGCGTGCATTCGCCGCGCCGCCGGCCGGCCGGTAGACCGTGATCGCCAGCTTCGTGCCGTCGCGAACCGGCGCGTAGTAGGACGCGCGATCATAGGCCGAATATGCCGCGGGCGGCGCCACCTGCCGGAGGAATGCCGGCTCGGGTGCCTCTGCAAGCGCTGGCATTGCCAGTAGTCCCATTCCCGAAATCAACCACTTAGCGCGCATTCCAAGCCCTTTCCCGACAGTTCGATCGCACCACTGTTGCACATTTGCTATGATTCACAACAATTCTGTGCGAGAAAGTTGCGCGCATCCATCAATTCGCGTAAAAACGTACCAACTTGGGTGGGAGGATACCTGTCATGATTTCACGTACCGTCGTCCGTCGCAATCTGGTCTGTGCAAGCGCTTTCGCGATCGCTCTGGCCGCTCCGCATGCCTCCTTCGCGCAGTCTGCCGGCACGGATGCCGAAGATGCCGCGCAGGAAGAGGACGGCCGCGAGATCGTCGTCACCGGCACCATCATTCGCGGCGCAGCGCCGGTTGGTTCGTCGATCATCTCGGTGACCGCGAGCGACATCCAGAAGACCGGCCTGTTGACCACGAACGACATCCTCAAGTCGATCCCGCAGGTTTCCGGCATCGGCCTTGGCGAAGCGTCCACCAACACCTCGGCCAACAATGCCAACCTGAACATCGGCCGCTCGAACGGCCTGAACATCCGCGGCCTCGGCATCCAGGCAACCCTGACCCTGCTTAACGGCCGCCGCCTGCCGGTTGGCGGTTTCGGCGGCCAGCTGTTCGATCCCAACTCGATCCCGGCGATCGCGCTTGCCCGCATCGATGTCGTCGCTGACGGCGCCTCGGCGACCTATGGTTCGGACGCGGTGGCCGGCGTCGCCAACCTTATCCTGCGCACCGATGTCGACGGCGCAGAAATACGCGGCCGCTATGGCTTTGCCGACGATTACAGCGCCAAGACGCTGAGCGCCGTGGTCGGCAAGAAGTGGGACAGCGGCCGCGCGATGATCGCTGCCGAATACGCCTGGAACGACCAGCTGCTGCAGTCCGACCGCGCCCAGTTCTACCTCTGCGACCAGACTGCCGTCGGCGGCGTCAACAACTGCGCCTTCGGCGGTTCGCCGGGCAACATCGTTTATGGGACCACGCGCTATGGCCTGCCCGCAGGCACCGGCGTGGGCGTGACCCAGGCCCAGCTTTCGACCACGCCGAACCGCCTGCAGACCTCGTATCTGCAGACCGTTCTGCCGGCCAACAAGCGCCTGAACCTGATTGCCACCATGCGTCAGGATCTGACCGACAACCTGTCGTTCTGGGCGGAAGGCTTCTACTATCGCCGCGATGGTGAATTCTATCGCGCTTCGCCGACCACCGTTTCGGCGACCGTGCCGAACACCAACCCCGGTTTCGTCGTCGTTTCCGGCCAAAGCGCCACGTCGCAGACGGTGGAATACACTGTCATCAACGATGGCGGCGCGCGCGACACCTTCGCCACCGACCTTGGCAACCAGGCGGCGGCCGGTTTCGACCTCAACCTTGGCTCCAACTGGCACTTCGGCGCATCGTACACCTATAACGACAACTATGCCGAGCTGCAGAGCACCGGCGAAGTCAACCAGGCGCAGTACAACCTGGCCGTGCGCTGCACCGTGCCCGGCTTCTGCTTCAACCCCTATGGCACGGGTGGTTCGGCTTCGAACATCGCGGCAGCCCAGCAGTTCATGGGCTACACCAACTTCCGCATCTGGTACCACGCGCACATTGCCAACGCGAAGATCGACGGCACGCTGGCCACGATCGGCGGCGGCGACATCAAGCTCGCGGTCGGTGGCCAATATCTGAAGGAAACGCTGTTCGCCCGCAATTTCACCAATTCGGGCACCCGCGGGCCTGACCTGCAGACGATGGTGAAGACCGCAGAATTCGGCAAAACCCGCGATATCAAGTCGGCCTATGCCGAAGTGATCGTGCCGCTGGTCGGTTCGGGCAACGCCTTTGGCGGGGTCAACGCGCTCGAACTGAACGCGGCGGTGCGCCACGACGACTACAGCGATTTCGGCACGACGACGAACCCCAAGTTCGGCGTGAAGTGGGAACCGGTCGCCGGCCTGACGCTGCGTGGCAGCTACGGCACCTCGTTCCGCGCACCGACCCTGTCGGACAGCGATCCGCGCTCCACGCCGTCGCTTTCGGCGAGCACCACCATCGCCGGTGCCGGCCGTAACGTGCTGACGCTGCTGGGCGGCAACGCTTCGGTCGGTCCGGAAACGGCGACGACCTGGTCGTTCGGGCTCGAAATCAAGCCCGATCTGGTTCCGGGCTTCAACGCCTCGGTCAACTACTTCAAGATCGACTACAAGAACGTGATCGATACCCTGGGCAACAACACGGCGGTGTTCTCCGACCCGGCGCTGGCCTCTTTCGTCACGTTCAGCACGGCATCGGACTTCGTGACCCAGCTGAACGCCATTCAGGCGCAGATTGCCTCGGGCTTCTATTCGGCTCCGGCCCAGTTCTCGCTGTTCACCACCGGCGGCGCGCCGAACGTCTATGCCATCGTCGATGGCCGCAAGCGCAACGTCGGCCGGGCCAAGATGGAAGGTCTGGACTTTGCCGTGCAGTACCAGTTCGGCACGGGCGACGTCGATTGGACTGTTGGCCTCAACGGCACGCGCGTGTTCCACTACAACTACCAGACCGTCCCCGGCGGTCCGCTGGTTGATCGTGTCAACAACGCGAACTTCCCGCTGAAGTTCAAGGCGCGCGGCCAGCTTGGCTTCCGCACCGGCGGCCTTTCGGTCAACACGTTCTACAACTACACGAACTCGTATCGGGTGGTTTCGCTGCTGGCGAACAACCTGTTCAACCCGGCCATCGTCGCCCCGGCGACGCAGGATGAACGTGTTGCCGCCAACCTGACGGTCGATGCGACAATCACCTATGCCTTCCAGCAGGACAGCGGCCCGCTGAAGGATCTGTCGTTCTCGGTTTCGGCGCAGAACCTGCTCGACAAGGACCCGCCGTTTGCCCGTGTTTCGCAGAACCAGATCTTCGATTCGGCCAATGCGAACGTGCTGGGCCGCATGATTGCTGTCGAACTGCGCAAGAAGTTCTGATCGCGTGATCACGGCATGAGACAAGGGGGCCTGCCAGCGATGGCGGGCCCCTTTTTCATGCGCCTGACCGCCCTTTCCCCAAGCCCGAGGTTACCGATGCCCTTCCTGACCAAAGCCCTTCGCGCTGCACTTGCGCTTACCGTCGCCATCGCCGCCCCGCTGCCCGCGCTTGCCGCGACCGGGCCGTTCCCCACTGTGCGCGAGGTCGACCCGAGCCTGCGTTATCACGTGCTGTTCCGCCCGGTTACCGCCAAGGCATCGCGCATCAGACATCCGGTTGTCGTTTTTGCCGGCGGCGGCTGCCGCAATGCCGGCGCGCGTTTCAGCGAGCTTCTGGGCGAGCTGGCATCGCACGGCTATTTCGTCATCGCCCTGGGCGAAATCGGCGATCCGGCGCAGGACGTGAAGCCCGATCACGAGCCCGAATGGAACGGCCGCCCGACCAAGACTGACGTGTCGCAGATCGACTGGGCGGTGAAGTGGGCCAGGGAGCAGACGTCCGCGCGCAAGGGCCGCTTTGCCGGCCTGCTCGATACCGCGCGAATTACGCTGATGGGCCAATCGTGCGGCGGGGTGCAGGCCATCGACGCAGCATCGCGCCTGCCGGGAATTTCCACGCTCGTCGTTCTGAACAGCGGTCTGTTCGCCGATGACCGGTCGATGGGCGGCACCGAAGTCAAGCGCGCCGATCTCGCCAAAGTCACGGTGCCGACGCTGATCCTGCTCGGCGGCAAGGGCGATGTGGCTTATGAAAACGGGCAGGCCAACTTCGATCTGCTGACCAAGGCACCGGTCCTGCTGGCCGACGCCGACTTTGGCCACCGGGCGACCTATTTCGAAAAGGACGGCGGGCTTTACGGTACCGTGGTGCGCGATTGGCTGAACTGGAAGATCAACGCCAGTTCACTCGCCGCCGCGCGCTTTACTGGCGAAAACTGCGGTCTGTGCACGGACAAGCGCTGGCGCCTGCGCCGTCGCGGGATCTGAACGGCGAGCGTTACGCCACCGCGAAGACATTGAGCGTGACTGTGCTGCCGCTCTTACCGCCGCTTGCAACAAACAGCGCACGGTTGACCCAGGCATAGGCCGGGTGGTTCGTCTGCAGGCGGATGCTGGTGCGCATGTAGTATTCGGACGGCGGCACGTCCTCGCCCGCGGCCACGCGGGCGGCAACCTCGGGCGCCATGTGGCGCAAGCCCTGGCTGATAACCTCGATCACCGCGCCGTCGTCTGTTTCCAGACCGTAGCGGGCATCAAGATGCGCCAGCCCATCGGCATCGACCGTCTGCCAATCCGCGCCGACCAGCAGGATGCGCCCGTTGAGGCGCGGCCCGCTGACCGTGCCGCCGACGATGGGGATGATGCGCCGCAGATGGGCGGGCCCCTCGCCCATCTCGTGCGGCTTGCTC
The DNA here is from genome assembly GCA_046063225.1 of Novosphingobium sp. GTDB lineage: Bacteria > Pseudomonadota > Alphaproteobacteria > Sphingomonadales > Sphingomonadaceae > Novosphingobium. The sequence goes on along the minus strand of JBJTLW010000135.1, from coordinate 33,587 downwards.
AGCGTGATCGCGAACGTGCAGACCGGTTCAAGCTGGAGCGACATCGGCAGACCTTTCAACCACACGCGCACCGGCGGGAATGGTCGGCGGTGCCTCATTCAGGGTGTCGCGGGCAAATCCCGCGGCCTTCTGGTAGGCCAGCATGAAGGCGCTGCGCTCTTCCGCCGGGATCACATCATCGATATTGTCGAAATGGCCGCCGCACCGCTCGTCCACCATTTTCAGCAGGCCGAAGGGGCCGGCACCGCGGTTGCGCAGGGCAAGCCCGCCAACGCTTTCGCACAGTTCGGCGTTGTAGGTGGCAAGCGCGTCCGTACTGACGCCCTGCTCGGTGAGGATGCGGCCAAGAATGCGCGCATCGATGATCGCCTGCGAGGCGCCGTTCGAACCGGTGGGATACATCGGATGGGCCGCATCGCCGATCAGCGCCACCGGGCCATCGATCCATGTGGGCAGCGGATCGCGGTCGATCATTGGGTTTTCATAGGCATCCTGCGACTGTTCCAGCAGCGCGGGCAGATCCAGCCAGTCATAGACGAAGCCGCTGAACTGATCGGCAAATTCGCTCAAGGGAACACGGCGGAACCATCCGGTCTTCGACCAGTCGTGATCGGCATCGTAGGTCTGTTCGGCGATCCAGTTGATCTCCGCCAGGCCGTTCTCATCGGGTGCGGAAATGGGGTAGAGCACCACGCGGTGCCGATCGGTGCCAAGCCCGATGAACGAGGATCCCGTGCGGATGGGGACGGCCCGGCTGGTGCCGCGCCACATGATGGTGCCGCCCCAGCGGATTGGCGGCTGATCGGGATGCATCTGCGCGCGCACGGCGGAATGGATGCCATCGGCGCCGATCAGCAGCGCCCCGCGTTCCTCGCTGCGCGTGCCGTCCGCCGCCTCGATTTCCGCGATCACGCCCCCTTCGGCAAGCTTGCGATAGCCGATCACCTTCTGGCCAAGCCGCACGTTTTCCGCGCCCAGCCGTTCCACCGCGTGGCGATGGAGCAGCAGGTGAAATTCGCCGCGATGCACCGCGTACTGGTGCCACTTGTATCCGGCGAGCTTGCCGCGCGTCTCGCTGTAGATATCGCGCCCGTTCAGCCCGACCAGCGCCCATTCCTTGGCCGGAACGCCCACCTGGTCCAGCTCGCTCTCGCCAATGCCGAGGTCTTCGAGTTCGCGCACCGCGTTGGGCTGCAGATTGATGCCAACGCCCAGCGGACGCAGTTCCGGCGTGCTTTCGAAAACCACGCAAGGAACGCCGATCTGGTCAAGCGTCAGGGCCAGCGTCAGACCGGCAATACCGCCACCGGCAATCAGGATCGGGTTGTGAGAGGTGGGCATGGGTATCGTTCCGTCCAATCGGCGCTTCGCGCTGCCCTTAGCCCGTGCAAGCGCTATCGCCCACTGCAACTTTGCATGCCTGTGCGATAATTCGTTGCCGCGCGAAAAGCCCGACTTTGGCGCGCAATGGCCCCGCAGGCCTAACGCTGGTTGCGGTATTCCACCTTGGGCGCAAATCCCTTCAGCGCCATCCAGTCGATCATGCGATCAAGCCAGGTGTCGGTCGGCGTGCCGCCGCGCTCCATGCCGATTGGCGCATTCGCCATGTCATAGATGTGCAGTTCGGCCGGCTTGCGCGCCTCGCGCCACTTGGTGAACAGCGCCACCAGCCCGGGCGTGACGTTGTAGTGGTTTTCCGTCACCGCCATGAACAGCGGCGCGGCGTGCGGCGGCACGGTCACGTCCTGCAGCGACGGGCCGAACAGCGAAACGACGAAGTCCGGATAGGCCGCGCCGGCCGGCTCCAGCGCCGCACCAACGGCCACCCCGCCGCCGGCGGAAAAGCCCATCATGCCCACCTTGGCCGGGTTGATTTTCCACTTTGCCGCATTGGCACGCACCAGTTTCAGCGCCTGCTGGGCATCGCTCACCGCCATCTGGCGCACGCGGTCCATCTCCGGATCGTCCTGCGCGGGATTGGCGTTGGCGTTGACGATGACCATTTCCGGCCGGTCCATGCCCGGCAGCGATGGCCCCGCCCCCGCAGCGGGCGGCGCAAAGGCCGGGCGCGGCGCATCGGGCGCCATCTGGCGAATGCGGTACTTGAGCACGAAGGCGGCATATCCGCGCGCGGTCAGCCAGCGGGCAACCTGCGTGCCGCCGCTATCGTAGTTCAGGATACGCATGCCCCCGCCCGGGGCGATGATGATTGCCGTGCCGTTAGCCTTCTTTGGCAGGAACACCTCGAGCGTCGGATCGGAAACGTTGGAAATCATCCGCCCGCGCTTGGGCACCTCGCGCACCTGTTCGGCCAGGGTCCAGCCTTCAGTCCCTGGCGCCTTGCCCGGCCACAAGCGGATCACTGGCTCGGCAACGGCGCTGGCCGAAAGGCAAAGCCCCAGCGCGGCAACCGCGATGGAGGATACGATACGACGGTGGAATTGCATGGCCTGGGCAGCCCCTCTCAATGCGCAAACTTGCGTATGTGATATAGCAATTTATCGCCGTGAACAGGGGCAATTGCGCCATTCCGCGCGGGGCAGTCAGCCTCCGGCGACCTTGGGTACGATCAGGATTTCATCGTCCGGCTCTAGCCGCGCAGACCAGTCCGCCTGGACTGTACCGTTGACGGCCATGGCCGCCCGCTCCTCCGCGGTATCAGCAAAGCCGGGCGCGGCTCGGTCCAGTTCGCGGACCACGGCAAACAGGCTGGTGCCAGCCACCGTCAGCCGCTCCTTGCCGCCGAAAAACTCGGCGGCGAAGGGCGGCAGGGCAATCACCTGCGGCATGGCTGTCAGCCGCCTGCCTTGACAGCCGCCTTCAGCCCGGCGTGGACCCTGTCGGGCGAAAGCGGCAACTGGGTGAAACGCGTTCCGGTGGCATCGCGCACGGCGTTGGCCACAGCGGCCAGCGGCGGCACGATCGGGCTTTCGCCCACGCCTTTCACGCCATAGGGATGCGCCGGGTTCGGCACTTCGACCAGCACGGTATCGATCATTGGCAGGTCCGAGGCGACCGGCATCCGGTAATCGAGGAAGCCGTCGTTCGCCATGTGCCCGTCCGCGCCGAAGACATAGGCTTCGTTGAGCGCCCAGCCGATGCCCTGCACCGCCCCGCCCTGCAACTGGCCCTCGACATAGTCCGGGTGGATCGCCGTGCCGACATCCTGGATAGCGGTATAGCGCGTTATCGCCACCTGCCCGGTTTCGGGATCGACTTCGGTATCGCAGATGTGGACGGCAAAGCCCGGCAGGTAATCGAGCGGATTGACGCTCGCCTCGGCCGAAATGGGTCCGGAAAACTGGCCGAACTTCGCGGCGATGGCGCCAATGGTCAGGCTCTGGCCGTCCGGGCCGTGCGCCGCGCCGTCGCGCCATTCCACCTGCGCGCGGTCCACGCCCATCAGGCTGGCGGCCCGGTCGACAAGTATGCCCAGCACCTCCTGCGCGGCCTGAACCACCGCCTTGCCGGTGGCGAAGGTCACACGGCTGCCGCCGGTTACCATCGAATAGCCGATCGAGCCGGTATCCGCGATGGTCACGCGCACGCTGTCATAAGGCACCTGCAGCGTTTCCGCCGCCATGATCGCCATTGAGGCGCGGCTGCCACCGATGTCTGGGCTGCCGGTGGTGACGAGCACCGATCCGTCGGATGCCAGCGCCACCGAAGCCGTCGACGGGCCGCCATAGTTGCCCCAGAACGCACCCGCCATGCCGCGCCCCTGGTTGGGTCCGAGCGGCGCCGACCAGTGCGGATGCGCCTTGGCCGCCTCAAGGCATTCGACAAAGCCGATTTGCCCGTGCGGTACGCGCACCGGGCCGGGATCGCCCGGCACGACCGCGTTCTTCAGGCGCAGGTCGATGGCGTCCATGCCCAGCTGGCGCGCCAGATCATCAAGGCAGCTTTCGACCACGAAGGCGATCTGCGGCGCGCCCGGCGCGCGATAGGCCTTGGTTCCGGCGAAGTTCGACAGCACGTCCCAGCCGCGCGCGAAAAAGGCGGGCAGGCGATAGGCGCCCAGCGCAGTCATCACGCCGGGGTGGATGGTCGATCCCGGATAGGCGCCCGACTGGTTCCAGAATTCCAGCTTCAGCGCGGTCAGCTTACCATCGGCATCGGCGCCAATGGCGATATCGGCAACCACGCCCGGCGCCGGACCGCTGGCGGCGAAGACCTCTTCACGGCTCATCGTCAGGCGCACCGGGCGGCCCGCCTTGCGCGACAGCAGCATAGCGACGGGTTCAAGATAAATCCCCGTCTTGCCACCGAAGCCGCCGCCGATTTCCAGCGGGAAGGTGCGCAGATCGCCAATCGGCATCTTGAGCACGGCGGCCGTCTGGTTGCGCAGGTCAAAGTGGCCCTGGCTGGAAATCCACATCTGGCCCTGCCCGTCGGCGTTCCAGTTGGCGACGCAGGCGTGCGGTTCGATATAGCCCTGATGCACCGGCGGCGTGCGATAGCGGCCCGACGCCATCACCGCCGAAGCGGCGAGCGCCGCATCGGCATCCCCTTCGCTGAGCGTGAACACAGCGGCAATGTTCGAAGGCTTGTCAGGTGCCGTTTCCAACCCCTTGGTAATCATCCCTTCGTGCAGGATCGGCGCACCTTCGGCGATGGCGTCTTCGACCTCGATGACATGCGGCAGGACGTCATAGTCCACCGCGATCAGCCGGATCGCGGCTTCGGCTATGGCGCGGGTGGTCGCGGCAACGGCGGCAACGGCATGGCCGACGTAAAGCACCTTGCCCTGTGCCATGCAGGTGGCGGCGATGTGTTGCAGGTTGCTGCTCGATTCGCCGGCTGCCACCACCTTCGATTCCTGCCCCGGAAAGTCCGCGCTGGTGACGACGGCCTTCACCCCGGCAAGCGCGGCGGCCTTGCTCGTGTCAATCGAGCGGATGCGCGCGTGGGGATGCGGGCTGCGCAGGATGGCGCCGTGCAACATGCCGGCGGCAGCAAAATCCGGGCCATAAACGGCCTTGCCGGTCACCTTGTCCACCCCATCGGGACGGACCGGGCGGGTGCCGACGACCCTGAACTTGCGGGGATTTTCCGGGGCGTTCATGCGCGCACTCCCTCTTGCCGCATCTGCGCGGCGGCGGCCTGGACGGCGCGGACGATCTTGTCATAGCCGGTGCAGCGGCACAGGTTTCCGGCCAGCCAGTAACGGATCTCGCTTTCATCGGGATCGGGGTTTCGTTCCAGAAGCGCCTTGGCCGCGACGATGAAGCCCGGCGTGCAGAAGCCGCACTGCAGCGCGCCCAGTTCAAGGAACTTTTCCTGCACCGGATGCAGCTGGCTGCCATCGGCCACGCCCTCGATCGTGGTGATCGATCGGCCTTCGGCTTCAGCGGCAAGGACCAGGCACGAACAGACCATCTGCCCGTCCAGCATCACCGTGCAGGCACCGCAATCGCCCGAGGCGCAGCCCTCCTTCGATCCGGTCAGGTCCAGCTTCCAGCGCAGGGCATCGAGCAAGCTTTCCCCCGCATCGCAAAGGAATTCGGCCGGGTCGCCATTGACCCGCGTGGATACGGCGATCTTGCTCATGCTGAGGCTCCTTTCGCCCGCGAGAGCGCAATCGTGGCGGCCCGGCGTGCGAGGACGCCGGCCATGTGAACGCGGTAATCGGCGGTTCCGCGCTTGTCGTCGATGGGCTTTGCCGCCGCGCGGGCCGCTTCGGCCAGGGCATCGAGCGCGGCATCATCCACCAAGGTGCCGACCAGCGCCGCACCCGCCGCCTCGACCAGCATGGCCGTCGGGCCAACCGCGCCGAGCGCAACCCGTGCCGAGGTGCAGGTGCCGTCCGCGCCGATCACCAGCGCCACGCCCGCGCCAACGATCGCGATGTCCATTTCCGTGCGCGGGGTGGCGCGCAGATAGGCATCGCCGCCGCCCGCCGGCCGGGGCGGCAGGCGCAGTTCGGCGATGAATTCGCCCGCCCCAAGGCTGGTCTTGCCGGGGCCGGTGGGAATCTGCTCGACCGGAACCAGCCGTTCGCCCTGCGGGCCGACGACCAGCGCCGTGGCGCCCGCCGCGATCAGCGCCGGCACGGCATCGGCGGCGGGAGAGGCGTTGCACAGGTTGCCTGCCATGGTGGCACGGTTGCGAACCTGCACCGATCCGATGAGGTTCGCCGCTTCGACCACGCCGGGCCAGGCGGCGCACAGGTCAGCCGCCGCCTTCAGCCCCGTGCAGGGCATGGCCGCGCCGATGGTGAAACCACTGTCGCCGCCAGCAATCGCCTGCATGGCGGAAATCTGCTTGATATCGATGACCGCGCCCGGGCTGGCCCGCCCGCTGCGCATCTGGACGATAAGGTCGGTCCCGCCGGCAAGAACGCGGGCGGTGGGATCGGCGGAGAGCAGCGCGGCCGCTTCCTCGCGGCTGCGCGGCTGGTGGTATGTCAATGTCATGAAGCCACTGTGCCGGTGTCGGCTGCCTCTCGCAAGTCGGAACGCGGCAATTTGCCCTTCTGCTGCAAGCAAGCCGTGACTCGACGCGGGCGAGCGAACCGGCCTATCTCCCTGCCAACGGAGGATGCCCATGGGCAAATATGTGATGATCGCGCAATCGGCCTCGCTGCCGGGGCGCGAGGATGAATACGATGCCTGGTACGAGGCGGTCCACATGAAGGACATTTGCGCCCTGCCCGGCGTGGTCAGCGGCCGCCGCTTTGCCGCCACGCCCTTTGCCATGCCCGGCCCCGGCGCGCCGCGCCTCGCCATCTACGAGGTGGAGACGGACGACGTTGCCGCCTTCATGGCCGAAATGGGCCGCCGCAGCGCCGAAGGCATCATCGCCCGCTCCGACGCGATGGACCGTTCTGCCGCCACGCTCTGGATTTACGAGGACACGACCGGACAATGACCGCCGAAACCGAAGTCACCGCACAGGCCTGGTCGATCCCGACCGAGGCCTATCTCTCCGCCGACTATGCCCGCGCGGAACGCGACGCATTGTGGCGCAAGGTCTGGCAGGTCGCCTGCCGCGAAGAGGAAATCGAGAAGCCCGGCGATTACGTCACCTACGACATCCTCGACGATTCGATCATCGTCACCCGGCAGGACGATGGCTCGATCCGCGCCTTTCACAATGTCTGCCCGCACCGGGGGCGCAAACTCACCGAAGGCTGCGGCCACGCCAAGGGCTTCAAGTGCGGCTTCCACGGCTGGACCTGGGGGCTCGACGGGCGCAACCTCGGCGTCACGCGCAAGAGCGGCTATGGAGACAGCCTGCCCGCGGACGATATCCGCCTCAAGACCGTGAAGGCCGAGACATGGGGCGGCTGGGTGTTCATCACCATGGACCCGGATGCCGTTCCCTTGCGCGAATTCCTGGGTGAGGTCGCGCCGCTGCTCGATCCGTTCGAGATGCAAAACATGCGCTATCGCTGGCGCCAGTGGCTGCACTTTCCGTGCAACTGGAAGGTTGCGGTGGAAGCCTTCAACGAGGGCTACCACGTCATCGGCACGCACCCGCAACTGGCGGTCTATTCCGACAAGCCGACCTGGAGCCGCTCGCTCGGCATCCACGGCAACTTCGGCGCGCTCCAGCGCGAAGGCGTCGGTGGCGGCACCGCCGGGGCGGCCGGCGCGGCGGACATGCGCGTGGGCCTCGCCACCAGCCTCAACCAGGTGTGGAAGGAGGTCTGGGCAACGACCACGCAGACCATGGTCGATGTCGCCAACAAGCTCGTCGATGAACTGCCCGAAGGCACGAGCGCGATGGACGTGCAGATGCACTTCATGCGCCGGGTGATCGAGGAAGACGCGAAGAACGGCATCACCTGGCCCGCGCTCGACCCAAAGCACGCAGCCGAGGCCGGGACCGACGTCCACGTGTTCCCCAACACCGTGCTGATCTATGGCCCGACCTTCGCCCTGTGCTACCGCGCACGGCCCAACGGCTACAATCCGGACAGCTGCATTTTCGAGGTCTACACGCTGGAAAAGTTCGCCGAAGGGCAGGAGCCAAAGCCCGAGAACCTCTACAAGCCCGAACAGACGCTGGACCACTGGCCGGTGGTGCTGCTGCAGGACTTCTCCAACATGGGCGCGGTGCAGCAGGGGATGAAGTCGATGGCCTTCGGCTCCGCCCGCCCCCATCCGACCGAAGAAGAAGCCGTGGTGAACTTCCACCGGGCCCTGGCGGGGTACATGGGGACAGGTGCGCCGGAGGAAGTCTGACGGCTACTATGCGTCATCCCGGCGAAGGCCGGGATCCAGTCCAGCAAGGAAGGCCGTCGCAGCCGCGACGACGTTTTCTTATGCGCTGGGTCCCGGCCTTTGCCGGGAAGACGCCCCCCCTCATTCCAGCCGAGGATCAACCACCACCCGCACCGGCGAATCCGGGCCGCTCATCGCCGCCATCGCCTCGGCCACGCCGCTGCGGCCGATCCGCGCGCCGATCCACGGCGCAACGTCGATCCGGCCATCACCGATGGCGCGCATGGCAAGCTCCATGTCCTGCGGCTCCTCGCCGCCAGCGAACTGAACGTTCAGCCGCTTGTTCTGCGCGGCGAAGACGAAGAGGCTTTCCTCCTCCATGCAGTATCCGCCCATGACGATGCGACCATCGAACGGTGCCGCCTCGATCAGGCTTTGCAAAATGCCCGCCCGGCCGACGCATTCGTAGATGAGGTTGGGCGGCCGGCCGACGTCGGGGAGCGGCGCATGTGGGCTGGCCTCACGCGGATCGACCGCAACGTGGGCGCCCATGCGCAGCGCCTCGGCACGCCGCGCGGGGTGGAAATCGGCCGCGACGATGGGGGCCACGCCCATCAGCCTGAGGCCGGCGATCACTCCCAGCCCGATCGCCCCGCAGCCGAGCACCAGCGCGACATCGCCCTTTTCCGGCCGGCCGCGCCGCGCGTGTTCGAGTCCGACGGCAAGCGGCTCGATCATCGCGCCGGACGCGTCGTCAAATCCGTCTGGCAGGGTGAACATGATATCCTCGTCCAGCAGCATCAGCTCGCCATAGCCGCCTGGACAGACGTGGCTGAACCCCACCACCGCATGCGCCCCGCCCTGACGCATGATCGGCACCGAGGTTACCTTGCGACCAACCTTGACCTTGCGCGCCGATCCGGGGCCGTAGTCCAGCACTTCGCCAACGAATTCGTGGCCGGGAACGAAGGGCTTGTCCCATTCGAGTGCCGCGTAGGGTCCGCCCAGTTTGCGCGACAGGTCGATGATGTTGCGCCCCGCGTGGAGGAAGTGCTGCTCGCTCGCGCACATGCCGCAGGAATGGGTGCGCACCAGCGCCTGGCCCTTGCCGGGAACGGGATCGGGCACTTCGCCAGTGAGGACTTCGCCGTTCTGGATGTAGGCCGCTTTCACTGGGCGAAGGCCCTCTTCACATCCGGCATCACCTGTTCCAGCAGACGAAGGCACTTCCAACCTTCTTCGGGGTTCAGTCCGCCCAGCAGCGGCTGCAGGCCGAGCGAGGTCTTGTCCTCCATTTTTGCCGCCTGGGCGACGAACTGTTCGGGCGTCCAGCAGGCGAACAGGCCCGCCTGCTTCAGCACCGCCGGATTATCGAGCCCCTTGAACGGCGAACTGGAGGCATCGCCTTCCTGTTCGGCCCACTTGGCATATTCGGTGATGACATGGACCGCGTGGCGCTCGATCGCCTTCCAGCCGGCTTCGGGATCTTCGCAAAGGTGGATGGCGAGCGGCATCCCGCTCTTGGGGCGGTTGTATTGCCGGGGCGGCCGGCCAGCCTTGGCGCACTCTTCAAGGTAGAGGTCCACCAGTTCGGGCTTCATCGGGCCGAAGCCGCAATCGAACCGCGCCGCCCGCCGGGCCGAGGCGGGAACGCCGCCGCCGACCAGAACGATGTCCTGCGGTGTCTGCACCGGCAAAGGACGGACGAACACCGGTTTGCCGTCCACTTCGAAGCGCTCACCCTGCAATGCGCGCAGGATCAAATCAATATTCTGATCAAGCAGTTTCGCCCGGTCTTTCAGGCTTTTTCCGAACATTGCGAATTCGAACGGCACGTAGCCCGCGCCGAAGATCACGTTCAGGCGGCCGTTCGAGATCAGGTCCACCAGCGCGATCTTTTCCGCCAGCATCACCGGATCGTGCAGCGGCAGGATGACAGCGCCCAGCATGAAGCGGATACGCTCCGTCACCGCCGCCATGGCGCTGGCGAGCACGAAGGGCTGCGGCAGATAGCCATCGTCCGATCCGTGGTGCTCCATCAGGCCGATGCGATCGACACCAATGCGGTCGCAGAACGCCGCCATGTCCACGGCGGCGCGGTAGAGTTCGGCTGCGGGCGTGCCCCAGTCGGGCGCGCGCATATCGAATGAGACGGTAAGTTTGATATCTTTCATGGTTTTATACCCAGAACCTCATAGGAAGGATCGGAACGATCGCGCGTCCAGCCGCTATGGGCCTTCATCGGCGTCACTTCGCGGATCTCGTCCATTTCCATGATCGCGCGGCGATGATCGAGCGCCCAGCGGCCACCGCGCTTTGACCAGCGATCGACATAGCGCGACAGCACCGTCATCTGCATCATCCGCCCGTCACGCTCCAGCCGCAGGGTGGCCGTGACATAGCTTTCGCTCCCCGCCCGGTCGCCGTCCAGCTCGATAACGATATTCGACATCTGGTGAGAATGCTGCAGCAAGTGGCTGTGATTGGCGCAAACCTGATCGATGAAATCGCGCCCAGAGCCCTTGAAGTGGTCCTCGTAATCGGCGGTTCCGTCATCGTGCCAGATCGAATAGCCAAGCTCGTGATCGATGCGGTCCATGGCGCGGCAATAGCGATAGATCTGGTCGGTGATGGCTTGCCGGTCGGCCACTTCGGTCAAGACGTCGATCATGGTCCCTATCCTTTTTTCGCAAAGCTTGAAGCGGCGGCAATGGCCTCTATCCGCTTGCGCCGGTCTGCTGCGGAAATCACTGCCCAGCCGGGTTCGTCATCGGCAAGGCCCCAGTTCTGGATCGGCCCGTGCGGCAGGCGCTCAAGCCCGAGCCGGGCAACGTCGGCGGCGCTGGCCATGGTTTCCGGTTCCCAGGCGCGGCCCTGTTTTTCGGTGACGGCGCGGTGCGCGGGCGTGTCGGTCCGCCCCATGACAAGATAGAGCACGTCGATGCCGTTGGGTTTCAGTTCCGCCCACAGGCTTTCCATCAGGTTGAGGTCAAACGCCTTGGTCGCGCCGTAGACGCCGATGCCGGGGATGCCGCCATAGCAGACGCCCGATCCGCAGACGAGCAGACCGCCCCGCCCCCGCTCGCGCATCCGCCGGCCAAAGTGGTGGCAGGCGGCCATGACCGTCATGCAATTGCGCATGGCAAGTTCGGTCCAGGCGGCGATGTCTCCCTGCAGGAAGCCGACGCCGTTGGGATCGGCCCCGGCGTTGAACACCAGAAGGCCAACGTCATGCGGCGCGGCGATTTCGGCAAGGCGGGGGACGGCATCGGCAACGGCGAGATCAACCATGGCGGTGACAACCTCCACGCCGGTTGCCGACAATTCCTGCGCCAGCTCGGCCAGCGGCCCTTCACGGCGGGCGATGAGGATCAGGTTCACGCCCCCGGCGGCAAGCAGCCGGGCAAATTCCGCGCCGGTCCCTTCCGAAGCCCCGGCGATCAGCGCCCAGGGGCCGTATTTTTCCTTCAACTGGCCAGTCATCAAGATGTCCCTGCAATTCTGCTCTTGCCTTGGCGGGATAAATTCAGGAATTAGTGAATATGTCAAACGCCGATCACGCAGCATCGACCGAGCGATTTATGGACGAGATGGTTTCCCTGATGGAACCATGGGGCTGGTCGCGGACGGTGGCGCGAACGTTTGCCTATCTGATGGCCCGTGAAGCGCCGGCCACGCTTGACGAGATTGCGGACGACCTCGGCATTGCCAAGAGCAACGCATCGATGGCAACGCGCGAGCTGGTCGATTACGGCAATGCGGTGCGGCTGCGCCAGCCGGGAACCAAGCAATTGCTGTTCGAAGCGCCGTCCAGCCAGACCGGCCCATTTGCCATGCGCTCTGCGATGCTGTGCAAGATGGCAGACCTGCTAGACCAGCAGAAGCAGGGTATGGGCGAGGCCGCAACCGCCCGGCTTTCGCGGCAGTCCGCATTCCTGCGCGCGATGGGAGAGGCGATCGACAGCGTCATACGCGACCTGGGCTGATACCGCGCCGGAGTGATATGCAATACTGACTACTTGCCTCCGCCGCGCGTGCCGCCATTCTGCACGCCACTTTCCGGGAGGGACTGGCCAATGACGTTTCCGCTTGCGCTCAAGGAACGCATGGCCCTGCCGGTCTTTGCCGCCCCCATGTTCCTTGTCAGCGGCACGGACCTTGCCATTGCCTGCTGCAAGGCCGGGGTCATCGGATCGTTGACGCGCAACCACTGCCGCGATTTCGAAGAGATGGTCGGGCAACTGCGCACCGTGCGCAGCGCGCTCGATGCCTTCGAAGGCGAAGGCGGAACCGCCGCTCCCCTGGCAATGAACATCTCGCCCACCTTCGATCGGCAGGAATTTGCTCGCCATCTGGCCGCCTGCCGCGATCATGGGGTGGAGATCATCGTCACATCGGTGGGTAACCCGACGGACAATGCCCCGCTTGTCCGCGATCACGGCATGATGCACTTCCATGACGCGACGACCATCCGCTTTGCCGAGAAGGCTGCGGCCGCCGGCGTTGACGGCATCGTTTGCATCGGCGCGGGCGGCGGCGGCCATGCCGGGCAGATCAGCCACCTGGCCTTCATCCCGCAGGTTAGATCGTTCTTTGCCGGAACCATCGTGATGGCCGGCGCGCTGACCACCGGGACGGCGGTTCGCGCCGGCGAAGCGCTCGGGGCGGATCTCGCCTATATGGGCACGCGCTTCATAGCCACGAAGGAGAGCGCGGCGCCGGCTGCCTACAAGGCCATGCTGGTCGAAGGCGGCGCCGCGGACGTGATCTACACGCGCGGCGTGAATGGCCTGCCCGCATCGTGGCTGAAAGCCAGTTTGCGTGACAGCGGACTCGATCCGGACAACCTGTTCATTCCCGATGGCCGATCAACCGAGCACCTGCCCGAAGGCAAGACGCCGTGGCGCGACATCTGGAGCGCGGGCCAGGGCATAGCCCTGATCGAAGACATTCCCCCGGTTGCGGAACTTGTCGCGCGCCTGGAGGCGGAATACCGCTTCGCCAGCGCAATTCCCGCATGGAGCGCAAGCCGATGAACGACCGTGTCCTGCGCCGCGACGAGGGTGAGGTCTGCGTGCTCACGCTCAATCGTCCGGAAAGCCTGAACGCGCTTGATACCGAAACCTTCGAAGCGCTCGATGCGCACCTTGCCGAGCTGGAAAGCCAGACCGAGGCGGTCGGCTGCGTGGTCCTGCGCGGCGCGGGACGGGCCTTCTGCGCCGGGGCGGACCTCAAAGTCATGGCAGGCGTCACGATCGACCCGCGCTACAAGCCGGGCATCGTTGAGCGCCTTGCCCGCCTGCCGATGCCGGTGATCGCAGCGGTCCACGGGCCGTGCTACACCGGCGGTCTGGAACTGGCGCTGGCCTGCGACATCATCGTCGCCGACACAACGGCGCGCTTTGCCGATACGCACGGCAAATGGGGTCTGATCGGCGCCTGGGGCATGACCCAGCGCCTGCCGCGCCGGATCGGGCCGTCCGCCGCCAAACGCATGATGCTATCGTCTCAGCCGGTGGACGGGGCCGAAGCGCACCGGCTCGGGCTGGTCGATATTCTGGCCGAGGACGGCGCACTGGATGCGGCGGTCATGCCCTTTGCCGCGCAGGTGGCTGGCAATTCGCGCTACACCAACCTCTATGTGAAGCGCGCGCTGGCAAAGACCGAAGGCATGAATATCGACGAGGCCATCCGGTGGGAGGCGCACAATTACCCCGGCCGCTCGCCCGACCATCTGGAACGCATCGCCCGCTTTTCGAAAAAGGACTAGCGCGAGCGCACCTCGGCCATGGCCTGCCATTGCAGCAGCCCGGCCTTGCGATTGGCCGACAGGATCGATCCGGGATCGTTGTCGCCGAGACTGAGCGCAATGTGCGTTGCGTCGAACCCGTCGACTGAAATGTCGAAGCTTTCCCACTTGCCGTCGACATAGGCGACAACCCAGCTGTGCGGCTGAAAGGCGTTTTCCGTGCCGAAATAGCGTTCGCGCACGAACAGCAGGCCGTTGGCGACCCGCGCGGGAATGCCGGCGGCGCGGGCCAGCGCGACCAGCACGGCGGCATCTTCGGTGCAGTCCCCCGCCCGGCGGCGCCAGGCTTCGCGGGCGGAATAGTGGCCGAAGAACTGTACCGTGCTGATCCGCAGCCGCGCGATGGTGCCCAGTTGCCGCATCTTGCTGCGCTCCGGGATGGCCTTTGCCGCCACACCGCGCGCGGCGTTCAGGAACACCGGATCGCCGCTTTCGATCCACTCGTCCGGCTGCCGCCAGCGCGACAGGCTTTCGGCGTCGCTCGGCAGCCCCGGCCCGCAGGTGCGGCAGATGTCGACCCGAATTGCGCCGCCTTCGACCAGGCGCACGCGCTGTTCAGCCGTTTCCGGGATAGCGACGGGAGCGCCGGCGCGCGGCTGGAAGGTGTAGCGAATATGGCCCTTCACCGCGCTGTCCGAGATCGCGAAGGGCGATGGAAAGCGCAGGTTTGAGACGGACCGCCCAAGCGAAAGGTCCGCGGCCGAAACCGGACCGGTGGTGCGCTCGAAAACCTGCCGCCCGCCGGGAAAGGGCTTTTCGGCGCGCTGCACTTCGCCCTGCGCATCGCGGCTGACGATCCATGCGTCGGCCAGCTGGCCCTGCCTCTCGACCAGCACCGCCTCTTCCCCGTCCGCCCGGGAACGCACGATCTTGCCGGCAAGTATATCGGTCGATCCCGGCTCGATCTCCACAATCGCGCCGGTTTGCACCGCGCCGGACAGCCACTCGCTGTCGCCCAGCTTCAGGGTTGAGTCATGGGGTAGCTGCCGCATGGTGTGGCGGTGCGCGCGCCAGCCCTCGATCAGCAGGGTCGATCCGTTGACGCTGGCGCGCACGGTGGTGACGTCACGGTTGCGGCGCGTTTCGGCCGAGAGGGCGAGCAGGCGGCCATCGCTCGTCTGGTCGCGCACCAGCTTTACCGTCAGGCGCGCCGGGGCGTGGTCCTTGATGCGATAGGCGGTGACGCGTTCGCGCGTCAGGCGCTGTCCCGCCGGTGTCGGCTCCACGGTTTCGCGTTGCCAGCCGATCAGCTGGCCGGTTTCGTCGGTAATGCGGAACCAGGTGTCCGATGCCGTGGCCGGCGCGGCCAGCCCTGTCAGCAGAAACGCAAGTGCAAGGCGCAGGCCGAAGCGCACCTCAGGAACCGAGCGCGACCACCCCGCCGGTCGAGCCGAAGCCGCCCGCACCGCGTTCGGTTTCATCCAGCGCGTCGACCTCCATCCAGCTGGCTTGGACGACGGGGGCCAGCACCAGCTGCGCCACTCGGTCGCCACGCCGGATTTCAAAGGCATCCGCGCCGTGGTTGATGAGGATGACCTTGAGTTCACCGCGATAGTCAGAATCGATGGTGCCCGGCGTGTTCGGAACGGTGATGCCGTGCTTGAGCGCCAGACCCGAACGCGGGCGCACCTGAATTTCGTAGCCCGGCGGGATCGCCAGCGACAGGCCGGTGGCAACCGCGTGGCGCGCGCCGGGGGGCCAGCGTCACGTCTTCGGCGGAGAGGACGTCCATGCCTGCCGCGCCGGAAGTGGCATAGGCCGGAAGGTCCAGCCCTGCCCCGTGGTCCAGCCGCTTCACCAGCACCGGCACTGCATCACTCATTCGACCGTCTCCAGCGCCGCGGCGATCCGTTCCATGATCGCCATGGCCACGGCTTCCTTCGGCATCTCATCAAGGTGTTCCACGCCCTGCGCGGAAATGATGGCCACGCGGTTGTGCGCGCCGCCCATGACATCGCCCGACACGTCGTTGGCGACGATCCAGTCCGCCCCCTTGCGCGTGCGCTTTTCGGTGGCGTGCTGCAGCACGTCGTCCGTTTCGGCCGCGAAGCCAACCAGCAATTTCGGCTTCTTGCCGCCGGCGGCAACGCTGGCGAGAATGTCCGGGTTTTCGGTGAGCCTCAGCACCGGCGGAGCCGATCCGCGCTTCTTGATCTTGCCCTTGGCGACGTCCTTCGACCGCCAGTCGGCAACGGCGGCAACCATGACCGCGCAATCGGCCGGCAGCGCCTGCTTCACCGCATCGGCCATTTCGCGCGCGGTTTCCACGTCGATACGATCAACCCCGCGCGGCGTCGGCAGGGTGACCGGGCCGGACACCAGCGTAACCCGCGCGCCAAGTCGGGCGGCGGCCTCGGCAATGGCATAGCCCTGCTTGCCCGAAGAGCGGTTGGCGATGTAGCGCACCGGATCGATCGGTTCGTGCGTCGGGCCGGCGGTGACGAGCACGTGCTTGCCGGTCAGCGGACCATCCACCGGCTCGCCCGGATCGAAATCGGGTTGGCCGGACAGCGGATCGAATTCCAGTGGTGTGTCCACCCGCACCCCGTGATCGTCGCCGGGAATCGGTTCGGGCGCGGACTGGTTGGCGTTGACCGTGTGGTTGATCGCCTGCGGATCGGTCGGCGGCGCGGCGCGGGCCTTGCCCTTCTTTGCCAGCGGGCCGCCCGAAGTGGGGACTGGCGTTTCCTCGATAGGCGCCGGATCGATGGCCGGAACCGGCAGCTCCACCGGATCGGGGAAATAGTCATCGTCCAGCGAAGGCGCGCGGCCCTTGGTGATGCGCTGGATCAGCTTGGAGGCAAAGGCGCCAAGGCCGATATCGGAAGAGCTATCGTCTTCCGGCTCGATCGCTTCGAGAATGCCGGACGGCGGGACATAGGTTTCGCCCGGCTGGGCATCCATCATCGGCAGAGCATCCGGCCCCATGAACAGGCCAGCGATGCGCGCCCAGATCGCTTCGGGTTCGGGCAGGCGGCCGGGGCCGAATTCGCCGCAGGCCATGTCGCCCTGATCGGGTTCGACGACGAGGCAGCCGGCCTTGGCCAGCGTTTCGACATTGCGCTGGGTGGACGGATGCAGCCACATCCGCACGTTCATGGCGGGCACGGCCATCACCGGCTTGTCGGTCGCCAGCAGCAGCGTGGTCGCCAGATCGTCGGCAATGCCGGCGGCCATGCGCGCCAGCAGATCGGCCGTGGCCGGGCAGACGACAACCAGATCGGCCTCGCGGCTGAGGCGGATGTGCCCCATTTCCGCTTCGTTGCGCAGATCCCACAGCGTGGTGTGGACGGGATTTTCCGAAAGCGCGGCCAGGCTCATCGCGGTGACGAACTGCGATCCGCCCTCGGTCAGCACGCAGGTGACGGACCCGCCGTTCCTGCGAATGATCCGCACGAGTTCACAAGCCTTGTAGGCCGCTATGCCGCCACCGACGACAAGGAGAATCCGAGGTCCGCTCATCAGCTGTGGCTAGTAACCGCTGGAGCGGCCGAGGGAAAGGCCGCGTTGAACAAGCCCTTCGCCGCCATGGGCACGAAAGCGAGGCCCAGCCACATCGCCGGGGCAATAGTCATGCCCCAGTACCAGTTGTCTGCCCGGCCGGCGATCATGAAGGCCAGGCCATAGCCCAGGAAAAGCAGCGTGGCGAAGGCGGCGATCGGCCGCTTCCAGCCGGCCCAGCCCAGCAGCATCAGCACCATCACCGGCCCCGCGAGCCAGCTGGGGATCAGCCGCAGGTTGCTCGACAGGGTGATCATCGACAGCCAGCCGGACAGGCCACGCAACGTCAGCCACGACGGGCCGACCGCGTCGCTCGGCTTCACCAGCGCGGCGACCGTGTTCAGGTGGACGACCATGGCAGCAAGGAACAACGCCACCAGCAGCCCCCAAGCCGCCGTTTCGCGCCAGCGGCGGTGATAGGCGGCAAAGGCGCCCATCAGCAGGACGAAGGGCAGCGCGTGTTCGCGAATCGACAGTGCGGCGGCAGCGCACAGCCAGGCACCCAGCCACTTGCCCTTTTCCGGGCGGTAGAGCCCCATGGCCAGCGCCAGCAGCGATCCCGCCCACAGTTCGTGCAGGACGAAGAAATAGCCGATCGTGCCGATGTGCACGCCAAGGAACAGGAAGACGATAGCCCACAGGCGAACGCGATCAGCCCCGGCCTCCTCACCCAGCCGGCGCCACCAGACGAGCAATGTCGCCGCCACTAGGGCGAGCGCAATCAGCGCCTCTACCTTGCCGCCATCGGCAGGCTTCGCCGGGGGCGGCAGATGCGCCTCGATCGTTGCGAGGGTCGGCAGACGGACAGCGAAACCCGGGTTGAGCGGATAGTTCGCGGCGCGGTGTTCGATCGCCACCGCCTCGTAATAGTTCTCGCCCTTGCGCAGCCGCTCGGTGATGCGATCGTAGAGCGCAAGATCCTCGTCGCGCTCCTTGGCGCCCTTTTGCAGGGCCTTGCCTTCGGCCAGCGAGGTGTGCAGCCCTTCGCCCGATCGCACCGGCGTCAGGGCGGAAAGCGCGATCAGCGCCAGCACGACAGCCAGCAGCACCCGCGCGGGCAGGCGCGGCCAGTGGGCAAAGCGGTTCCAGTCGGCGGCGTTCATGCCGTCTTCCCCACGGCCGCTTCGATCAGTCCGCGCAGCGAATAGGGCATCCACACGAGACCCAGAAACAGGAACGGCACCACGATTACCCCCCAGTAGAAATTGTTGTATCGCCCGGCGATCATGAAGGCCACGGCATAACCGGCCGAAAGCAGGGCGCCGAACAGGCCGGCCTGGCTTTTCCACCCCGTCCAGCCGAACACCGCCAGCACGGCGAGCGGCCCGGCAATCACCTGCGGCGCGACGTTGAGCAGGCTGGAATGTTCCACCTTGTACAGCCAGCCGCCGATGCCCTGCAGCGACAGCCAGCTGGGCGATACCGGATCATCTGGCCGGATCTGCGCTTCGGCAAGGCCGAGGTGCCAGATCATCGCCGCGCCGAACAGCACGACCAGCGCGGCCCAGCCCATCGCCTCTGTCCGCGCGCCGCGCCACAGCGCCAGCGCGCCCATCAGCAGGACGAAGGGCAGCGCCAGTTCACGCACGAACAGCGCCGCCGCCGCCGCCAGCAGCGCAGCGATCCACTTGCCCTGATCGGGCCGGTGCAGGCCAAAGGACAGGACCATGAGTTCCGCCGCCCAGACTTCATGCAGGCTGAGGAATTCGGCCGGCAGCAGGGTGGAAAGGCCGACCAGCAGCAGCGCCGTGCCGATCAGCTTCACGCCATCGCCGCCCGGCTCATGCGCGAAGCGGCGGAAGGTGAAAAACAGCGCGGCAAGGACCAGCGCATAGTTGAGCGCAACAAGCCCCACTGGCCCCATTGCCGCGGTGACGAAAGCGAGCGTTGGCAAACGGACGGTGAAGCCCGGGGCGACGGGATAACCGCTGGACCGCTGCAATTCGGTTGCTGCCTGATAGTAGTCATCGCCCTGCGCCACCCGCTCGGCAATGCGGCGGTAGAGCAGCAGATCATTGTCCTTTTCGCCGTCACCGGGCGCAGCCTGCGCGGCGGGCGCGGATTGGGGCGCGGAAGCCGTCGTTTCCAGATCGGGCGCATCGGCCAGATCGCGCGGCATTCCGGGCGCCCATGCGGCGAGCGCCATCAACAGCAGCAGGACGGCCAGCACCAGCTGCGCGGGGCCTCGCTGCCAGTGGGCATAGCGGTCCCATTCGGGGATCGCCGCCGCAGGTCTGGTCACTTCATCCGTCATGCGTCCCTCGGCTTCTGGCCCAAGCACTGCCCCTGCGTGGCACCCGCGGCGATGCTGGCACAGCGCAGGTTGGGCGCAAGGCAAGCCTTTCGCCAAATCTGGGGAAATCCGTAGCCCGCTATGGTTTCGATTTCCTTTCCGCCGCGCCGACAAGGCGCTCGGTAGCATCGCAGGCCATGGCCGCCGCTTCGGTGCCTGTAAGCACGTCGGGCGAAAGGCACAGTTCCAGCCACAGGCCGTCGACCAGCGCCGTCAGCGTGATCGCCAGCGCGGGGCAGCGCGCCGCCGGCACTCCGCAGGCGGCCAGTTCCTGCTCCAGCCGCCCGCGAAAGGCGGCGTACTGCTGGCGATGCTGCTGGCCGATGTCCTCGCGGGAGCGAACGAGAGACCAGAAGGCGATCCAGGTGGCGAGCAGCTCCGGATCGGCCAAGGGCGCTTCAAAACTGGCGCTGACCAGCGCCTTGACCCGCGCCAGCGGCTGATCGCCCGCCTGCGCCAGCGCAGCGTCGAGCGCGGCGTCCACCCGCGCCCCGACGGCGGCGTAGGCAGCCGCGACCAGATCGTCGACGGCCGGGAAATAGTGTCCGACCAGCCCCGGCGAAACGCCTGCCTCGGCAGCGATCACCCGCACGCTAGCCTTGCCGGCGCCATCGCGCGCCAGCACCGTCAGGCAGGCATCGATCAGGCTCTGGCGGCGGGCATCGGGCTCGACCCGGCGAAAGGCGGCTGGCTTGCGCACTTGGCAGGGTCTAGCACTTGTTGTACGATCGTCCAACACGCAATCGGGGATTCGCCGCAGCCATGACCGGGCTCGACCACGCACTGAGCACAATCGCGAGCGACGCTGCCGATCCCGATGCCGATTTCAGCCTGCCGGGCTGGATCTATCGCGACGCCGAATTTTTCGATTTCGAAATGGAACGAATTTTTCGTCCGTCCTGGCAGATCGTCTGCCATACCAACGAAATCGCCAATCCGGGCGACTACCACACCATCGATTTCCTCGGCGAAAGCGTCATCGTCATACGCGGTGACGACGGGCAGGTCCGCGCCTTCACGAATGTCTGTCGCCACCGCGCCATGCGGTTGGTGGAAGGCCCTTCGGGTTGCGCAAGGAAGCTGGTCTGCCCGTACCACGCCTGGGTGTTCGAGAGCGACGGGCGCTTGTCGGGCGTGCCGAACCGGCGCGAATATCCGGCACTCAAGCTGGAAGACAACGGCCTTGCGCCCGTCGCTCTCGAAATCTGGCAAGGCTTCGTGTTCATCTGTCTGGAGCCTTCGGGCTTTCCCGGCCCCCGGGCGATGATGGCGCCGTTCGATGCGGAAATCGCGCCGTACCGTTTTGCCGAGATGCAGCCGATGGGCGCGGTCCGCCACCGGCCGCGCGGGGTCAACTGGAAGAACGTGGGCGATAACTATTCGGACAATCTGCACATTCCGGTGGCCCATGACGGCCTGACTCGGCTGGTTGGCGACAGCTACCGGATCGAGGCGCACGGCTGGGTTGACCGTCTCTATGGCGACGTGCGCAGCCATGACCGGCAGAACCTGTGGGAGCAGTTCTATCGCCGCCACATGCCGCGCATGGACCATCTGCCCGAAGCGGCGCACGGGCGCTGGCTCTATTTCAAGCTGTGGCCGAACATGGCCTTCGACATCTATGCCGACCAGATCGATTTCATGCAGTGGCTGCCGGTCAGCCCCACCGAATGCCTGCTGCGCGAAGTCGCCTATTGCTTGCCCGATGCCTATACCCCTGCGGGCAAGCAGCGCGAAATGAAGCTGGTGCGCTATGCCAACTGGCGGATCAACCGCGTGGTCAATGCCGAGGATACCTGGCTCATCACCCGCGTGCAGCAGGGCATGGCCAGCCGCAGCTATGGCACGGGTCCGCTCGCCGAAAGCGAGGTCTGCCTGCGCTCCTTCGCCCGCAAGATCCGCACCCTCATTCCCGAAGCTCGCCTTCCCCACGCGCCCGCACCGGGCTGGAGCAAGACATGACCAAGCATTACGACGCGATCATCATCGGCGGCGGGCATAACGGCCTGACCTGTGCGTTCTACCTTGCCCGCGCGGGCATGCGGGTGCGCGTGCTGGAGCGGCGCCACGTCGTCGGCGGCGCGGCGGTGACCGAGGAGTTCCATCCCGGTTTCCGCAATTCCACCGCCAGCTACACCGTCAGCCTGCTGCGGCCCAAGGTGATCGCCGACATGAAGCTGCACGATCACGGCTACCGCGTGGTCGAACGGACGATTTCGAACTTCTTCCCTTTCCCCGACACCTATCTGAAGCTGGGCGGCGGCCCGGGCCGGACCGAGGCGGAGTTCGCCCGCTTTTCCAAGGCCGATGCCGAAGCCTATCCCCGCTATGACGCGGCGCTGGAAAAGGTGGCCAACGTGCTGCGCGACCTGTCGTTGCAGGCGCCGCCCAATGTCGGCGGCGGGCTTTCCGCGCTGGTCGCCGCGGCGAAACAGGGCTGGCCGATGGCCAACCTTGATCTTGCCACCCAGCGCGACCTGCTGGCGATCTTCACCAAGTCGGCGCGCGATTTCCTCGACGCCTGGTTCGAGGACGATCACGTCAAAAGCGCCTTCGCCTTTGACGCCGTGGTCGGCAACTACGCCGGGGTCTCAACCCCCGGATCGGCCTATGTCCTGCTGCATCACGTCTTTGGCGAGGTGAACGGCAAGCTGGGCGCATGGGGCCACGCCGTGGGGGGCATGGGCGCGATCACCCAGGCCATGGCCAGGGCTTGCGAACTGCAGGGCGTCGAAATCAGCCTCGAAGCGCCGGTCGCCAAGCTGCTCGTCAGCGGCGGCAAGGCACGCGGCGTGCGGCTGGAAAGCGGCGAGGAAATTGTCGCCCCCATCGTTGCCGCCAATGTCGGGCCCGCCCTGCTCTATCGCCAGATGGTCGACGAGGCCGATCTCGATGCCGATTTCAAGCAGCGGATGAAGACCTACAAGACCGGATCGGGCACCTTCCGGATGAACGTGGCGCTGTCCGAACTGCCCGACTTCACCGTACTGCCGGGC
Organism: Novosphingobium sp.; assembly: GCA_046063225.1. GTDB lineage: Bacteria > Pseudomonadota > Alphaproteobacteria > Sphingomonadales > Sphingomonadaceae > Novosphingobium. The sequence goes on along the minus strand of JBJTLW010000135.1, from coordinate 10,820 downwards.
AAGGCGCAGGCCGAACACCACACGGCCGGCATCATCATCGCGCCGGGCATGGATTACATGGACCAGGCCTTTATCGACGCGCAGCAGCATGGCTGGTCGAAGAAGCCGATTGTCGAGATCAAGATCCCCTCCACCGTCGATGACAGCCTTGCCCCGCCGGGATGCCACGTCGCCAGCCTGTTCTGCCAGCAGTTCGATCCGACGCTGGACTGGGACCAGCACCGCGAGGAGGTGGCCGACCTGATCATCGATACGGTTGCCGACCATGCGCCCAACTTCAAGCAGGCGGTGATCGCCCGGCAGATCCACTCCCCGCTCGATCTGGAGCGCAAGTTCGGGCTCATCGGCGGCGATATCTTCCACGGCACCATGGGCATCGATCAACTATGGGCGGCGCGCCCGGTGCTGGGCCACGGCGACTATCGCGGGCCGATCAAGGGGCTCTACATGTGCGGTTCGGGCACCCATCCGGGCGGCGGTGTGACCGGCGCTCCGGGGCACAACGCCGCGCAGGCTATCCTGTCGGACCGGCCGCTGATCCGGAAGCTGCTGCGCTCCTGACCAGGGCGTAGACCGGAAGACCTGCAAGGATCAGCAGCGCGCCATAGGCCACCGCGCTGGCGCCAAGCCCGGTTTCGGCAAAGATCGCAAACCCCGCGCCGACCAGCGCCGCCAGCGTCAGCAGCCGGTCGCCGCGAAGCAGCTTGAGCGCGGCGAGCGAGGCGACGAGGTAGACCACCAGCCCCGAGGCAAGGCTGACCGAGGCAACGAATTCGAACAGCTTGCCCATGCCCTTCTGGAAGTTGAGCAGGACAATGCCGGTCAGCAGCAGGCTGGACAGGACGTGCGCCCGCACCGGCGTTCCACGGACGCTTTCGGCGGCGAACCAGCGCGGAAACACGCCGCCGCGCGCCATGGCCCAGGCCATTTCCCCCTGCACGAGGATCCAGCCGTTGAGCGCCCCGAAGGCGCTGATCGCGGCGAACAGTGCGACGATGCCGGCCACCCCTGCCCCGAAATGCCGCCCCAGCAGGTCCGCCACCGGCGCGGGCGAAGCGGCAGCCTCTCCTGCCGGCATGTAGAGTGCAAAGGCCAGCGATATGCCGAGATAGACGAGCCCCGTCAGCACCACGCCGATCAGCGTGGCGCGTGGCACTACGCGGGCGGCATCCTTCACCTTGTCCGCCGGCACGGTCGCCGATTCAAGGCCGAGGAATCCCCAAAACGTCAGGCCAGCTGCCGTCATCACGCTGGCTCCGCTGATCGCCACCTGCGGATCGGGCGCGCGCGGCGCTCCGCTCAGCGACAGCCACAGCGCGAGAACAATCAGCAGGACCAAGGGTAGAACCTTGAGCAGGGTCGTCACCTCCTGCACGCGGCCGGCGGCCTTGACGCCGATGACGTTGATCGCGGTCAGCAGCCAGACGCACAGCAGCGCCAGAATGGCCGGAAGCCCGGGCTGTGCGCCGATCTGCGGGAACAGCAGGCTGAGGTTCGATACGACGGCAATGGCGATGGCGCCGTTGCCCACCCAGGTCATCACCCAATAGGCCCAGGCGGTGAGAAACCCCGCAAGCGGCCCGAAGGCCCGGTCCGCATAGGCGTAAGGCCCGCCCGGCAGCGGCAGTTTCGAGCCCAGCCGGGCGAAGACCAGGCCAAGGCACAGCGCGCCGCCGATCGTTACCATCCAACCCAGCATCTGGTTCCAGCCCAGCGGCGCAAGCGTGGCGGGAAGCAGATAGATGCCCGAGCCGATCATGTTGCCAACGCACAGCGCCAGCACTGCCCAGAAGCCGAGTGCCTTTTTCTCGCGCATGCGCGTCTCCCGGTTGATAGCTGCAACCTACCGCTTGATTGCCGCGCGTCACCATGTTTCTTGGCGCGCCAATGGCATTCGTTACAACCCAATCCTGGCTTTCGCGGCTTGGCCAGTATCACCCCCGCCTGATCGAGGCGGCGCTGGCGCTGAACGACAACGACCTGCCTCGGGCCGAGCCGCTGCTGCGCCAGCACCTGAAGGACGATCCCTTCGACGTCGCGGCGATCCGCATGTTTGCCGAACTGGCCGGGCGGATCGGCCGCTATCCCGATTCCGAAAAGCTGCTGCGCCGCGCGCTGGAATTGTCTCCTGCCTTTACCGCCGCGCGTGCCAATCTGGCGCTGGTTCTCTACCGCCAGAACCGCCCGGCCGAAGCGATCGAACAGCTCAACCAGGTGATCGCGGAAGAGCCGGAAAACCCCGGCCACACCAATCTTCAGGCCGCCGCCATGGGCCGCATCGGCGAATTCGACGAAGCCATCGCGCTTTATGAACGCGTGCTCGAACAGGCGCCCGACCAGCCGCGCGTGTGGATGAGCTTTGGCCATATGCTGAAAACCGTGGGCCGGCAGGCCGATGGCATTGCCGCCTATCGCCGCGCAATTTCGCTCATGCCCGCGCTGGGCGAGGCGTGGTGGAGCCTTGCCAACCTGAAGACGGTAAAGTTCTCCGAAGCCGACATTGCCGCGATGCGCGAAGCGATTGGCAGCGGCGCGGTGGACAAGGAAGACCGCTTTCACCTCGATTTCGCGCTCGGCAAGGCGCTGGAGGACCGCGGCGATGCCGCCGGAGCCTTTGCCCATTACGCCAATGGCAACGCGCTGCGCCGCACCGAGCTCGATTACAAGGCCGGCGATTTCACCCGCCTGGTCAACAAGCTGATCGCCCTTGCCACGCCGGACTTTCTGGCCGCGCGCGCCGGGCAAGGCTGCGACGCGCCCGATCCGGTGTTCATTGTCGGCATGCCCCGCGCCGGATCGACGCTCATCGAACAGATCCTTTCCAGCCACAGCCAGGTCGAAGGCACCAGCGAACTGCCCGACATTCCGGCCATGGCGCTGCGATCGGGCGACTACCCCAATGGCCTTGGCGCGCTGGATGGCGAAGCGCTGCGCGCGCTTGGCGAGGAATACCTGCGGCGCACCCGCATCCAGCGCAAGACCGCGCGGCCCTTCTTCATCGACAAGCTGCCCAACAACTGGGCGCACGTGCCGTTCATCCACCTGATCCTGCCCAACGCACGCATCATCGATGCCCGGCGCCACCCGCTCGGCTGCTGCTTTTCCAACTTCAAGCAGCACTTCGCCAAGGGGCAGGCCTTCAGTTACAGCCTGGACGACATGGGCACCTATTACCGCGACTATGTGCGGCTGATGCGCCATGTCGATGCGGTGCTGCCGGGCCGGGTTCACCGCGTGATCTATGAAAACATGGTCGCCGATACGGAGGCCGAGGTGCGCGCCCTGCTGGCCTATTGCGGCCTGGACTTCGAGCCGGCCTGCCTGGCGTTCCACGAAACCGAGCGCGCGGTGCGCACGGCCAGTTCCGAACAGGTCCGCCAGCCGATCTACCGCGATGGAACCGAGGCGTGGAAGCCGTTCGAGCCGTGGCTCGATCCGCTCAAGACCGCGCTTGGCCCCGTGCTTGACGACTGGCAGGCCTGAACCAAGAATCTGCGTTTTATCGTGCAATAACAGCGCGCACGCCCCCGCAGTTCTACCTACATCGTTGTAAACATGCCACGGTCGGCGCGCTTTCGGCTGCGCCCGCTTGCGCTGCGCTTGACCACAGGTGAACGGCGATTCAGTTTCATTTGGGGACCTCTGCAAGAAGGGAAAGCGTCAATGAATTTCCGACCGTGTCGTGCCACGTTTGCCGCGCTGCTCGCATCGAGCGCACTGGTGGCCAGCCCGAGCTTTGCGCAGAGCGCAGACGAAGCCGAAGAGGAGCTGGGAAGCGACGTCATCGTCGTCACCGCACAGAAGCGCAGCGAAAACCTGCAAAACGTGCCGATCTCGATCCAGGCGCTCGGCACGGCCAAGCTGTCGGAACTCAACATTTCGGACTTCAAGTCCTATGCCCAGCAGCTGACCTCGGTTTCCTACCAGGGCTCCGGCACGCCGGGCGTCAACGTCATCTACATGCGCGGCGTGGCCTCTGGCGGCGACGGCAACCATTCCGGTTCGCTGCCCTCGGTCGGCGTCTATCTGGACGAACAGCCGGTGACGACCATCGGCGGCAACCTTGACGTCCACATCTATGACATTGCCCGCATCGAGAGCCTGTCCGGCCCGCAAGGCACGCTCTACGGCGCCTCGTCGCAGGCCGGCACCATCCGCATCATCACCAACAAGCCTGATCCTTCGGCCTTTTCGGGATCGATCGACGGCGAACTCAACACGGTGAAGAGCGGCGATGTCGGCGGCAAGCTGGAAGCCTATATCAACGCCCCGATCAACGAGCGCATGGCCTTCCGCGTTTCGGGCTTCTACCAGCGCGATGCCGGCTATATCGACAACGTGCCGGGCTGCCGCGCCTTTCTGCCGGAAACCAACCCCTTCTCCTGCCCGCCGGCAACGGCTGGCGGGGTGCGCGTCAACAACGCGGCACTGGTTGAAAAGAACGCCAACCATACCGACAGCTACGGCGGCCGCGCCGCGCTGGGCATCGATCTGGACGACAACTGGACGGTGACGCCCTCGGTCCTCTACCAGAAAACCGAAAGCCACGGCAGCTACGCCTTCGATCCGCGCGTTGGCGATCTGCAGGTGCAGCGCTTCTTCCCCGAATTCCGCGATGACAAGTTCATCCAGGCGGCGCTGACCATCGAAGGCAAGATCGGCAACTGGGACATGACCTATGCCGGCGCCTATCTGGACCGGAAGACCTTCTCGTCGAGCGACTACACCGACTATTCGGAAGCCTACGACCAGCTTTACGCCTCGTCGGGTGGCATCGCCGGCTATCTCTATGTCTGGGACCGTCTGGGCAACAATATCGACCCGCGCCAGAAGGTGATCGGCAGCGATCACTTCAAGAAGATGAGCCAGGAACTGCGCATTGCCTCGCCTGCGGGCAACCCGCTGCGCGTCGTCGCAGGTCTGTTCTATCAGAAGCAGTCGAACGATATCCATCAGGACTATCAGGTTGCCAACCTCGGTCCGCAGGTCTCGGTCAACGGCTTCCCCGGCACGCTGTGGCTGACCCAGCAGCACCGCGAGGACAAGGACTATGCCGCCTTCGGTGAAGCGAGCTTCGACGTATCGAGCAAGCTCACCCTCACGGCCGGTGTGCGCGCCTTCAAGTATGACAACTCGCTGATCGGCTTCTTCGGCTTCGGCCGCGATCCGGCGGGCAATTTCACCAATACGCCCTACAACGCGGCGGGTTCATCGCGCACCGGCGTGGCCGGCTGCTTCACCAGCACGGGTGCGCGCGTGCGTGCGGCGGCAACCGGCGCGCCGATCACCCTTGCCCCGGCAGCGGTGGCGGGCAGCCCCTGCACCAACCTTGGCGTGTGGAACGGCAGCGGAGTCGATCCGGTGCGCGCCAAGGGCGATGGCTTCACCTGGCGCTTCAACGCCAATTTCAAGCCGACGGACGGCGTCATGCTCTATGCCACGGCGTCCAAGGGCTTCCGTCCGGGCGGCATCAACCGCCGCGCCGACGTGGCGCCCTATGAATCGGACTTCCTGACCAACTACGAGTTCGGCTGGAAGACCACCCCCGCCCCGGGCCTGCGCTTCAACGGCGCGGTCTATCAGCAGAACTGGAAGAAGTTCCAGTTCTCCTACCTGGGCGCCAACAGCTTCACCGAAATCCACAACGGGCCTGACGCCCGGATTCGCGGTGTCGATCTGGACCTTGGCTACACCAACGGCGGTTTCAGCCTGAACGTCGCGGCGGCCTATACCGACGCGAAGATGACGAAGAACCTCTGCGCCATCGACGATCCGACCTACACCTGTTCAACGGGCGGCAATTCCATCGTCTCGCCGGCCGGCACCCGCCTGCCGATCACGCCGCGCTGGAAGCTGTCCAGCACGGCGCGCTACACGCACGACATGGGCAACGCGAAGGCCTATGGCCAGATCAACGCCGCCTACCAAAGCTCGGCCAGCGGCGACGTGCGGCTGACGCAGGCCACGGCGCTGGGCGTTCTGCCCGAATTCGCCACGGTGAACCTGGCCTTCGGCGTGGATTGGGACAAGTTCAACATCGAACTGTTCGCCACCAACGTGTTCGACGAACGCGGCCAGATTTCCCGCTTCGTCGCCTGCGGTCAGTGCTATCAGCGGCCTTACATCGTGCCGACCCAGCCGCGCACCTTCGGCATCCGCGCCGGGGCCGATTTCTGATCGCTTCGCGATAGGTGGAATGGACAAAGGGCGGGGCCGCAAGCCTCGCCCTTTTTCATTCGGGCAGCTTGCAGATGTCCACCCATTCGCCGCCGACCAGATCGGCCAGCCGCTGCGGCGTCAGCTCAACCGAACTGGTGCGCGATCCGGCAGCCGGGAACACCGTGGCATAGGCCAGCAGCGACCGGTCGCAGACGATTCTCACCGGGTTCGCCAGCCCGAAGGGACAGACCCCGCCAACCGCGTGGCCGGTCAGCGCCAGGGTTGCCTCGGCATCGAGCATCCGGGGCCGCCCGCCCAGCGCCGCCTTGCACTTCGCATTGTCCAGCCGCGCATCGCCGCGCGCGACGAGCAGCATCGGCGCTTCGTCAACGCGAAAGGCCAGAGTCTTGGCAATGCGTCCCGGCTCAACGCCCAGCGCTTCGGCGGCTTCCGCAACCGTGGCCGTGCTCACACCCTGATCGATCAGCGTGATGTCCGGCGCATGGACCGCCAGCCATTCGCGCACCGACTGTTCGCTCACGCCTCCGGGTCTCCGAAGCGTTCGAGGCGGAAGGCGGCGGTCAGATAGGCCTCGGCCGCGGCCTTAAGCTGCGGTTCTTCGGCAAAGGCATCGGCCGGCAGGGGCGCTTCGCCCAGCCCTTCGAGCAGGGTCCACAGGGCGAATTTGCGCCCCGCTTCCCGCTCGACGCCAAAAGCGATCTTCAGCCGTTCCAGCCCGAGCGCAAACTCCGACACGGTAAGTGAACCGGGATCGTCGGTTTCGAAATAGTGGAGGAGCAGGGCTTCAAGGTCCATCGGATCACAACCAGCCAAGAACCGTCGCCGCCCACACCGCGCCGCCGCCTGCCAGCAGGGCGAGCGCATAGCCGGGCCAGCGCCGGTCACCACGCCGCTCCCACATCAAGGGAACCTCGGGCAAGGGGCGCTGTTCGGGCGCGCCGCCCTTGGGCGGGAAACGGTCCTCGATGCGGCGGATCAGGTCGGGCAGGCGCAGCAGCGTTTCGGCGTCGCTGCGCAGCTTGTCCGCCAGCGCGGCCTCTGGCCCAAGTTCGTCGCGGATCCAGCCCTTCACGAACGGTCCGGAAACGTCCCACATGTTGATCTGGGGGTGAAGCGCGGTCGCCAGCCCTTCGACCATCACCATGGTCTTTTGCAGCAGCAGCAGATGCGGCTGGGTCTGCATGTCGAAATCGCGGGTGATGGCGAACAGCCCGTCGAGCATCTGGCCGACTGACAGTTCGCTCACCGGCTTGCCGCGCATCGGCTCACCCACGGCGCGCAGCGCCGTGGCGAATTCATCGACCGAATGGTGCGAGGGCACGTACTGCGCCTCGAAATGGATTTCGGCGACGCGGCGGTAGTTGCCGGTGGTCAGGCCGTAGAGGATTTCCGCCAGCCACAGCCGCGCGCGCCGGTCGATCCTGCCCATGATGCCGAAATCGATCGCCGCAATAGTGCCGTCGGCTTCGACGAACAGGTTGCCCTGGTGCATGTCGGCATGGAAAAACCCGGCGCTGATCGCCTGGGTCAGGAACGACAGGACCAGCCGGTGCGCCAGTTCTTGCAGGTCGTGCCCCGCCGCCTTCAGGCCATCCAGATCGGACAGCTTGGTGCCGTCGATCCATTCCACGGTCAGCACGGTGCCGCAGGTGCGATCCCAGTCGATTTCCGGAATGCGATAGCCGGCATAGCCCTTCATCGCCTCGGCCAGTTCCGAGGCGGAGGCGGCTTCGCGCCGCAGATCAAGTTCGCGCACCGTCCAGCGCTTGAAATTGTCGATCACCGCGCGCGGGCGCAGGCGCTGGGCTTCGCCGCCCATGACCTCAAGATGCGCGGCGGCCCATTCGTAGGTTTCGATATCGCGGGCGAACTTTTCGCGGATGCCGGGGCGCAGCACCTTTACCGCCACCTGCCGGCCTTCGGTCGTCACCGCGCGGTAAACCTGCGCCACAGATGCCGATCCCACCGGATCGCGTTCGATGGACTGGAACAGTTCGGAAATGGGCTTGCCGAAGCCAGCCTCGATCTGCGCTTCGACCGCGGCGAAGGGCACCGGCGGCAAACTGTCCTGAAGGGTAAGCAGGTTGCGAGCGGCTTCCTCGCCCACCAAATCGGGCCGGGTGGCCAGGCTTTGCCCCAGCTTGATCGCCGCCGGGCCGATGGCCTGAAAGGCGCCGGCATAGTCGGGCACGCGGGACTGGATCGTGCCAAGCCGCGCGAGGCGCACCAGCCGCTTTACCTGCGGCGGGGCGTTGCGATCGTTCTCGATCCCGCGCAGGGCGCCGTGGCGAGCCAGCACGCGCCCCCAGCGCAGCAACCGCAGGATGTGAGTCACCGGCCGGGTCATCGTGTCAGATCTTCCACCCCGAATGGATGGCGACCAGCCCGCCTAGGATCGGCTCCACCTTGGTGCGGGCAAAGCCGGCGTCTCTGATCATCGATTCGAATTCGCGCATCGGCGGGAAGCGGCGGATCGATTCGATGAGATAGCGATAGCTTTCGGCATCGCCGGCGATCTTTTCGCCGATCCACGGCACCAGCTTGTGCGAGTAGGCGTCGTAGACTTCCTTGAAACCCGGCCATTCGGTGGTCGAGAATTCAAGGCAATAGAACCGCCCGCCGTGCTTCAGCACGCGGTGCGCCTCGGCCAGGGCCTTGTCGATGCGGGTGACGTTGCGGATACCGAAGGCGATCGTATAGGCATCGAAGAAGCGGTCCGGGAACGTCAGTTCCTCGGCGTTCTGGCGCGACCAGACCAGACTGTCGAAGCCCCGGTCCATCGCACGTTCGATGCCGACGTCGAGCATGTCCTGATTGATATCCGACACGGTGACGATTGCCCCGCGCTGCGCCATGCGAAAAGCGATGTCGCCGGTGCCAACGGCCATGTCGAGGATCTGTTCGCCCTCGCGCGGTTTCACCCGCCGGACGAACTGATCCTTCCACAGCCGGTGCATGCCGCCCGACATGGCGTCGTTCATCACGTCGTACTTCTTCGCCACGCTGGAGAACACCGCACCGACGCGGGCCGTTTTTTCCTCGATGGGGACGTCTTCGTAGCCGAAGGAAACCCGGTCGTTGCTGGCATCGTTCATGGGGCGGGCCATAGGGGGTTTTGCCGCCGAGGCAAAGGCTGTTAAGCGGCCTCTTGTTCCGCCTCACGGCGGACCGGTGATGCAAGCCCATGACGGATGGCATGGGCGCACCGACTAAGGAATGACATGCCCGAGCTACCCGAAGTCGAAACCACCGTCCGCGGCCTTGCCCGCTATCTGGAGGGCGAGCGCATTGCCCGCGTTGCCGTCAACCGGCCCGACATGCGCCGCCCCTTCCCCGACGGCCTTGGCCAGGCGCTGACCGGCGCGACGGTGACGTCGCTGGGACGCCGGGCAAAATATGGCCTGATCCACACCGATCGCGGACAGACCATGGTTTTCCACCTTGGCATGAGCGGGCGCTGGCGGATCGAACCGGACACGGCGGACAAGCACGATCACCTCGTTCTGGAAACCGGCGCGGGCCACGTTCTCGCGCTCAACGATGCGCGCCGGTTCGGCTGGGTCGATCTGGTCGATACCGAAAAGCTGGACCTGTGGCCCTCGTTCTCCGCACTTGGCCCGGAACCGCTGGGCGATGACCTGACCGCCGCGCACCTCAGCGCCGCGTTCAAGGGCCGGACGGCACCGGTAAAGCCCCTGCTGCTCGATCAGCGCGTGGTTGCGGGGCTGGGCAATATCTACGTCTGCGAAGCCTTGCTGCGCGCCGGTATCCGGCCCGACAAGCCCGCCGGTTCGCTGACCCGCAAGGCGATCGAGCGGCTGGTGCCCGAAATCAAGGCCGTGCTGTCCGAATCGATCGAGGCGGGCGGATCGACCATTCGCGACTATGCGCAGCCCAACGGTGAGCTCGGCTATTTCGCCGCAAGCTGGCGGGTCTATGGGCGCGAGGGTGAGGATTGCCACCACTGCGGCGCGCCAGTAAAGCGCATGGTACAGGGCGGACGAAGCACGTTCTGGTGCGCAAAGTGCCAGCGATAGATGCGACTCCTGCTTGACGATTCGGGGGGCACTCGCTAAGGGCCGCGCTTTCCCGGCTGGCTCCGGTTAGCCGATTCAGCTGAATTCAACGCATTTCCGGTCGCTTCGGCGGCCCTCAGAGGACGAGAGTCAGGACTTTATGGCCAATACGCCGCAAGCCAAGAAGCGCATCCGCCGCAACGAGAAGCGCGCCGAAATCAACGGCAACCGCATCGGTCGCATCCGCACCTTCGTGAAGAAGGTCGAAGCGGCGATCGCCGGTGGCGACAAGACTGCGGCGACGGAAGCCCTCTCGGCTGCTCAGCCGGAACTGGCGCGCGGCGTTGCCCGCGGCGTGCTGCACAAGAACACCGCGTCGCGCAAGCTGTCGCGCCTGACCAAGGCGGTTGCCGGGCTCTGATTCGGTCCTGAATCGGTCCTGCACCGGGACGCTTCGCAGCACGAAAAGCGAACAAGGCCGGGGGGCAACCTCCGGCCTTTTCGACTCCTGCCCGCAGGCTTTGCGAAGCATCTGCGCAAAGTCATTGAAAAGCCGCGATTCGGCACTTGAGACGCCTGGCTAATATATAAGATTCATATACTTATGCATATTCTGGACGCGTT
>JBJTLW010000134.1:0-11449 GCA_046063225.1 Novosphingobium sp. | reverse complement strand
TGCCATAGCCTGCTGCCTTTAGCTGAAGTTGAGGACGCTCATCTGCTGGAATGCGCGGATGCCTTCGGGGCCGCGCTCGCGTGCCTGGCCGGAAAGCTTGATGCCGCCCATCGATGCCCAGGCGCTGGTGACGCCGTTGTTCACGTTGATCGAGCCCGATCGCATCGCTTCGCCCACTTTCAGCGCGGCGCGCTTGTCTGCCCCGTGGACCCAGCCCGACAGGCCGAACTTCGAATCGTTGGCCATGGCAATCGCATGGTCGAGATCGCGGTAACCGATCACCGAAACGACGGGGCCGAAGACCTCTTCCTGCGCGGCCGGGTTGGCGTTGTCCGGCAGGTCGAGCAGGGTCGGTTCGAAATAGTGGCCACCGGGAATTCCGGTCCAGGCCTTGCCGCCATGGACCACTTTTGCCCCGGCGGCGACGGCTTCGGCGACGATGCGTTCGCAGCGGGCAACGGCGGCGGCGTTGACCACCGGGCCGGTTTCTGTCGCCGCATCGCTGGCTGGGCCGATACGGATGGCGGCGAGCAGTTCCTTTGCCTTGGCGAGAACCTCGGCCTTGCTGTCTTCCGGCACGAAAATGCGCGTGCCGAGCGCGCAGCCCTGCCCGGCGTGGCTGACGCAGACGATGCGCGCGTGCATTGGCGCCTTGTCGATGGAATCCGGCAGGAAGATCTGGGCCGACTTGCCCCCCAGTTCGAGGACCAGCGGCTTCAGGGTCGGCGCGGCCTGTTCGGCAATCTTGATGCCGACGCCGACCGAGCCGGTGAACGACACCATGTCGACGCGCGGGTCGGATGACATCAACTGACCGCCTTCAAGCCCACCTTCGATTACAACGTTCAGCACGCCGGCGGGCAGGCCCGCTTCCTCTGCGGCTTCAGCAAAGATCATGGAGGAAATCGGCGTCAGCGGATTGGGCCGCAGGACAACCGTGTTGCCGGTGACGAGCGCCGGCACCACCTTCCACAGGGCGGTGAACAGGGGCACGTTGTAGGCGGCAATGGCGGAGACGACGCCGTGCGGCAGATAGCGGCGGATCGATTGCATCGGGATACCGGCCACGCCCAGCCGCTCGTGCATCGGAAGCGGATTTTCCTCGATTTCGGGCAGCGACATGAAGACGTCGGGGATCTCGGCGGCATGGCGCAGCGGGGTCTGCACCTGGGCAAACATGACCGAGGAGGAAACCGGACAGCCCGCTTCGAGCACAGCCAGCTCTTTCAGGCGATCGGCATGACGGGCAAGGGCAGCGGCATAACGGCGCATGATCTCTGCCCGCTCACCGCGCGGCAGGCGGCTCCATTCCCCTGCGTCGAAGGCGCGGCGTGCGGCGGCAATGGCCTGTCCGGTCTGTTCCGCGGACAGCCCGGTTATGGTGGCGACAAGCGAGCCGTCCGATGGGTTTTCAACCGTAAAGGCAGCCCCCTCGCCTGTCACGAAGCGGCCGTCGATGTAGCCCGCGTGGTCCATGCTCACTCCCAAAAATTCGCTATATCGAAAAATAATTCGCATTTTTGCAGGGAGTGATGCTTTCGTCAATCCCGATGCGTCCGCGCCCGATTTTCCGGAAAATCAGCCTGCGAGTTGATTTTGCAGAACAGTCGCTATTTCCGTCAGGGACAAGTTCCTTGCCTTTGCAGTGCTTGACCTCTCCGCCGCACAGTGATCGTATGATCCACAGTATTTCATAGAATGCTGAACAAACCCGGCCGCAAGAGCCGGAACGAACGGCCAACGGCATCCCGCCAGACGCCAAGCACTTGGGAGAAGATCATGAAAGCGAGTTTCCGGACTACGTCGTCATTCCTTGCCGCCGCCCTGGCGATCAGCATGAGCCCAGCCGCATGGGCGCAGGACAGCGCAGATGACAGCGCCGATTCGCCGACCGACATCGTCGTGACGGCTCGCCGTGTCGAGGAACGTTTGCAGGACGTGCCGATCTCGATCACCGTGTTCAACCAGGAACAGCTGGGCAACCGCAACGTCGCCGTGGCATCCGATCTCGCGGCCTATACGCCGTCGCTGTCAACCAACACGCGCTTCGGTCCGGAAAAGGCGACCTTCGCCATTCGCGGCTTCAACCAGGACGCGGCAACGGCTCCGACCGTCGGGGTCTACTTCTCCGACGTGGTCGGCGTGCGCGCCCAGGGCGGCACCGCTGGCGCCAACACGGTCGGCGCCGGTGCGTTCACCGATTTGCAGAACGTGCAGGTGCTGAAAGGCCCGCAAGGCACGCTCTTCGGCCGCAACACCACCGGCGGCGCTATCCTGCTGGTGCCCAAGCGCCCGAACGGCGAGTTCGGCGGCTATCTGGAAGGCACTTACGGCAATTACGACCAGAAGCGCGTGCAGGGCGCGATCAACATTCCGCTCGCCGAAACCTTCAAGGTCCGCTTCTCGTTCGATCGCAACGAGCGCGACGGCTATATGCGTAACCGTTCGGGCATCGGCCCGGCGGACTACAACGACGTCAACTATTTCTACGGTCGCCTGTCGATCCTGGGCGAGCTGACGCCGAACCTCGAGAATTCGATCGTCGCCACCTACAGCCGATCGGACACCAACGGTTATGCCTCGCACTATGAATACTGCGATGCCAACGCCGCCTCGCCGCTCGCTGGTGGCAGCCTGACGCGCTACTACACCTCGCTGGCCGCCTGCGACCAGATCGCCCGGCAGAGGGCGCGCGGCGACGGCCCGCTCGATGTCGAGGTTTCGGCCCAGAACCCGCGCATCTTCCTGCGCCAGTGGCAGGTGATCAACACCACCACCTGGCAAGCCAGCGACACGCTGACCGTCAAGAACATCATGAGCTACGGCGAATACCGCGAGCAGAGCGCATTCCAGCTCTACAGCGACAACTTCTTCGTGCCGAACACCACGGCCACGCAGTTCTTTGCTGGCCGCGGCGGGCCCCTGCCGGGTTCGCGGTTCCAGTATATCCAGCTGGGCACGCAGCCGGGCAACGATGCGGCGGCCGGCAGCACGGCAACCGAGGAGCTGCAGTTCCAGGGGCGCACGGCGGACGACCGGCTGAGCTATGTCGTCGGCGGCTATCTTGAGTTCAGCCGGCCGCTCGGTTGGAACCAGCAGCGCACCGGGATCTACGGCCAGTGCGCCGATCCGGGCACGCTGAACTGCACGGGCGCGCTGCCGCTGGTGCCGCTGTCGGCCAGCTTCACCGCGCCGGGCGTCATCATCTCGGAATCGCGCACCCGCTTCAAGTTCAACAACCACGGCGTCTTTGCGCAGGCGACCTACAAGTTCACCGATCAGCTCTCGCTGACCGGCGGCTTCCGCTACACCTTCGATACGATCGACGGGTACGCCGAATCGAACCGCTACATTCTGGCGACGATCCCGGGCACCGGCACCATTCCGGCGCAGCGCGTGTGCAACGACGTGCTCAACCATCCGACGGTGAACCTGTTGGCTACGCCCGACACCTCGCTGTGCGGCACCCGCATCGTCACCAAGTCGAGCAAGCCGACCTGGCTTCTGGGTGTCGATTTCAAGCCGACCGAAGATATGCTGATCTATGCCAAGTGGTCGCGCGGATATCGGCAGGGCACGGTGAACTTCACCAATCCGGGCATCGAAACGGCGGGTCCGGAAAAGGTCGATACCTATGAAGTGGGCGGCAAGTTCACCTTCAGCGGAGCGGTTCCGGGCTACTTCAACATCGCGGCCTTCTACAACAACTTCCGCGACCAGCAGATCTTCGGCGCGCTGATTGCCAAGCCCACGTCGGGTCTGGCCGGCGGTGCGGCGATCATCAACGCCGGCCGGTCGGAGATCAAGGGCATCGAAGTCGATGCCGGGGCCAACATCGCGAAGATGCTGCGCCTGTCGGTCGGCTATTCCTATCTCGACACCGAGATCAAGGAACTGATCGCGCCGACGCTCGCGGCCAACAGCCCGTTCTCGGCGATCATCCCGCGCGGAACGGTGGGGGGTGAGCTGTCCTATTCGCCGCATCACCGCCTGACCGCTTCGGCCGACCTGACGATCCCCACGCCGGATTCGTTCGGCAAGGTTACGCTGGGGGCGATCTGGACCTACACCTCGACGCAACTGGTCGACGGCAACACCCGCATCCCGTCCACAAGCCTGCTCAACCTCAACGCGACCTTCGCCAATATCGGCGGCAGCGGCGTGGACCTGATCGGCTTTGCCACCAACGTCACGAACCAGCTCTATCGCACCTCGGCCGGTGGAGGTTTCGAATCGTCGGGCATCGGCGATTACATGTACGGCCCGCCGCGCATGTACGGCGTGCGCCTGCGCTTCTCCTTCGGAGGAGGCTGATCAGCGACTGGTCTGCTCCTCCCAAGGCTGGACCTCTCGCTGGCGGGGGACGGATGCGGATATCCGTCCCCCGCTTCGCATCTGGATAAGATCAGGCGGGAAGGCGCGGCCGGTCAGACGCCAAGCAGCGCGAAACTGTCCAGGCGCTCCACCCCGGCGCCAAGCCTGGCAGAAAAGGCATGAATGATCGGCGGATCGACGCGCCGCGTGATGGCCCAGAGGTAGAAACCATAGACCATGGCCTCGCGGTATTCCTGCCAGGCGGTGTCCGCATCGGGCATGGCGCAACCGGCGGCGCGCATGACGCCGAGATAATGCGTCAGCAGCCGCCGCTCCTCGTTGGCGGCCGTGTCCACCGGCAGCGTTGCCGCGATGTGATAGGCCACATCCAGCGCCCAGCCGCCGGCCTGCAGCAACTGCCAGTCAATCAGGCCCGGGCCTTGCGCGGTTCGGAAGATATTGCCGGCATGGGCATCGCCGTGAACAAGGAACTGGGCGCGCTGCTCGTCGCGCGTTGCAAGCGGGCCCAGCGCGGCCAGCAGGCGCTTCGCATCCTTCGTCGCGGGTGAAAGGCTGTCTCCGCGCGGATCGTCGAGCAGCGCCTGCAATTGCGCGGGGGTAAGGTGCGGCCTGCTCGCGAAGTCATCGATCCGGCGGGTGATCCACGGGCGTTCGGCCAAAAGCCCCTGTCCGGCGTGCAGCGCGGCCAGCTGCTCAAGGCTCGCGGCGGTCTGATCGGCATCGAAAGGATCGAGCGCGGAGCAGAAGGTTGCGCCCTCGGCAATCAGGTCGCGCATGATGACCACCGCCTGCCGCGCTTCGCGATCGATCACCGCCCTGACGCACGTCGGCACGCGCACGGCAACATGGGCTGCCACCTTTCCGTAGAAGTCCGCTTCCTTGACCATGGTCGGGCCGCCCATCCGGGTCGTCTCGTCACCATCGAGCAGCCCCTTGAGGCACAGGGCCAGCGGCGCGGAGCCATCGGCGGGGTGGGCGACGAAGCGCACCTTGGTGGCGACGGTGCGGATGACCTCGACCGTGTCGACCCGGTCGATCGCCACATCGAGCGCGGCGGACAGCCAGTCCGGACGCAGCGCATCGGCAAGCTTTTCCGGTATATCGGTGCGGTTCATGGCCATGACTCTCCCCGGTGGCGGCGCTAGAATGCCGTAGCCGCATAATTCGCAATTGCGAAAATGAAGTCACATATTCGAAATTGGTTGACCCCTTGTCAAGCGCGGCTAGATTTTTCGGCAAGGCCAACCGGCTGTTTTCGATCGACACGCGGGAGAAGGAATGATGGGCAGGCCGCTCGAAGGGATCAAGGTGATCGAAGCGTCGATGTGGGCCTTCGTGCCGGTGGCCGGGGCCATGCTCAGCGACATGGGGGCCGAGGTTATCAAGGTCGAACCGCTGAACGGCGATCCCATCCGCGGCCTGCGATCGGTGGCGGGAGCGACCGGCGCGGAGAAGATGGAACTGTCTTGGGAATGCTATAACCGCGGCAAGAAGTCGATCACGCTCGATCTCAAGTCGGGCGAAGGACAAGCCGTGCTGATGCGCCTGCTGGAAGATGCCGACGTGTTCCTCACCAATTTCCTGCCGCGCGCGCGCAAGGCGATGAACATCGATGCGGAAACGCTGCGCGCGCGCTTTCCCAAGCTGATCTATGCCTTTGGCAGCGCCGTTGGCCATCGCGGGCCGGAAGGCGACAAGGGCGGTTATGATGCCATTTCCTATTGGTCGCGCGGCGGGATCAGCTCTGCCCTTACCGAACCGGACGCGGACTATCCGGTCGCGCCGGCCGGCCCGGCCCATGGCGACACCCTGTCCGGATCGATGCTGGCTGGCGGTATCTGTGCCGCCATCGCCAAGCGCGCGCTGACGGGGGAGGCTTCGACGGTGGAAGTCTCGCTGCTCAACGCGGCGATGTGGTCCATGCAGCGCGGCATCGCCCAGACCATGATCGACGGGCTGGACAATTTCCCCCGCCCGCCGCGCGGCCAGCCGAACAACGTGCTGTCCTATACCTACCGCACCAGTGACAACCGCTTCCTGGCGCTGTGCATGCTGCAATCGGACAAGTACTGGGCGCCGTTGATGGAACTGGTCGGCCGCACCGACCTGCGCGATGATCCGCGCTATGTCGATGCCCGCGCGCGTTCGCAGAACTGCGTCGAGTGCTGCGCCGAACTGACGCGGATCTTCGAAAGCAGGCCGCTTGCCGAATGGCGCGAAATCCTGGCGCAGCAGGATGGCCAGTGGGACGTGGTCCAGCACATCGGTGAACTGCACAAGGACGTGCAGGTGCAGGCCAACGAATATCTCCAGACGGTCACCACCACGGTCGGCGTCGATATCCCGGTCGTCTCGGTGCCGATGCAATTCGATGGCCGTCCGCTGCCCGCCGGCCAGTCGCCTGATGTGGGCGCGCATTCCGATGAAGTGCTGGCCGCCGCCGGCCTTTCGGAGGATGAGATCATCGACCTCAAGGTGAAAGGTGTGGTGTTTTGACCGCGGCTCGCAAGCTTCCGCTGCTCGAGCCGCTGAGCGAATTCTTCTGGACCAGTGGGGCCGACGGGCGGCTGCGCATCCAGCACTGCAAGGCTTGCGGCCATTACCAGCACCCGCCGCTGGTGCGCTGCGGCACCTGCCATTCGGCCAAGCTGGCGCCCAAGGTGGTGTCCGGGCGCGGCACGGTGAAAAGCTGGACGGTCAATCACCAGCCCTGGCAAAAGGGTGTGGACCCGACCTTCATTTTCGCCGCGATCGAACTGGCCGAACAGGCAGAACTCTATGTGCTGAGCAACGTCCTCTGCGCGCCGGACGGGGTGCGATCGGGCATGCCGGTGCGCGTGACTTTCGAACGGCAGGACGATGTCTGGATCCCGCTGTTCGCACCGGTGGCGCCTGCCCGTGGCTGACCTTCCCGAAAAGCTCTGCCGCATCACCGGCATCGGCCAGTCCGAGGTTGGCCGCCCTTCGGCCAAGAGCCCGATCGAACTGACGCTGGACGCCGCCCACAAGGCCATTGCCGATGCCGGCCTGCGCGTCGAGGACATCGACGGCATCGTCAACTATCCGCCCAAGACGGACCTGGGGGGTGGAATTTCGCCGGTCGGCGTCAACGAGGCGATGTTCGCGCTGGGTATCGATGCCAAGTGGATCGGCGTCGCCAATCACGAAGGCCCGGGCCACATGGGCGCGATCTTCGCGGCGATCATGGCTGTCGCCACCGGCCTGTGCCGCCATGTGCTGGTCTTCCGCACCGTCGCCCAGGCGCAGGCGCGGCTGCAATCGCGCGAAGCGACCCTGCTTTCGGGAACCGCAGCGCGCGTTTCGGGCAACAACGCCTGGACCGTGCCGTTCCACGCCGTATCCCCTGCGAACCACTGGGCGCTGTTCGCCCGCGCCTATTTCGACAAGTACGGCGTGGGGGAGGAACAGCTCGGCTGGGTGGCGGTCAACGCCCGCGCCAACGCCGCGCACAACCCCAATGCGATCTACCGCGATCCGCTGACCATCGACGATTACCTGGCCAGCCGGATCATCTCCTCGCCGCTCAGGCTCTACGATTGCGATACGCATATCGACGGGTCGACCGCGCTGATCGTGTCGCACCGCGATGCCGCGATGGATGGCGCCAATCCGCCGATCCATATCGAGGCCATGGGCATGTCCTTGGGCGGGCTCGGGCAGGGCATCCACACCGGCGATTTCACCACGCTGCCCGCAACCAGGGCTGGCGAGATGCTGTGGCAGCGTACCGATCTCAGGCCGAAGGACCTGTCCTGCGCGCAGATCTATGACGGCTTTTCGATCCACGTATGGATCTGGGGCGAAGCGCTGGGGTTGTGGCAGCCGGGCGAGGCGGCGCGCTTCTTCGAAGGCGGTACGCGCACCGGCATTGGTGGCGAACTGCCGGTCAACACCGGCGGCGGCCAGCTCTCGGGCGGGCGGTTCCACGGCTATGGCCACACCTATGAAGCCTGCCTGCAATTGTGGGGTCGGGGCGGCGGGCGGCAGGTGAAGGACGCGAAGGTCAGCGCCGTGTGCAACGGCGGGTATGGCTATGGCGCGCTGCTGCTGCGGACCGATTGACTCCTCGGGGCATTTGCATAATAATTCCACATATCGATTATTAATTCACAATAACGAATTTGCGGAGAGGCATATGGCAGACCTCGATACCCTCGACCGTCCCTTGCAGGATGTCGACAGCTGGACACTTGGCGAGATCATCGACGCCGATGCCCATATCGATCCGCCCTATACCATGTGGCAGGAATACCTGCCCGCCCACCTGCGGGACCGCGCGCCCCGGATCGAGGAGGGCGACGATTGCGACTGGATCGTTTTCGAAGGCAACCGCCGCCCCTTGCAGATGATCAACAACCAGGCCGGGCGCGACGGCAAGAACTTCAAGATGCGGGGCAAGCTGTCCGACATGCGCGCGGCATGGGACGCGAATTTCCGCCTCTCCGAAATGGACCTTGATGGCATGAGCCAGGCCGTGCTGTTCGGCGGCGGCCCGCTCGGCACGCTCGACAACGAACTCTACATGGCGAGCTATGAAGCCTACCAGACCTGGGTGATGGACTGGTGCAGCGCCGACAAGAACCGCCTGCACCCGGTGGGCTATCTGCCGATGCGCGACATCGATGAAACCATCGGACAGATCCAGCGGCTGGCAAAGATGGGCTGCAAGGCGATCAACCTGCCGGCCTTCCCGCAGAACGCCAAGGCGTGGGAAACCTCATCGAACGTCGCCAATATGAAGGCGGGGCAGGTTTCCGCGCTGACCGGCGATCCCAAGGGCGAACTGCAATATTACCAGCCGGAATTTGACCGGCTGTGGGCAGTGATCCAGGATCTGGACCTGACCGTCACCATGCACCTTGGCGGCCGCGTGCCGCGCTTTGGTGACAAGTTGCACTTCCTGCCCGACATGCCGATGTCGAAGCTCGCCATGGCGGAACCGGTGTCGATGTTCATCTTTCACGGCATCTTCCAGCGCTTTCCCAAGCTGCGGCTCGGCATGATCGAAAGCGGCGTGGGCTGGATGGCGTGGTTCACCGAATACGTGACGCGCACCTGGGAAAAGCAGCGCTACTGGGTGGAGAGCCCGCTGACCGAAAGCCCGGCCTTCTACATGGACCGCAACGTCTGGGGCTCGTTCATTCAGGACCGCACCGGCGTGCTGTGCCGCAATCTTCCCGGCGGGCGCAACATCATGTGGTCATCGGACTATCCGCATTCCGAAACCACCTATCCCAACTCGCGCAAGATCATCATGCGCGATTTCGACGGCGTGCCGGCCGACGAGACGAAGGCGATCATCTGCACCAACGCCAAGCGGTTCTTCAAGCTGGATTGAGCCTGTCGAAGGGTGCTGCGTGGTACTCGAGATTTCAACTTAATCCACCCCAAGCCGCTGCGCCAGCGCCCGTTCGTCATAGGTGCTGGTGCCGCGCAGCTGATCCAGCCGCAGCCCTGTGCAGGTCGTCTTGATGCTGGTGAACTGATCGAACCACGGCAGGTGCGCCGCGCTCTTGCCGCAAATTTCTTCCCACAGCGCGATCGTTTCCTCGCGCGTGCCCATGCCTTCAAACCACGGGCGACCGGGGCGGCGGTGCCAGTTGTCCGCCATTTTGAGGAACCAGGCGAGATCGTTGAGCGCTCCGCCAAGGCTGGGCTGTTCCCAGTCCATCACCGCGACCACGCGGAAATCGTCGCCAAACATCATGTTGCCCAGCCGCGCATCGCCCCAGACGAGACCGGCGGGCGCATCGACCGGCATGGTTTCGGCGAGGCGGACCATGGCGCGTTCCAGCACCCGGCAGAACGGGCGGGTGGCCGGCACCTCATCAAGCCAGGCGATGAAGCGGCTGTACTTGTCCCATTCCTGCGGCAGGCCGTCACGCGCGTGGTCCGGGCCGGCCAGAAACGGGAAGTCGGCTGGATCGGCCAGCTGGATCGCGGCGAGCTGGCGCACCCCGTCTTCCCACAGCACGCGGCGCTGGGCGGGGCTGGCATCGAACACCCAGCCGCTTTCGGAATAGGGCGGCACGCTGACCGGGACGCGGCCCAGTGCCTTGCGCATGACGAAGAACGGGCGGCCCAGTACCGCGCTGTCGGTTTCCAGCCACAGCGGCTCGGCAATGCGGACCTTGCCGGCCGCGTGCAGCGCCTTCATCACGCGGTACTGCTCTTCAAACAGGTCGTCGGGAAAGACGGTAAAGCCGCCGGGCTTGATCCGGACCACGCCTTCGAGCGCACCGCCGGTCCAGCTCGCGGAAAACAGGATCGTTTCGTGCGATTGGCCGGCACCGCGCGGATAGGCCATGTCGGACAGGGCAACGTCGGTAACCCCCAGTTGCCCGGCCAGCCAGCGGGACAGGGCGCGCGCGAGTTCAGCGAGGTCGCGGGTTTCCGGGGCGACGATGACGTCGGACATGGCGCACTCCCAAATTCATTATTGCGAATAGTTATTCACAATTTAGGCGGCGTGCGCGATTCCCGCAAGCCGTTTCCGGCTTAGCGATCCGGGATTGGAATCGGCTGTAATCAGGAAAGGAACGCGCCGATGCGGTTGCAGGCAGCCTTCAGCGCGTCGCCTGCCGCGTGGATCTGGGCACCGCTCATCGGAGCGTTGAAGCCCATCAGCGAAAGCACGAACTCGATCCGGCCCTGCGCATTGAACACGGGTGCCATGACGGCACTGACCACATAGGTTTCACCGGCGTCGATGCGCGACTGGATGGCCACCGGGCGGTCAGCCTCGGCGCCGAACGCCTCGAGACTGTCGGGCTGGCGGCCGGATTCGTCGGTGCGGGTCATCACCGCAAAGCCATGGCTGCGCACGAAGTCCATGGCGCTTTCGATCTGATCGCGCTGGGCTGCGGTCGGGGGCGGATCGGACCGGTCCATGCGCAGACGCGCTTCATCCGGCTGCCACGAAAAGAACGTCGGCAGCGAACGCGGCATCAGCCGGATGCGCGTGCCCAGCGGCAGCGAATAGCCGACATGGCTGATCGATGCGGCGCGTTCGCGGCTGACGATGGTATCGCCTTCAAGGAAGAAGGCCGAACAGACCACGTCGTACTGATCGGCCAGCGCGCGCATTTCCGGC
>JBJTLW010000133.1:0-29158 GCA_046063225.1 Novosphingobium sp. | reverse complement strand
GCGGGTGATGCTGGGGCTGGGCGTCAGCCACGGGCCGATCATCGGCGAAAACTGGAACCGCCCGGTAGCCAAGATGGCGGCCTGGCTCGATGCATTCGCGGCGGCGGGCATGCCGCTGGAGCAGACCTGCCTGGCCGCGCTGGGGCCGAAGATGGTGGACCTGGCCGGCCAGCGCACCGCCGGCGCGCATCCCTATCTCGTCGCGCCATCGCACAGCGCAGAGGCGCGGGCGATCATGGGGCCGGGCAAGCTGCTCGCGCCGGAACAGGGTGCCGTGCTGGATAGCGATCCCGCCAGCGCCCGGGCCAAGGCGGTTGAGGCGCTGACCCATTACGCGCGCCTGCCGAATTATGTGAATTCGTGGAAGCGGCAGGGCTTCAGCGATGCCGATATCGATCAGCAAAGCGATGCCCTGCTCTCCGGCATCTTCGCCATGGGCGATGAAGCGGCCATTGCCGCGCGGGTGAAGCAGCACCACGACGCCGGGGCCGATCACGTCTGCGTGCAGACCATCACCGGCGGCGCGGGCCTCGACGGCTCGCTGGCCGACCTGCGGGCTCTGGCGAAGGTCCTGCTCTAGCTCTGCGAGCAGACCGCGATCAGCGCTTCGCCAAGTGCGTCCAGCGGCAGCTCCTTCTGGGCCGCATCGGCGGCAATCGCGGCGGCAGGGGCTTCGCTCACGGTGGCGCTGGCCCGGTCCTGCGCAAAGGTATCGCAGCCCGCATCGCGCATCAGCTTGAGGCCCTTGGCGCCATCCTCGCCCAGTCCGCTGAGGACGGCCGCTGCGGCAGGAACGCCGGCGCGGGCGAGCGTGCCGTAAAGCAGGTTGGCACAGGGGCGCGCACCGTCAATCGGATCGCGCTCCATCAGCCGCAGGCGCGGCGGCGTGCCGGGTTCGAAGACGACGTGCTTGCCGGGATCGGCGGTCACGTGGACCGTCCCCTGCGTCAGCTGCGCGCCGTCCTTCACCGTGCGCACGTGGCATTTCAGTTCACTGTCGAGCCGGGCGACGAAGGTTTCGACCAGCGCCGCTTCGGCCTGAAGACAGACCACCGTCGGCGGGCAATTGGCCGGCCAGTGGGCCAGCAGGATCGACAAGGCATCGATGCCGCCCATCGAGGCGGACAGGGCGACGACATGCCCGTTCCAGGTGAACTGCACCGGCTCGGCGGCGCGGGCCGCTTGTGCGCGCGGTTTGGCGCGCAGGTTGGAATTGGCGGCGGCAAGGACGATCTTGCCCAGCTTGCCGACAGTCTTGGCAAACTGGTCGGGCGTGGCCTTCAGCGGCTTGGGGAAACATTCGACCGCGCCCAGTTCATAGGCCTTGAGCGACACCTCGGTGCCGCTCTGCGTCAGGCCCGATAGCATCACCACCGGCATCGGCTTGGTCGACATGATTTCCGCGAGGAAATCGATGCCGCTCATCCCCGGCATTTCTACGTCGAGCGTCAGGACATTGGGCTTCAGTTCGGCAATCGCGCCGCGCGCCTCATCGGCGCTGGCTGCCGTGCCGACGACGCGGACGTCGCGCTGCTGTTCGAGAATGTCCGAGAACAGCGCGCGCATGGCGGCTGAATCATCTACGACGAGGACGCGGGCTTCGTGCATCGGGTTTCCCTGGATAATCCGGACTGTTCGCAGCTAGTTCTAGGCGCAAAATCGCCAGCAAATGCGAATGGGCGGCTCTGCATAATCCCATAATCGGGGGCAAAAGCTCCTTTTGCGCTGGCGCTCTACGGGTCGTGTCGCTTCAATTCCGATGCGATTCGAAGGATCGACCAGTGGCCAAGGCAGTTTTCTCGCGCGCCGCAGGGCGCAGGACCCGGATCACGGCCGCGTTTACGATCGGCTGCGCCATGGCCGTCTTCGCCATGCCGAACCCGGCCAGCGCCCAGGAGGACGCCGGCACGCGGCTGGAAGCCGAATATGTGGCCGATACCGTGGCGGTGACGACCGATGCTGGCACGCAGCTGGACTATCTCGCGCTGGCGAGCGTCAAGGCGAACATCGCGCTCGACGCGCTGACCGGCCTTGCGGGCTCGCGCCTGATGGTCGGCGCGATTGCCAGCCAGGGCGGGCGGCCCAACGATCACGCCGGCACCTTGCAGGGCATCAACAACATCGAGGTTGCGGAGAACCGCATCCGCCTGTTCGAACTGTTCGTCGAACAGCCCTTTGCCAAGGGCCGCGGATCGGTGCGCCTTGGCCTGTCGGACCTCAACAGCGAATTCTACAGCACCGAGGCTTCGTCGCTGCTCATCGCGCCGCCCTTCGGCATCGGTTCGGAACTGTCGGCCACGGGGCCGAACGGGCCATCGATATTTCCGGCGACGGCGCTGACCGCGCGGGTGCGGCTGGAAACGGCTGGCGGAACCTATCTGCAAGGCGCGGTGGTTAACGCCGAAACTGGGCTTGGCGGGCGCGAAAAGGGCTCCTCGCTGTTCGGCAAGGGCGCCCTGTTCATTGGCGAGGCGGGCAAGACCTGGCCGGGCGGTCTGCGCCTGGGGCTGGGCGGCTGGACCTATAGCAGCCGCCAGCCCGATCTGCGCGATGTCGATGCCGGGGGCGATCCCGTCCCGCGCCGCGCCTATGGCCTTTACGGAATCTATGAGCAGCGCGTTGCCGGCGGCGATGATCGCAACGTGGCCCTGTTCGCCCGCGCCGGCCTGTCCGACGGCAAGACCACGCCCTATTCCGGCGGCTGGCAAGCCGGGCTGCTGGTCAAGGCGCCCCTTGCCGCGCGGCCGGAGAGCCAGTTTTCCATCGGTGTGCATCAGGCGTTCCTGACCGACCGGTTCCTGCGCAATGCCGCCGATGCCGGGCAGATCGCCCATCGCAGCGATATCGGCTTCGAAGTCACCTATGCCGACGCGCTGGCGCCATGGCTGATCGTGCAGCCCGATATTCAGCACGTGCGCAGCGGCGCGCACGGCTGCTGCGACCATGAAGGCTGGGCCTTCACCCTGCGCCTGCGCATGGGCTTTACCCGCCCCGCCGACTGAGCCTGCGGCCCGGTTGGCCGCACAAATCCGCACCTTACGGGCATCCACCTAGCCCGCTTTCAAGCAGAGCTTTGCGCCCGTGCTGTACCAGTAACCTCGATGCGATCGCTGCAATCCGGTTCCGTCAGGCAACACGCGATTCAATGCAGGATGCGACGGTTGAAAGGATAGGTAACAATGAGCAAGTCCCTGAAACGCAACAGCCAGCTTGTTGGCGGCGCGATCATCGCAACGCTTCTGCTTACGGTTGGCATCGGCGCCTACAGTGTCAATGAGATCCGTTTTGGCGGGCCGATCTATGAACGCGATGCGCTGCTTGGGGATTTTGTTGCCGATCTGGCCCCGCCGCCGCTCTCCATGCTGGAGCCGATGCTTGAAGCGACGATCCTCGTCGAAGAGAGCAACCAGAACCTCTATGCCTCGTCCGAAGAGCACATAAAGAATCTCGGCAAGCTGGAGCAGAGCTACGACGCGGCGATCAAGCGCTGGACTGCGGCGGATATCGATCAGGATGCGCGCGATGTTCTGAACCGCAAGATCGACGTTGATGCGCGCCGGTTCTGGTCGGTCATCAACGGCCAGCTGATACCGGCCATCCGCAGCCGCGACATCGGCAAAGTCAACGCTGCGCATGATGTGCTGGGTGAAATCTATGACAGAGAAGTCGGCGAAGTTCAGGAACTGCTTGCCATTGCCAGCAAGCGCGACGCGCAGAACGTCGAAGCGGCGAATTCCTCGACGCGTTCCACCATCTTGGTGCTGCTTGCCTGTGTTGTCGCGCTGATCGGCCTGATCAGCGCTGCGCTGGTCCTGCTGGGCCGCAAGGTGCTGAACCCCATCCAGGAAACCGCCGAGGTCATGAACCGCATGGGGCGGGGCGATCTGGAAGCCGGGCGCCGTTCCGATCATCGCGAGGATGAAATCGGCACGATGACGCGCTCGATCGAGGTGTTTCGCGACGCCGCGATTGCCCAGCGCGAGGCCGAGGTGCGCCAGCGCAGCGTGGTCGAATCGCTGTCGGGCGGGCTTGCGCAGCTGGCTGAGGGCAACCTGGCCTACCGCATCGATAAGCCGCTCGCCGAAGAGTACGAGGCCCTTCGCGCCAGCTTCAACCAGACCGTCGGCAGCCTGGCGGACATCATCACCCGCGTATCGGCTTCGGCGCAAAGCGTTTCGACCGGGGCCGGCGAAATCCGCGCGGCGTCCGACGATCTGGCCGTGCGCAACGAACAGCAGGCGGCCAGCCTCGAAGAAACCTCGGCCGCGATGAACCAGGTCACGAGCGGCGTGCAGGAAACTGCCGACAGCGCCGTGGAAATGCAGAAATCGATCGAGGAAGCGCACCGCGAAGCCAACGATGGCGGCGAAGTGGTGCAGCGCGCCGTGGCGGCCATGGCCGAGATCGAAAAGGGCGCCCACGAAATCACCCAGATCATCGACGTCATCGATGGCATCGCCTTCCAGACCAACCTGCTGGCGCTCAACGCCGGGGTGGAAGCGGCGCGCGCCGGCGA
The DNA here is from genome assembly GCA_046063225.1 of Novosphingobium sp. GTDB lineage: Bacteria > Pseudomonadota > Alphaproteobacteria > Sphingomonadales > Sphingomonadaceae > Novosphingobium. Next base: position 24,642 of record JBJTLW010000133.1, on the reverse strand, counting down.
CGCCGGCAAGGGCTTTGCCGTGGTTGCCAACGAAGTGCGCGCGCTGGCCCAGCGCAGCGCCGATGCGGCGCGCAACATCAAGGATCTGATCAACGCCTCGACCGAGCAGGTTTCGGGCGGCGTGAAGCTGGTCGGCGAAACCGGCGTGCTGCTGGAAAAGATCGTCGGCCGCGTTGGCGAAATCAGCAACCGGATCAGCGAGATTGCGCGCTCGGCGGAAAGCCAGTCGGTCAACCTGCAACAGGTCAACGCCTCGGTTTCGGAAATGGACCGGATGACGCAGCAGAACGCGGCCATGGTCGAGGAATCGACGGCCGCCTCGCGCAGCCTGGCCGACGAAGCGGGCGAGCTCAGCAATCTGGTCGGCCAGTTCAAAACCGGCGCTTCCGCCGCATCGCCAAAGGTCAGCGCTCCGCGTCCGGCCAAGGCGCGCAAGGCGGCACCCGTCCCGGCGGTCCACGGCAATCTCGCCCTGAAGCCGACCGACTTCGACGACGACTGGACCGAGTTCTGATCGGCACGAGCGCTTGGGGAAAGGGGATAGGATGATGATCAAGCTACCAGCGCGTTGCGACCGAGCAGCCGTCCTGGCGTTAGCGCCCGAACTGCGCGCCGCGGTGAGCCACACGGCGATGCAGATCGATGGTTCGGCCGTTGAACAGGTTGGCCAGGCCCTGCTGCAGCTTCTGGTCAGCGCGCGCCGTTCCGAAGGCGGCGCACAGATCATCGCCTCTCCCGCCCTTGCTGAAGCGGCCAGGGCCACCGGCCTGTCCGAAGCCCTGTTCGATGGAGCCATCGCATGAGCCCCGAGGAAATTCAGGCCATCTTCTTCGTCGAATGCGAGGAATCGCTGGCGGCCGCCGAATCCGGGCTCGATGCCTGCCGGAACGGCACGCAGGATGCCGATACGGTGAACGGCGTTTTCCGCGCGGTCCACTCGATCAAGGGCGGCGCGGGCGCCTTCGGGTTCGAGGCGCTGCAGGCCTATACCCACGCCTTCGAAACGCTGCTGTCGGACGTGCGCGAAGAGATCCTGCCGGTTACCGATACGCTGGTCGAACTGCTGCTGCGCGCGCTTGATACGCTGAGCGATCATGTCACCGTGGCGCGCGATGGCGGCACCCCGCCGGACGATGCCGCCCTGCTGGAGGAAATGGCCGTGGCGCGCGGGGCGGGCAATGCGCCGTCGGCGCCGCCGGCGGCCGCCAGCCCGGCCGAGCCGGAACCGGCGCAGCCCGCGTCGGACGATGCGGGGCTGGGCTTCGACCTCGATCTCGATTCCATGCTGGATTCGATCGTCGGCGAACTGGGCGGTGCCGGGTCTGCGGAGGATACCTGGCAGGTCCACATCCGCCCGCACGCCGCGGCCATGGCCAATGGCGGCGAGCCGGTGCTGACCCTGCGCGAACTGACCCGCATGGGTGGGCGCTGCCTCACCTGCGACAGCTCGCTGGTGCCGGCGCTTGATGATCTCGCCCCCGCCGAAGGCTATCTCGGCTGGACCTTCGAAATGCCGGCCTCGGTCTCGCAGGAAGCCGTGCGCGACCTGTTCGACTTCGTTGACGAGGGGTGCAGCCTCGCCTTTGGTGCGGACCAGGCAATCCCGCCCGCCAAGATCTCGCCCACGCCGCAGACGGCAATCTCAGGCGTGGCGACAAGCGCCGCGCCGGTGGCCGCAGCCGCCGCGCCTTCGCCGGCGGCGGCAAAGACGGCCGATGCGCCCGCTGCCCAGCCTGCGGCACCGGCCAGCCAGTCGATCCGCATCGAACTGACCAAGCTCGATCGCCTGATCGATTCGGTGGGCGAACTGGTGATTGCCCAGGCCATGCTCGCCCAGCGCCTGTCCGGCGAATCCGTCAGCGCCAGCGAGGAGCTGACCCTGCTCGAAAGCCTGACGCGCGAAATCCAGGAATCGGCCATGTCGATCCGCGCCCAGCCGATCGGCCAGGTGTTCAGCCGCGTACCGCGCATCCTGCGCGAGCTGGCGGCCAGCACCGGCAAGACCGTGCGCCTGGAAGTGATCGGCGAGGCGACCGAACTCGACAAGACCGTGATCGAACGGCTCGGCGAACCGATGACGCACCTGATCCGCAACGCGGTGGATCATGGCATCGAACCCACCGAGGAACGGCTGGCCAAGGGCAAGGACCCCGAAGGCACGCTGACGCTCAGCGCCGAACAGCGCTCGGGCCGCATCCTGATCCGCATCGCCGATGACGGCCGCGGTATCGACCGCGAACGGGTTTACGCCAAGGCGGTGGAGAAGGGCATCATCGCGCCCGATACCCAGCTTTCGCCAGAGGACATCGACGCGCTGATCTTCGCGCCCGGCTTCTCGACCGCGCAGACCATCTCCAACGTGTCGGGGCGCGGTGTCGGCATGGACGTCGTCCGCCAGAACGTGAAGGATCTTGGCGGCCGGGTGACCATCGAATCCGAACAGGGCAAGGGCACCGCCTTCGTCCTGACCCTGCCGCTGACCCTGGCGATTTCCGACGGCATGATCGTCAATGTTGGCGATCAGACGCTGGTGGTGCCGCTCACCCACGTGGTCGAAAGCCTGCGCCCGCAGGAGGCGGAAGTGCAGGGGCTTGGCTCCGGGCGGCAGATGCTCAACGTGCGCGGGCGGTTCATCCCGGTCGTGCCGGTGTGCCAGGCCATTGGCGCCGCCGGCCGGCTGACCTATGCCGGGTCCGGCGTGCTGATCGTCGTCGATACCGAGGCGGCCGGGCAGGCGGCGCTGCTGGTCGATGAAATCTGCGACCAGCGCCAGTTCGTCATCAAGAGCCTCGATACCCATTACCGCTCGGTCAAGGGCGTGGCCGGGGCGACGATCCTTGGCGACGGCCGCGTTGCGCTGATCCTCGACGTCGATGGGCTGGTAGCCGGGGCGGTAACCGCGCCCGCGCCGGAACGGCAGGCCGCATGACCATGGCCGCCACCCTCTCCGAACCGTTCCTGCCTGGCGTCAGCCCGGACGTGTACGGCCCTGCGGATTTCCGGGCGGTCGCGGACCTAGTCTATTCGGTTTCGGGCAATGTCCTGGCCGAAGGAAAGGCCATGCTGGTCTATTCCCGGCTGGCGCCGCTGGTGCGCGAGACCAACACCAGCACCTTTGCCAATTTCGTCGAGCTGATCCGCAGCGATGCCGACGTGCAGGCCCGCACGGTGGCCGCGCTGACCACCAACCACACCTTTTTCTATCGCGAATCGCACCACTTCGAGCACTTCGAAAAGGTCGATCGCCCGGAAATCGTGCGCCGTCTCAACATCGGCCAGCCGGTGCGGATCTGGTCGGCCGGCTGCTCCAGCGGCGAGGAAACCTGGTCGCTGGTGCTGACCCTGCTGGGGATCGACCGGCTGGAAGGCCGCCGCATCGCCAATCGCGACCTGCGCGTGCTGGCCAGCGACATTGCTCCGCACGCGCTGCGCAAGGCGCAGGCCGGGATCTATGCAGCGAAGGACATCGCTGCCATGCCGAGCGACCTTGTCCAGCTGTGGACGCAGGCCGAGGGCGATACGGTATCCATCGGCGAAGTCGCCCGGTCCATCGTGCGGTTCCGGTCGCTCAACCTGATGGGCGACTGGCCGATCACCGGCCAGTTCGACGTCATCTTCTGCCGCAACGTGATGATCTATTTCGACGGCCCGACGAAGGAGCGCCTGATCGCCCGCTTCGCCAATGCGCTCGCGCCGGGTGGCCACCTCTACATCGGCCACAGCGAACGCGTCACCGGGCCGGCCACGGCCCTGCTCGAACCCGCCGGACCGACCATTTACCGCAGGAGGAATGCATGACCATTCGTGTGTTGATCATCGAAGATTCCCCGACCATGCGCGCCATCCTCATGTCGCGGCTGTCGGAAGAGCCCGATATCGCCGTTATTGCCACGGCCGCCAACGCAACCGAAGGGCGCGAGCTGATCAAGCAGTTCAATCCTGACGTTATCACGCTCGACATCGAAATGCCGGGCATGAACGGTCTCGACTTCCTCGAAAAGATCATGACCCTGCGCCCGACGCCGGTGATCGTCGTCTCCGGCTTCACGCATGAAGGCACGGAAACCACCGCGCGTGCGCTCGCGCTGGGTGCCGTCGATTGTTACGCCAAGGCCAACCGTTCGGGCGATCTGCCGCTCGAGGACGATGGCCGCCTCGCCAACCTTATCCGGCAGGCCGCGCAGGTGCGGTTCAACAACCGCTGGCCGGTATCGCCCTCGGTCGCGGCGCGTTCGAAGAAGGCTGGCTCCGGCAATGTCTCGATGATCGCCATCGGATCGTCCACCGGCGGGGTCGAGGCGCTGCAGGTCCTGCTCAAGGACTTTCCCGTCGATTGCCCGCCCACGGTCATCGTCCAGCACGTCAACCCGCGCTTTGCCGGGGCGATTGCCCGCACGCTCGATCTGGCCAGCCCGGCCAAGGTTCAGCTGGCGCAGCCGGACATGCCGCTGACGCGTGGCAATATCTACCTCGCGCCCGGCGGCGATCGCCATATGTCGGTTGGCGGCACGGGCGCCCATTACCTGCGGCTGCGGCCAGGTGATCCGGTTTCGGGCCACATTCCCAGCGTCGACGTGCTGTTCCAGTCTGTGGCCGAGGTTGTCGGCGCGCGCGCGGTCGGCATCCTGCTGACCGGCATGGGCAGCGACGGCGCCAAGGGGCTGCTCGCCATGGCCCAGGCCGGCGCGCAGACGATCGCTCAGGACGAAGCCACCTCAACCGTGTTCGGCATGCCGCGTGCCGCCATTTCCCTGGGGGCGGCGGGAATTGTCGCGCCGATCGATCGCATTGCCCAGCATGTCCTGAAAGCGGCGGCATAAGCGATGTTGGGAACCGCCGCCTCGGACACGAACAGCATTATCCGGCTCACGGTGATGCAGGGCCAGGCCCGTGTAAGCGCCGACCCGCGTGTCGAGCTGACGACGGTGCTGGGCAGCTGCGTTGCCACCTGCCTGTTCGATGCCGAGGCCGGTGTGGGCGGCATGAACCATTTCCTGCTCGCCGAACCGCCGGCCTCGCACGACCGGCGCAAGGTGGACATCCACTACGGCGTCTACCTGATGGAGCTTCTCATCAACGAAATGATGGCCTTCGGGGCCAGCAAGGCGCGGATGCGCGCGCACCTCTACGGCGGGGCCAACCTGCGGGTCGGCATGGCGCCCATCGGCACGGCCAACGCCCGTTTTGCCAAGGGGTTTCTGGCGCGCGAGGGCATCCCGCTGATTCACGGCGATCTGGGTGGAAACCAGGCCCGCCGTGTCGATTTCCGTCCGGCCGTGGGGAAGGCACGGTGCCGATCGGTCGAAGGCGTGGACCTGCGTGAACAGACGCCGGTCCGCCCAGTCGCCAACGTCGGCGATGTTGAACTTTTCTAGCAACGAAAGTCGTGATCCATGAACAAGACCACACGCATACTGACCGTCGATGACAGCGCCTCGATGCGGGCCCTGCTCTACCACGCGCTGAACTCCGGCGGATTTGAGGTCGAACAGGCCGACGATGGCCAGGCGGCGCTGGAATGGCTGGCCTTCAACGATGTCGATCTGGTCATCACCGACATCAACATGCCGCGGCTCGACGGCTTTGGCCTGATCGAGCGCCTGCGCGCCGGCAGCCGTCACGGCGAACGCCCGATCCTCGTCCTCTCGACCGAAAGCTCGGACGAGAAGAAGGCCCGTGCGCGCGATGCCGGGGCGACCGGCTGGATCGTCAAGCCGTTCGATCCGGAAAAGCTTATCGCCGCCGTGCGCCGCGTGACGCACTGACCTCCGCCCTTCAACAGAAAGCCCTGAACCATGCAGCGCGAATTCATCACCTTCGAAGTCGAAAACCAGCTTTTCGGAATCGATATCATGTCGATCCGCGAGATCCGCGCCTGGACCCCGGTCACGCCGCTGCCCAGCGTTCCGTCCTATGTTGCCGGTGTGGTCAACCTGCGTGGCACGGTGCTGCCGGTCATGGACCTTGCCGCCCGGCTGGGCTGGAAGCCGACCGAACCGACCAGCCGCCATGCCATCATCGTCGTCCATATCGACGGGCAGGCGCGCGGCATGATCGTCGATGCGGTGAGCGATATCGTCACCATCGCCGCCGACGCGCTGCAACCGCCGCCGGCAACTTCGGGCGATGCCGTCGTCCCCTTCCTCGAAGGGCTTGCGGCCATGGAAGACCGGATGGTCATGGTTCTCGATCTCAAGGCGGTGGGCGCGGGCGAAGACCTTGCGGAGGCTGCATGAAGCCCGATGACGCCCGGCTGCACATCACCGCCGTGGCAGAGCTTCTGACCGAGATCAGCAACGAGATCGAGGCCCTCGGCGCGGTCCTGTGCACGGACCCCAACTTCGCCGCGCGGCACATGCAGGAACTGCAGGCGATCGATCTGATTTCGCAGAAGCAGAAAAGCCTCGCCATGATCCTTGAGGCCGACTGCCCCGTCGCGGCCGTGTCCGACGTGCGGCTGGAAGAGCTGGCGCACCGCTTGCGCGCCCTGTCGGGGCGCAGGTCAGCACCGCCGGCCTCGCCCAACTGATCGGCGCAAGCACGGGCAAATACCTATGCCCGCTTCGATGGGATTTGAACCGCCGGACCCTAACCTGCGCCGATACTTTCCTCTTCTCGATGGTAGGACAATGCTGAAGCGAATCGCGATCTCCCAGGTTGAACTCGGCATGTTCGTGCACAAGCTGGAAGGCAGCTGGTTCAAGCACCCCTTCTGGAAATCGCGCTTCCTGCTCGACGATCCCGACATGCTTTCCGAACTGCAGGAATCGGCGCTGGAAACCTTGGTGATCGATACGGAAAAGGGGCTGGACCTGCGGTCCTCGCCGCGCCGCATTGTCGCCAACGATCAGGTGCCGCCCGCGCCGGTGTTCCGCACCAATGCCCGCCCCGCGCCCCGTCCGCGCGCGGCCCCGGTTCCACCTGCGCCGACGATCGATCTGCGCAGCACCAGCGCCCAGCCGATGACGCGCGAGTTCGGTCTGGCCAAGCGCGTCGCGGGCGAATCGCGCAAGGTCGTCAGCCGGATGTTCCTGCAGGCGCGGCTGGGCAAGACGATCAAGGTGGCGCAGGTCGAACCGGTGATCGAGGACGTGTTCGCCTCGATCCAGCGCAACCCGCACGCCTTCAACGGCCTGATGCGCTGCAAGCGCGACAACGAATTCGTCTATCGCCACGCGCTGGCGGTAAGCGCGCTGATGATCTCGCTCGCCCGGCAGATGAAGCTGCCGCCGCAGCAGATTCGCGAGGCGGGAACGGCTGGCCTGCTGATGGATGTCGGCATCGGCCTGCTGCCCATCGATCTGGGCTCGTTCGGCGGCGATTACCGCAACATTCCGGTGCGCGTGTTCGAACAGCACGTCCAGCTTGGCGAACAGTTCCTGTCGGCGAGCGGCGGCATATCCGCCAATGTCCTCGACGCGTGCCTTGGCCATCACGAAGCGCTCGATGGTTCGGGCTACCCGCAAAAGCTGGCCGGCGATCAGATCGGCCTGTTTGCGCGCATGGCGGCCATCTGCGACACCTATGACGCGATGGTCAGCGATACGGCCGAAGGCGTCGGCATGAACCCGGCCAGCGCCATCGAACAGCTCAGCTACATGAAGGCCTGGTTCGACGCCGACGTGCTCAAGCACTTCGTCGACATGATCGGCATCTATCCCATCGGTTCGGTCGTAAGGCTGCGTTCGGAGCGGCTGGCCATGGTCGTCGATCAGGACCCGGCAGACTATTCCAAGCCGCGCCTGCGCACCTTCTGGTCGGTCCCGGAAAGCCGGATGATCCGGAGCGAATATATCGAACTTGGCACCTGCTATGGCAGCGACGAGATCGATCTGTCGGTCGATCCGGAAGATTTCGGCGTCACCGACTTTGCCGCGATCCGGGAAAAACTGTTTGCCATGGCGGGCAAGTCCGCCGGCTGATGCGCCCCGGTTCAGCGCTGCGGCGATGCGCTAGTGTCTTGCCAGCATGCGGCCTGTGGCCTCACACTGCCGGCCTAGCCAGCGAACGTCATACAGACGTCAAGCGGACGGGGCAGGGTGTCGGCACGCAGGAGGTGTGACATGAATGCCAGGTCTATCGCTTCGCTGGTCCGCCAGGGAGATGCAGTGGTTCAGGTTCGCAGCAGGATCGACAGTCTTCTGTCCGGCCGGTTCGGGCGGCTGCTCGATCGCATCGGTATCGGGCGGACCAAGGCGGCGGAACTGGATCCGGTCGAACAGATGTTCGCGCTCGCCGATTCGCTGCTGTCGGTGTCGGGCAAGGCATCCGGCCCGTCGATCGCTTCGGCCTTCTTCGATCTCTACGATGCCCGCACGCTGGAAGAACGGCGCGCCTTTCTTTCGGGTCTGCGCCGCCGCTTTCCGCGCAACGGCAAGGCCATCGACGAAGCCATCGCCACCTGGCAGGCCAATCCGGGCGAACCGGCAGCCCGCGCGCTGCACAAGGCGGCCGAAGCCCGCAGCCAGAAGCTGATCCGCAAGCTGAACACCGCGCCGGGCGGCACCTGCCGGCTCATCCGCATGCGCGAAGACCTGCTGTCGAAGGGCAAGCTGGCGGGCGACGAGGCGGCGCTCGATGCCGATTTCGAATATATCTTCGAAGGCTGGTTCAACGCCGGCTTCCTTGAACTGCGCCGCATAGATTGGGAAACCTCGGCCGCGGTGCTGGAACGGGTGATCCGGTACGAAGCGGTCCATTCCATCGCCTCGTGGGACGATCTGCGCGCCCGCGTGCAGCCCGCAGACCGGCGCTGCTACGGCTTCTTCCACCCGCAGATGCCCGATGAACCGCTGATCTTCGTCGAAGTGGCACTGACCATGGATCTGCCCGACGCCATCGGCCAGATCCTCAGCGAAGGGCGCGAATGCATCGATCCGCGCAGCGCGAGCCATGCGATCTTCTATTCGATCTCCAACTGCCAGGAAGGCCTGCGCGGCGTGCCCTTCGGCAATTTCCTGATCAAGCGCGTGGTTGGCCTCCTGCGCGATGAGCTGCCGCAGCTTTCGTGCTTTGCCACGCTCTCGCCGGTGCCCGGCTATGCCCGCTGGCTCGCCAACGAGGGCGGCGCGGAGCGGCTCGATGCGCAAGGGCTGCGCGCTCGCGCGGCGCGTTATCTGGTCCACGGCCGCGATTCGCGCGGGTCGCCGCTAGATCCCGTAGCGCGCTTTCACCTTGGCAACGGCGCGCGGCTGGAAGCGATCCACGCCGATGCCGACCCGTCAAAGCGCGGCATGCAGCAGAGCCACGGCATCATGGTCAACTACGTCTATGACCTTGAGGCGATCGAGACGAACCTGCTGACCCTGTCCGAACTGGGGCAGGTGCCGCATTCAAAGGTCGTGGCGGAACTCGATTCGCAGTCGGGCGACTGACCGATTCACTCGAAATAAAGCAAGGCGCCGGGGGAACCGTGCGCCTCGCGCTGCGTTTTGTCGCAAGAAAGTTTCGCTTCGCGGCACCCCGAATATTTGTTTCTGGGCAGGACAAAGTTTATCTCTATTGTTCTGATTGAGTTTAGGGGTAAGCGCCATGGATCTCTCTGCATTCGATCTCACCGCCCTGTTGCCATTCATCCTCGTCGGCTTTGCCGCACAGGCGGTGGATGGCGCGCTTGGCATGGCTTTCGGCGTCATTTCTAACACGCTGCTCGTCGGCGTATTGGGCGTGCCGCCAGCGCTCGCCTCGCAGCGCGTTCACGTGGTGGAATGCTTCACCACGGCGACTTCGGGCATCAGCCACCTGATCCACGGCAACATCGACAAGCGCCTGTTTCTTGGCCTGTTGCTGCCCGGCGTGATCGGCGGGGTGACCGGCGCCTATGTGCTGTCCTCGATCGATGCCAGCGTGGTCAAACCCTTCGTCCTGCTCTACCTCACCGGCATCGGCGTCTACCTGCTGTGGCGCGGGCTTATGTATCCGCCGCGCCAGCGCGAAGCGAAGGTCATTGCCCCGCTCGGCCTGATCGGCGGCTTTCTTGACGCTGCCGGTGGCGGCGGCTGGGGGCCGGTCGTCACCTCGAACCTGCTGATCCAGGGGGTCGATCCGCGCAAGGTGGTGGGTTCCGTCAACGCGGCGGAATTCTTCCTGACGCTGGCGGTGTCGGCCACCTTCATCTGGCATCTGGGCTTTGCCGATCTGGCCGGAGCAACGCTCGGCCTGCTGATCGGCGGCATGCTGGCGGCACCGGTCGGCGCCTGGGCGGCAAAGCACTTCCCGGCCAAGGCCATGCTCATCATGGTCGGCGTGGTGCTGACGATCACCAGCCTTTATGGCGTGTGGAAAGCCTGGGGCTGACCACCCGGACACGGCTGGACCGTTACGGCCCCCCGCGCTAGCCTGATCGCTGCGGCACCGCTTTCCGGCGGGCGCGGCGCTGGAGACCCCTTTTGGACAGCAAGCTGCTGATTATCTGCCTGCTGACCGCAGGGATCAACCTGATCGGCGCGCTGGCCTATGCCGCACGGATTGCCGGCGTGCGCACCGGGCGCATCGCCATGAGCTTTGCCCTGTTCAATATCCTCGTGCTGGTCAGCCGCACGGCCAACGGCTTCCTCGGCCCGTTCCTTGCCAAGCGGATCGAGGACCGTCTGGCGAGCGGCGGGGGTGAGGCGCTGCTCGGCGATTTCCGCATGGTGCTGGCAAGCGCGAGCCTGGCCGTGTTCATCGGCATCCTGCTGGTGCCGACCGGACAGCGCCTGTTTGCCGATGCCATCGGCTATTTCCAGAAGAGCCGCTCCACCGCGCGGCTGTTGCTCCACACGGTGACGCCCGGCGGGCTCAGCGCCATTCGCCATGCGATCACCATTCCCAAGGTGTCGAACCTCAAGACGCTGCTCAGCATGCAGGGCGTTGGCTGGGGCGTGCTGCTCGCCAATGTGCTGGCCCAGGCGCTGCTGTCTGTCGGCGTGCTGGCTTCGCTGTACGCAGGCTATCTCAACCCGGAATTTCGCGTCACGGCCTCGCAGCTGTCTGCCGTGATCAACGGCGTGGCCACGATCCTGCTGTTCGCCTTCATCGATCCGCAGGTCTCGGTGCTGACCGACGACGTGGTCGAAGGGCGCGTCGATGCCGGGCTGTTCCGCCGCACCATCGTGTGGATTTCGATCAGCCGGCTGGCGGGCACCCTGCTGGCGCAGGCGTTCTTCCTGCCCTCTGCCATGGCCATCGCCTGGGTGGCGGCGCGGGTTTAGGCGTCTGGTTTGTTGCGCCGATCACATCCGTGATGGGCTTGCACCACCGGCCCGCGGGCATAACCAACACCCGCTCACCCAAAGCCTGTCGAAGGGTGTCGCGCCTTGCCCGACGGTTGCGCACCGTCCTTCGACAGGCTCAGGACGAGCGGGGTTTGAAGGGAATCAGGGGGTTGGGTTGACCTTGGCTCGTCACCCCACCACGCCGCCAGCCGCCAGCACCGCCAGCGTCAGGATATCGGGGGCAATCGCCGTCATCGGGGCGATCTGCACCGGCTTTTCCATGCCCACCAGCATCGGCCCGATCGTGGCGCCGCCGCCCAGTTCGCGCAGCAGCTTGGCCGAGATGTTGGCCGATTGCAGGCCCGGCATGATCAGCACGTTGGCCGGCGCCGACAGGCGGCAGAACGGATAGTTCGCCATGACCTTGGGGTTGAGCGCGGCGTCGGGTGCCATTTCGCCTTCGTATTCGAAGGTCACACCCTCGGCGTCGAGGATCGCCACCGCCTCGCGGATCGGTTCCAGCCACTTGCCGTGGGGGTTGCCGAAGGTCGAATAGGACAGGAAGGCAACGCGCGGTTCGTGGCCCAGGCGGCGGGCGACGGCGGCGGTTTCCTTGGCGATGATCGCCAGATCCTCGGCGCTCGGACGCTCGTTCACCGTCGTATCGGCCAGGAACACCGTGTAGTTCTTGTTGACCATCAGGTGCGTGCCGAAGGGCAGGAACCCGGGCTTGGGGTCCAGCACCTGGCGCACTTCCTTCATGGTCTGGCCGAAGGGCCGGGTCATGCCTGTGATCAGGGCGTCGCCGATGCCCAGCTTCAGCAGGCATGAGGCAAAGACATTGCGGTCCTGATTGACCATGCGCCGGACGTCGCGTTCCAGAAAACCGCGGCGCTGCAGGCGATCGTAGAGCATTTCCACCATGGCCCCGACGTGCGGCGAAACGGCGGAGTTGTGAATCTCGTAGCTGTCCGGCTTGCTCACGCCCAGTTCGGCAAGCTTGGCCTTCACCGCCTCGGTGCGGCCGACCAGAACCGGTTCGCCATAGCCGAAATCTCGGTACTGGATCGCCGCGCGCAGCACGACCTCGTTCTCCGCCTCGGCAAAGATCACGCGCTTCGGGTTGGCCTTGACCTGCTCATAGACCGAGGTCAGCGTCGAGGTCGTCGGGTTGAGCCGCGCCTTCAGGCTGGTGCGATAGGCGTCGAAATCCTCGATCGGCTTCTGCGCCACGCCCGAATCCATCGCCGCCTTGGCCACGGCGGAGGACACGACCTCCATCAGGCGGGGATCGAAGGGGGCGGGGATGATGTAGTCCGGCCCGAACTGGTGGTTCTTGCCATAGGCCGCCGCCACTTCCTCGGGCACCTGCTCACGCGCCAGTTCGGCAATGGCGCGGGCGGCGGCGATCTTCATTTCCTCGTTGATCGCGGTCGCCCGCACGTCCAGCGCGCCGCGGAAGATGAAGGGGAAGCCCAGCACGTTGTTGACCTGATTCGGATAGTCCGACCGGCCCGTGGCGACGATGGCGTCGGGGCGCACCGCCTTGGCATCGGGCGGGGTGATTTCCGGGTCCGGATTGGCCATGGCGAACATGATCGGCTGGCTGGCCATGTCCTTCACCATGTCCTGCGTCACCGCGCCGGCAGCGGACAGGCCAAGGAAGATATCCGCGCCGACAAGCGCTTCCTTCAGCGTGCGCTTGTCCGTCTGCGTCGCGTGCGCGGACTTGAACTGGTCCACCCCTTCGCGGCCGACGTAGATCACGCCCTTGGTGTCGCAGACGGTGACGTTTTCGTGGCGCACGCCCATCGACTTGATCAGCGCGGTACAGGCCAGCGCCGATGCGCCCGCGCCGTTGACCACCACCTTCACGTCCTTGAAATCGCGGCCCGTCAGGTAGCAGGCGTTGACGAGGCCGGCGGCGGCGATGATCGCGGTGCCGTGCTGGTCATCGTGCATGACCGGGATGTTCATCCGTTCGCGCAGGGCCTGCTCGATGATGAAGCATTCCGGCGCCTTGATGTCTTCCAGGTTGATGCCGCCAAAGCTCGGCTCCATCATGGCGATGGCTTCGATCAGCGCGTCGGGATCTTCGGAATTGAGTTCGATATCGATCGAATCAACGTCGGCGAAGCGCTTGAACAGCACCGCCTTGCCTTCCATCACCGGCTTGGACGCCAGCGCGCCAAGGTTGCCCATGCCCAGAATGGCCGTGCCGTTGGAAATTACCGCGACCAGATTGCCGCGCGCAGTGTATTCATAGGCGTCGGCCGGATTGTCCGCGATGGCCTGCACCGGCACGGCGACGCCCGGCGAATAGGCAAGGCTCAGGTCACGCTGCGTCGCCATCGGCTTGGAGGCGATGATCTCGATCTTACCGGGGCGAATGGTGTTGTGATAGAACAGCGCCTCGCGCTCGGTGAACTTGACGTTGCTTTCGTCGGACACGCGTGAAATCTCCTAATTCCATGGCGGCCCTAACGGCAAAGCCGGGGGAACGATAGCCCCTCGGGCGATGAGTTTCGGGCCCGGGCGATAAGCGCCTAATTGATTTCGCAATTCCCGTTGGTGCCGCGCTGGCAGGTCAGCTTCGTGTGCCACGAGCAGGAATGGTGCATGTCCACCGGCGTCAATCCGCAGCGAATGCCGGTGCGGCCGACCGGGGCGGCATAGGTTTTCGTCTCGACACTGGGATTGCCTTCGTTCGGCGGGCCGCAGCCGGGTTCGTAGCCGTTCCAGAAGGCTTCCTTGACGGTGAAGGTGGCGGCCGCGCCCGTGGTGTTTTCGACATACCAGTAAGCGCTGCAACCCGGCCCGGCGACCGGCTGGGTGAAGATCTTGACCGTCTTTACCGTGGGAACCGGCGGATTGAGCTTGCAGCGGCGCGCCGCCGCGCCCGAAACGGTCACCGTATTGCCGCGCGCATCCAGCACTTCGGAACAGAGCCGGTTTTCCCGGCGCGAAGTGGGCGGCGGCATCAGCGTGATGCCATTGCTGAGGTTGGTGAAGTCCGTTTTGGAGAAGGTATAGGTCACTTGCCGGTTGTCGATGCAGCGGTTGAAGCGATCGCGCACGCAGCCGGAAATCTTCAGCGGGGCAACCGCCTGGGCCAGCGTAACGGGACTATCGGCCACGGCCCGCGCCGGCAGCCACAGGCTGGAGCGGCTGGCCGCGGCCGCGCCGGCTGTTGCCAAAACCGCCAATGCAAAGACCGCCCAACCCTTCATCGTCCACTCCATCCGCCTGTCCGGCCATAGAGCATGGCAGGACGCGGTGACGCAAGTTGGGGAAACGGATGCCCGGGGATTGGGCGAATCGATAGCTAGGGGCTAATCGTGGCGGCAATGCACGCCTCCGCCCCGTCTTCCCCGGCTTCGTCCGCGGCTTCTGCTCCGGCGACGCCGATGATGGCCCAGTACCATGCGCTGAAGGCGCAGGCGGCGGATTGCCTGCTGTTTTACCGCATGGGCGACTTCTTCGAACTGTTCTTCGACGATGCGAAGCAGGCCGCCCAGATCCTCGATATCGCGCTCACCAGCCGGGGCGATGGCGTGCCGATGTGCGGCGTTCCGGCCCATTCGGCGGAAGGCTATCTTGCCCGGCTGATCAAGGCCGGGTGCCGCGTTGCCATAGCCGAGCAGACCGAAACGCCCGAACAGGCCAAGAAGCGCGGCGGATCGAAGGCGCTGGTGGCGCGCGATATCGTCCGCTTCGTCACCGCCGGCACATTGACCGAGGAATCGCTGCTCGAACCGCGCCGCGCCAACGTACTGGCCGCCGTCTGCGACGTGCGCGGCAGGCTGGGGCTGGCCAGCTGCGACATTTCGACCGGCCGGATGGAGCTGGAAGAGTGCGCGCCCGAAGCCATCGGCGCCGCGCTGGCCCGGCTGGGGGCGAGCGAACTGGTCTGCCCCGATGGCTGGGACGAGGCCCCGCTCGACGCCATTGCCCGCCCCTCGCGCGATTTCGCCAGCGATGCGGGCGAACTGCGGCTGCGCGGCTTGCACGGCGTCGCCACGCTCGACGGTTTCGGCCAGTTTTCCCGCGCCATGCTGGGCGCGGCGGGCGGGCTGATCGCCTATCTCGATCATGTCGGGCGCGGCAGCCTGCCGCTGCTGTTGCCGCCGGTGCTGCGCGATGGTGCGGCCCATCTCGCCATGGACGAGGCGACCCGCGCCAGTCTGGAAGTGCTGGAAGCCAGCGGCGGCGGCCGTCGCGGCAGCCTGATCGAGGCGATTGACCGCTGCGTCACCGGGGCGGGCGCGCGCCAGCTGGCGGAAGACCTGTCCGCCCCGCTGACCGACCTTGCCGCCATCGGCGCGCGGCTCGATCTCGTGCAATGGCTGCACGACGATCCGCTGCTGCGCGATGATCTGCGTGCCGTGCTGCGCGCCTTGCCCGATGTCGGGCGTGCGCTGGGACGCGTGGTGGCCGGTCGCGGCAGCCCGCGCGATCTTGGCCAGCTGCGCGACGGCCTGTCCGAAGCGCGCCGCATGGGGGACTATCTGGCGCGCCGGGGGGACCGGCCAAGGCTGCTCGATGCCCTGCTGCCAGACCTTGGCGGACACGGCGCGCTGGTCGATCTCTATGCCCGCGCGCTGGTGGCCAGTCCGCCCACCGAACGCAGCCAGGGCGGCTTTATTGCCGAAGGCTATGACCATGCGCTCGATGCCCTGCGCGCCACGGCCGGTAATGCCCGCCGCGCAATCGCCGCGCTGGAAGCCAAGTACCGCGATGAGACCGGCGTTGCCGCGCTGAAAATCCGCCACAACGGCGTGCTCGGCTATTTTATCGAGGTTCCGGCGAAGCATGCCGACCGCCTGATGGCGCCCGACAGCGGCTTTACCCATCGCCAGACCATGGCCGGCGCAGTGCGCTTCAACGCGCTGGCGCTCCACGAAGAGGCAAGCCGCATTGGCGAGGCGGGCGGCCACGCGCTTGCCGCCGAGGAATCGCATTTTGAAGAGCTGGTGGGCGAAGCCGTGCGCAATGCGGAAGCAATTGCCCGCACCGCCGCCGCGCTCGCCCGGATCGACGTTGCCGCCGGGCAGGCGGAGCGCGCGGCAGAGGGCCACTGGTGCCGCCCCGATCTGGTCGAGGAGCCGGTGCTGGATATTACCGGCGGCCGCCACCCGGTGGTCGAAACCGCACTGGCGGCAAAGGGCGATCGCTTCGTTGCCAATGACTGCGCGCTTTCCGGCGATGACCGGCTGTGGCTGGTCGGCGGACCGAACATGGGCGGCAAGTCCACCTTCCTGCGCCAGAACGCACTTATCGTCCTGCTGGCGCAGGCGGGCGGCTACGTTCCCGCAGAGGCGGCGCGGATCGGGCTGGTCGACCGGCTGTTCAGCCGCGTTGGCGCGTCGGACAATCTGGCGCGCGGGCGTTCCACCTTCATGGTTGAAATGGTCGAAACCGCCGCCATCCTGTCACAGGCGGGGGAGCGCAGTTTCGTGATCCTCGATGAAGTGGGGCGCGGCACATCGACCTATGACGGGCTGGCGCTCGCCTGGGCCGTGGCGGAGGCGGTGCATACGTCGAACCGGTCGCGCTGCCTGTTCGCGACGCACTATCATGAGCTTTCACGGCTGGCCGACAGCTGCGAGGCCTTGTCGCTCCACCATGTCCGCGCGCGCGAATGGAAGGGCGATCTGGTGCTGCTGCACGAAGTGGCGGAAGGTCCGGCTGACCGGTCCTATGGTCTTGCCGTCGCCAAGCTGGCGGGCGTTCCCGCGCCGGTTGTCGCGCGGGCGAAGACGGTGCTGGAAAAGCTGGAAAAGGGCCGCGCGGAAACCGGCGGTCTGGCGGCTGGCCTTGGCGACCTGCCCCTCTTCGCCGCCGCGCTCGACGCCGCCGAGGAAAAGGTCGACCGGCTGCGCGAGAAGCTGGAGGGGCTCGATATCGACGCGCTCAGCCCGCGCGAGGCGCTGGACCTGCTGTATGAATTGAAGCGAGAAGCGGCGACTTAGACTTCGTCGGGATCGTGGCCTTCGCCGTAGGTTTCGTCCTCGTCGTCCATGTTCGGTTCGCCGGCAAAGGCGCTCATGTCGATCCGGCCCGATTCTTCCATGTCGCGCATGTGATCGATCAGGTCCTGCGTGTCTTCGCCTTCGATGCCGGAGCCGACCTTTTCGCTGTCGAGCGGGCTGGCATCGCTGGCCATGCCGGAGTCTTCGGCCACCTGCTGCGCCTGCGCCATTTCATCGTCCTGTTCGACGTTGTGGGCTTCGGGGGCGAGGTCGGCGTTGTTCGGGTTCATGAGCGTTCTCCTTGTCCAGCCTAACGCCGGGCGGGAGCCGCTGTTCCCGGTGCGGGTCTAACGGTTGCCGCCCGGAACCCACAGGACGTCGGACTTGCCGCCGTCGTTGATCGCGCGGGCAAGGACGAAGAGATAGTCCGACAGCCGGTTGATATAGGTCAGCGCCGCCGGGTTAACCGCGGTTTCGCCTGCCAGTGCGGCCATGGCGCGTTCGGCGCGGCGCACGGCGGCGCGGGCGATGTGGACGCGCGCGGCGCCCTCGCTGCCGCCCGGCAGGATGAAGCTCGACAGCGGATCGAGCCATTCGTTGATCGCGTCAATCGCGCTTTCGATCCACGCGGTTTGCGCCGGGACCATGCGCAGAACCATCTGCGACGGGGTGAAATCCTCGCCCGGCGTGGCAAGATCCGCGCCCAGATCGAACAGGTCGTTCTGCACCCGCTGCAATTCGTGGCCGGCCTCGGTGCCGCTCAGGACCACGAGCGCGAGGCCGATGGCGCAGTTCGCCTCGTCCACCGCGCCGATCGCCTCGAAGCGGGCGTCGTGCTTGGGCAGGCGCGATCCGTCGACGAGGCCCGATGTGCCCGCGTCACCCGTGCGCGTGTAGATCTTGTTGAGCTTGACCAACTATTTGCCAGCCGCCGCCAGCAGAACCGCCACGACGAGAACCGCCAGACCCTGATAGAGGATGCGGTTGAACATCATCTTGTTCTGCTTGACCTGCGAAGGCGAAGGGCCGCTGGCCGGATCATGCTCAAGGTCCATCTTCGTGCTTTGCATGAAGGCGGCGATGCCGCGCACCAGGCTGTAGACCACAAGGCCCATCAGCACGATCAGGACGGGGATAAGAAGGTACTTCATGCGCCCTCTTCTACGCCTGTGCCCAGCGAAAGGCCAGCGGGGAAGTTGCGTGAGCGGAGCGCGGCGGCCAGCGCGCGGCCATCCTCGCCGGCGCGGCGCAGATCGGCGAGCGAGGGCGATCCGCGCCGCTTCGCCAGCTTGCGGCCATCCTCTTCGACCAGCAGTGCGTGGTGGTGCCATTGCGGCACCGGCAGATCCAGCAGCGCCTGCAGCAAGCGGTGGATGTGGGTGGCGGCAAACAGGTCGCGGCCGCGGGTGACGAGCGTGATGCCGTCAGCCGCATCGTCCAGCGTTGCGGCAAGGTGATAGCTGGCCGGCGCATCGCGGCGCAGCAGCACGACGTCACCGAAAATCCCGGGCCGCGCGCGCTGCGTCCCGGCCAGTTCATCGTGCCAATAAAGCGTGCCCGTGCGCTCTGCCGCGCGCCCGATATCGAGCCGCCAGGCCACATCATCGCCCAGCGCTGCCTGCTTGCCCCGGCAGGTTCCCGGATAGACCGGTCCGTCCGGCCCGCGGACGAGCGCCGCATCGGCAACCTCCTTGCGTGTGCAGGTGCAGGGATAAAGCAGGCCAAGATCGAGCAGCCGCTCGGCCGCCTCGGCATAGCTGACCAGCCGGTCGGACTGGCGGACCACGGGCCCGTCCCATTCCAGGCCAAGCCAGGCAAGGTCGGCCAGATGTTCGTCCGCCAGCTCCGGCCTGCTGCGCGTGCCGTCGATATCCTCGATCCGGACGAGAAACTCGCCGCCGCGCGTGCGGGCTATGTCGTGCGCGACGATGGCGGCCCAGGCATGGCCAAGATGCAGCGATCCATTGGGACTGGGGGCAAAGCGGGTCCGGAACATCGACGCGCTTGTTCTGTGGATTTCGCCCAGTGGCAAGCCTTGACGCGGCACGATCCACCATGTTCATTCGCTGTCATGCAAATGCAACGCGCGACCGGCACAGAAAGGCCATGCTCAAGTCGGAGCTGATAGAGCGCGCGGCCCGGTTCCGCAGCGCCGAGGGGGACCCCTCCCGCAATCTGTCCGATTGCCCCGCGCTGGTTCTCAACGCCGATTACACCCCGCTCAGCTACTACCCGCTCAGCCTGTGGCCCTGGCAGACCGCGATCAAGGCGGTGTTTCTGGAACGGGTCGATATTGTCGCCAGCTATGACCGCCACGTCCATTCGCCCACCTGGGACATGGCCGTGCCGTCGGTCATCGCGCTGCGCCAGTTCGTGAAGCCGTCGCAGTTTCCGGCATTTACCCGCTTCAACCTGTTCCTGCGCGACCGGTTTTCCTGCCAGTATTGCGGCAGCCCGCACAACCTGACCTTCGATCACGTCGTGCCGCGCCGGCTGGGCGGGCGGACGAGCTGGGAAAACGTCGCCACCGCCTGCGCCCCGTGCAACCTGAAGAAAGGCGGCCGCACGCCGAAACAGGCGCACATGCCGCTGCTGGTCGAACCGATCCGTCCGACATCGTGGCAGTTGCAGGAACGCGGCCGCGCCTTTCCGCCGAACCACCTGCATGAGACGTGGCGGGACTGGCTGTACTGGGATGTCGAGCTGGAGGCTTGAGCGGCGCGAAGCGATGCAAGCCGAACATTTGTCATTGCGAGGCCGCAGGCCGCGGCAATCCAGTGCCGTCGTGTCCGGACCTCTGGATTGCTTCGTCGGCTCTGCCTTCTCGCAATGACGACGCGTAAGGGCCCTACTTCCCCGGTGTCACCTTTGGCGCGGCGGCGAAGGGTTTGATCCCCATCTTGGGATAGATCTCGCTCGGGAAATAGGCGGTGCCGCCCTTGACCACCATGGAGATCGCCTTGATCGCCTTCAGGTCCTTCACCGGATCGCCGGGGATCAGGAAGAAGTCCGCGAACTTGCCGCGCTCGATCGAGCCCAGCTGCTGGTCAAGCCCCATGTAGCGAGCGACGTCGATGGTATCGCGCGCCAGCACTTCGGCCGGGGTCATGCCCAGCTTGCCGAACAGCTCCAGCTCGCGGTGCAGGGTAAAGGCGCCGCCGGTGTCGGTTCCCGGCACAAGGAAAATGCCGCGCCGGTGCATTTCGCTCAGCGTTTCCATGACCTTGCCGAAGGCGGCGACATAGTCGGCGCGCTGCTGCGGCGTGTCGGCGCCGAACAGCGCCTGCTTCAGTCCGCGCTGTTCGGCGGGCGGCATGTGATCGATGTAATCAAGCGCGCCCGGCGCGGTTGCGCCGTCCACGGCGGTCAGCCCCAGTTCGTGGATGCCGATGGTCGGCTCGTGCGCAACCTTGTTCGCCACCATGGCATCGAGCGTGGCGGACACTTTCGCGCCCTTGACGTCGATCGTCGGGAAGCGGCGCATGGCGGTGAAGCGGAACAGGGTGCGCGTATCCTCGCCGGGGTTGAGCACCCAGCCGAGCATCAGCTGGTTGACGTGGGTAATCTCGTCATAGCCTGCCGCGATCATGGCATCGGCGCTGGAAAAGGCGGGGACGTGGCCCGACACCCGCATGCCCAGCTTGTGCGCCTCGGCCGCCATCAGCGGCGCCCATTTGGGATCGATCGAGTTGTAGATCTTCAGCTGGTTGTATCCGCGCGCGGCGTACCAGCGGACGTGGTTCAGCGCTTCGGTCTCGGTCGAAGCGAGCAGGCCGGTGGCCGAGGAATAGGGGCTCTTGCCTTCGACAAAGCCGCTGCGCACCACGCGCGGGCCAGCCACTTCGCCCTTTTCGATGCGATCGATCAGCTGGCTGAGCAGGCCGTTGTTGTTCCCCATGTCGCGGACCGAAGTGACGCCGGCGAGCACGTTGAGCAGGGCATCGCTCTGGTCGAGGTGGGCGTGCATGTCGGTCAGCCCCGGCACCAGCGTGCCCAGATTGCCGTCGATCACCGTTTCGCCCGGCGTGGCGAGCGAGCCGGCGGGGACGACCTCGCTGATCCGGCCTTCGAACCACACAACGTCGCGCGGGGTGGTCAGCGCCTTGGCCACGGGGTCGAAAATCCGCACGTTGCGCAGCCGAACCGGCCCGGACCACCTGTGCGCGCCCTGCTTTTGCAGATCGCTCAGCCGTTCGGACACGAGCTGTTCGGCCAGCGGCCGCAGCTTGGCATCGGCGCCCTTTTCATAGCCGCTGCGCGCGATGATGAAGTTGGCGCTGGGCATGGCGAAGAGTTCGCCCTTGGTGTCGAGCGTGACATAGCTGGGCGTGATCGACAGGCCGGACAGCTCATAGGTCACCACCTCGATCGGGCCGCCGGTGCCATCGATGGTGCGGCGGTCCTTCTCCGCCAGCATGGCGGTGCCGCCCGGCGCAACCGCCAGCTTGCGGTCCGGCGCGGCGAGCAGCGCCTTAGCCAGCACCGCCTGATCGAAGGGCGATCCGTTCTGCGTGACGTAATAGCGCGGGGCATCCTTGCCCTTGATTGCCCCCGGCCCGGCCAGATCGCGCCAGGTGACCCCGGCCTTGGTGCGGCGGTAGCTTTCGTTCACCGCATTGCCGAAGGTGGTCCGCCCGGTGCCGACATAGGAAACCGGCGTGCCGGTAGCGTCGAGCTTGATCTCTTCCTTGATGGTCGGCCCGCGGCCGTTCTGCTTATAATCATAGTCGACGGTAACGGCTTCGCCCTGCCGGTCGATCTTGAAATGGCCGATGTCGCGCCCCTGCATCAGCACGCGGTATTCGGACGTTTCGGCAAGGGCAGGGCCGGAAAGGGCAACGGCGGCCACGGCCAGAAGATAGCGCATTTTCAAAGGAGGTCTCCCGAATGTCATGGGTGGGAGATTAGCGGTTGGCGCAACCGTGCATAGGACAAAAAGCGCCCCGCCTTCTGCGAAGAGGCGGGGCGAGGCAGGGTGGAGCTTTTCGTAAGGTCTGAAGGCGTCAGTTCTCGATCGACCAGCGCACCGATGAATACCAGGTGCCGGCCATCTTCGCGCCGGTTTCATCGGTGGCCGGTTCGAACCGGCCGCGCTGGGCCAGCTTGGTGCAGGCAGCGGCATCGAGCCTGGGAAATCCGCTCGATCCCGTGACGGTGCAACTCGTCACCCGGCCATCGGCGCCGATCCCAAGGCGGAAACGGACCGTGCCTTCGTTGCCTTCGCGCAGGTCCTGCGCCGGGTAGTCGTTGCGCGAAACCCATTCGCCGGGGCGGCCCTTGGGTTTGGCCGGCTTCGTCGGGACAATCGCACGCGTCGGTTCGGGCGTGGGGCTGGCCTGGGTGGTGCCGGTTCCGGTTCCCGTGCCGGTGCCGGGGCCGGTGTCGGTGCCGCCAAAGGGCGTGGGGATCGGGGTCGGCAGCGGGGTGGGCAGCGGGTCGCGCGGGAAGGGATCGGCAATCGGCGGGCGCGGGCTGGTATCGGTCTGCCGCGCGGTCGGCGTCTCCGTCGGCGGCGAGGGCTGCGGCGGGATGAAGGTCGCCTCGGTAATGATGTCGCGGTTGCGCTGCGTGCCGACGTAGCTCAGGCTGGCGATGATCGCATAGATGCCCAGCGCCTGCATGGCGGCAACCGCAATGCCGGTCCGCGCCCGGCTGGTTGAATTCTGGCTTGAAACATAGGCCATGACACACCTCTTCCTTTCCCCCGCCGATGATCTGGCGGTTCCTTTCGAGTCGTGTCCGGACGCAGTATCAATGTCACAATATCACATAACACGCAATGTAATTTTATATCATCACTAAGCCATGCAAGCATTTTATTGTTTCGATACAATGTGGATCATGGGCACAAAGCTGCGCGGGCGGATCAGCGGATGCTGGCAAGCGCCTTTTGCCGTCGCCGCTGGACGGAGGAGCCAAGGCCGATCGCCTCGCGGTATTTCGCTACGGTGCGGCGGGCCAGGTCAAAGCCCTTGGCCTTCAGCAGATCGACCAGCGTATCGTCGGAAAGGATCGCCTTCGGATCTTCCGCGTCGATCAGCTGCTTGATTGCCGCCTTCACCGCTTCGGCCGATGCCGCGCCTTCGCCATCGGCAGAGGCCACGCCCGAGGTAAAGAAGTACTTCAGTTCAAAGGTGCCGCGCGGGCACATCAGGTACTTGTTCGAAGTGACGCGGCTGACGGTCGATTCGTGCATCTCGATCGTTTCCGCCACGGTTCGCAGGGTCAGCGGCTTCAGCTGCGAAACGCCGTGCCGGAAAAAGCCCTCCTGCTGCTTCACGATCTCGCTCGCGACCTTCAGGATCGTCTTCTGCCGCTGGTCCAGCGCCTTCACCAGCCAGTTGGCATCGGCCAGCTTTTCCGACAGCCAGCCCCGTTCTTCCCGGCCGCCGTCGCGCCCGCCGCAGACGCCGCGCATCTCCACATAGTAGCTGCGGTTGACGATCAGGCGCGGCAGGGTTTCCTGATTGATCGCCACGTCCCAGCCGCCATCGGGCCGCGCGGTAACAAGCACGTCTGGCGTCACCGGATCGCCGCCGTCGCTGGCAAAGCGCAGGCCGGGCTTGGGATCATAGCCGCGCAGTTCGGCCAGCATGTCGGCAAAATCCTCGTCATCCACGCCGCACATGCGCTTCAACCGGGGCAGTTCGCCGCGCGCCAGCAGGTCCAGATTGTCGAGCAGGCGGGCCATGCAGGGGTCGTACCGGTTCGCCTCGCGCGCCTGCAGGGCCAGACATTCGCCCAGGTTGCGCGAGCCGACGCCGGTGGGATCGAACGATTGCACCAGAACCAGCGCCGATTCGACCGCGCCCAGCGGCACGCCCAGACTGTCCGCCAGATCGCGCAGCGGATCGGCGAGGTATCCGGCATCATCCAGCCGGTCGACAATGGCGCGGGCAATCATCGACTCGCGCGGGGTGGCACCGGACAGGCCGATCTGCCGGTCGAGATGCTCGGCCAGCGTTGGCCCCCCCTCGCCGCGTTCGTCGATGCCGGGCAGGTCCTCGGCGCCATAGCTCGATGCCGCCGCTCCCCAATCGCCCGTATCGCGGTCGATGTCGAGCGCGCTGCTGTCCACATCGAGCGGCCGGTCCTCGCCGCCGCGCGCTTCGCCGATCAGCTGGTCAACCGGCGATGCCTCCAGCGAGGTGCGGCGCAGATCAGCAAGGTCGGTTTCGGCGGAAGGTCCTTCGCCCGGCGCCCGCTCCCCGATTTCGAGCAGGGGGTTGGATTCCAGCGCTTCGCCAATGAAGGTTTCGATTTCCAGATTGGACAGCGCCAGCAGCTTGATCGCCTGCTGCAACTGCGGCGTCATGACCAGCGACTGGCCAAGTGCGACCTTGGGCCTCAGGTCAAGGCGTGGTCCCAGAGCCATCGATCAGATCCCGGGCCGTGCCCCCGTCACAGCGTAAAGTCGCTGCCGAGGTAGAGCAGCTTGACGTTTTCATCGTTGACCATGCCGTCCGGCGTGCCGG
>JBJTLW010000132.1:0-29200 GCA_046063225.1 Novosphingobium sp. | reverse complement strand
CGACGTGCCGCTGAAGGCGCGGCGGCTGGTCGACGTGACATACGAGTGCCTGATGCTCGGCATCGAACAGGCCAAGCCCGGCGCGCGGCTGGGAGACATCGGCGCGGCCATCCAGAAACATGCCGAGGCGAACCGCTATGGCGTAGTCCGCGAATTCTGCGGCCACGGCCTCGGCCGCCTGTTCCACGATGCCCCCGAAGTGGTCCACGCCGCCCATCGCGGCACCGGGCCAGTGCTGAAACCCGGCATGTTCTTCACCATCGAACCGATGATCAACCTCGGCAAGCCGGGGGTGAAGATGCTGGAAGACGGCTGGACGGCCGTAACGCGCGACCGCTCGCTCTCGGCGCAGTTCGAACATTCGATCGGGATTACCGAGACCGGGTGCGAGATCTTTACCGCAAGCCCCAAGGGCTTGGACAAGCCGCCTTACTAAATTCCTCCCTGTTTTTGCGAAGCACAAACGGGGAGGGGGACCGCTCGCGCAGCGAGTGGTGGAGGGGTGATCCACGCCGCTAATTTCCCCTCCGACAGCCGCTTCGCGTCTGCCACCTCCCCATTTGCACTGCGTGAAAATGGAGAGGAACTTTACCCCCGCCCATTCCTAACGGCCGCCCCGGCAGCAAATGGCGCAATCGCCAGCAGCACCAGACTCGCCGCGCCGCACAGCGCAAGCCCGCCTTCGCCGCCCACGGCAAGGCTCCCCGCGCCGAACACCAGCAGCGGCACGGCCAGCGGGATCACCAGCAATCCGCCCAATGCCGCGCCGCCGCGTAAGCCCGCGGTGAGCGCGGCGACCATGACGCCGAGTGCGGCGAGTCCCGGCGTTCCGGCGAGCAAGCTGATCTCGACAATCCGCAGCCGCTCCCCGTCCAGCCCGAGCAGGGCGGCGGCCGGCAGGGCGGCGAGCATCAGCGGTGGGCCGAAGCTCAGCCAGTGGGCAAGGATGCGCACGGCCATCACCGCTTCTTCCGAAATTCCGCGCAGGGCCCATTGATCGAACAGGCCCGCTTCGATGTCCGGCTCGACCAGCCGGTCAATCGGCAGGATCGCCGCGAGCAGCGCCGCGACCCAGATCACCCCGCCGCCGGTGCGTGCCAGCAATGTCGGGTCAGGCCCGACGGCAAAGGGGAACAGCATGGCGACCGCGAGGAAGAACAGTACCGGCAGGCTCGCCCCGCCGCGCCGTCCGCCGAGAAGAAGAAATGCCAGATCACGGCGGAGGATCGCGAAAAGCGCGCTCATCGCACGTAGTCCGCCAGTTCGAGCCGGTTTGCGCCCGGAAGGGCGATGGCCTGGTGCGATGCGGCCAGCACTACGCCGCCGCTGGCGCAATGCTCGGCAATCACCGCCTCGACCATGCCGACAGCTGCGGTGTCGAGCCCGTTCAGCGGCTCGTCCAGCAGCCAGACGGGCGCTTGCTGCCCGATCAGACGGGCCAGTGCGGCGCGCTTCTTCTGGCCGGTGGAAAGATAGCGCACCGGCACGTCGAGCAACGTTTCCAGCTCCAGCCGGCCGAGCGGCAGGTCTACCGCGCCGTCGATCCCGCGCCAGAAGTTCAGCGCCTTGCCCAGCGGCAGGTGCGTGTCGAGCGCGGGGCGTTCGTCGACCAGCGCCACGGCACCCTCGCGCGTCACCGTCCCGGCAAAGGGGCGCGAAAGACCGGCCAGGATGCGGATCAGGCTGGACTTGCCGATGCCGTTGGCGCCGGTGACCTGAAGCGATTGACCCGCCGACAGCGAGAACGACAGGCCGGCAAACAGCAGCCGCTCACCGCGTTGGCAGGCGAGATCGCGCGCATCCAGGCTGGCCCCTTGCATAGTGCTGCGCCTTAGGCGAAACCTTTGCCCCTGCCAAGAAGCCTGCCCTGGGGGGGAAGCATATGCGCGAAGCCGGCCACCTGCTCAGAGTGCTTGGCGTGGCCTTTGGCCTTGCTGCCGTGGTCGGATCGATGGTGGGGCAGGGCATCCTGCGCACTCCAGGCATGGTTGCCGGGGCCGTCCAGTCGCCTCTGTGGATGACCGTGTGCTGGGTATTGGGCGGGCTTTTCGCTGCCGCCGGAGCCTTTGCCTATATTGAGATGGGGGCGGCCATGCCCTCGGCCGGCGGGCCGTCGGACTATGCCGAGCGCGCCTTTGGCAAGACAGGCGGGGCGATGACCGGTTGGGGACTGTTCGTCGCGATGATCGCGTCGGCTTCAGCGGTGAACTATGTGATCGGCGAATTCGTTGTGCGTCTGGGGGTTCTGCCCGGGATGGACCCGGCGATACCGGCCCTGGCGGCGCTCGCCGTGTTCTGTCTGGTCAACTTGTCCGGAACCCGCGCCACGGGCACGATACAGATCGTGTTTTCGGCGGTGAAAGGCGCGGTGCTGATCGTCATAATGATCGCCCTGTTCATGCATCGCGGCGATCCGCAGCCGAGTGCCGGCTCGTCTGCGCTTTCGCCGGTTGCGGCGCCGCTTACCCTTGCCGGCCTGGCCATGGCGATGCGGCTCATCGTCAGCACCTATAACGGCTGGCAGGACATAGCCGTTTATTGCGAGGAACTGGAAAGGCCGGAACGCTCGTTGCCCCGATCGCTGTTCGGCGGGCTGGCGGCGGTCACGGTGCTCTATGTGCTGTTCAATCTTGCCTTGCTCAACGTTTTGACGCCGGCGCAGATGGCGGCATCGAACCTGCCCGCGGCGGATGCGATTGCCGTGCTGATCGGTCCGGCGGCCGGGCAGGCGCTGACGCTGTTCGGCGTGTTTTCCGTTTGTGCCATCACCAGCCTGATGGTGATGAGCAGCACGCGCGTGGCCTTTTCTCTGGCACGCAAGGGATTGCTGCCCGCTCAGCTTGCCGATGTTGCGCCCAACGGCACCCCGCGCAAGGCGCTGGCGCTCGTCGCGCTGGTCATGGCTGCGTTTATCGCCACGGGCACCTATGACAGCCTGAGTTCCACTTCGACGACCATCTATCAGGTCATAGTCGTCACGGTTCTGATCGCCGCTGCCAGTCTGCGTCGCACCGCGCCCGATATGCCCCGGCCTTACCGAATGCCGCTTTATCCCTTGACCATGATCGTGGCGCTTGCCGTGAACGGGGCGCTGCTTGTAGCGTTCATCTATGACGATCCGTTCCATGCGCTGCTTGGCGTTGGCATCGTTGCTGCCATGACCATTGGCTGGTTCCTGATCGGACGCAGCCGCCCCTGATCCGGAGTGCCGTTTTGATGCCGATTGCCAGCCTGTCCGATGCCGAGCGCGATGCCTTGCTGGCCGAATGTCCGGGCTGGAGCCTTCGCGCCGATGGGTTGGCGATTGAGCGCGAATTCACCTTCGTTGATTTCAGTGCGGCCTTTGGTTTCATGGCCCGCGTGGCGCTTTACGCGGAAAAGGCGGACCACCATCCCGAATGGTTCAACGTCTATAACCGGGTGGCGATAACGCTGACCACGCACGATGCCGATGGCCTGTCGCAGCGCGACGCCGACATGGCCCGCGCGATCGAGGCCATGCTGTGAGACGTGCATTTACGCGTGCGGTCTTGCTCGCAGCCACTCTGGCCGCCGGCCCCCTCGCACACGCGGCGGATGCGCCGGCGCCGAAATGGCAGGGCGTGTGGAAGGGGACCATCGGCACCCTTCCTGTCCAGGCCTGTTTTCGGCGCATTGGCGACAGCTTTGAACGCGGCGCCTATTTCTATCTGTCCAGCAAACGGCTGATCGGGCTTGAATCCGACAAGGGGACCTGGGTGGAAAACGCCGCCAAAAGCGGCGGTGAGAGCGGCCGGTGGTCCATCGCCATTGCGGCGGATGATACCCTGCGCGGCGATTGGAAGGGCGGGGGCAAAACGCTTCCCGTGGTATTGCGCCGCATCGGCACGGCGGACGATCAGGATGAATCCTGTGCCAGCCGGACGTTCATCGCGCCGCGCCTGACACCTTCGAAGGTGATCGCCGATCCGGCCAAGGTGCCGGGATTGGCGTATAGCAGCCTGCGCTACGAGGTGCCGGCGAGCTTCAGCGAAGTGTCCCTGCGCGGGTTCACCTATACGCCGAGCCAGCCTGGCGATCCGAAGATCATCGCCGCCCTGAAACTGCAGCCGGATATTTCCGGTGGCCGCGGCGATTACGGATCGTGCATGCAGGGGGCCATCGGAATGCTCGGGAACGATGGCGATTATTCGCGCGAAGTCGATCCGGAATGGGCCACCCCGGCTTTCCTCAGCGTCTACGATTCCGAAGGCGGCTTCTGCGGCGGGGCGCATCCAAGCTATGGCTACACCCGCGAGCTGTGGGACAGGCAGAGCGGCAAGCGCGTCGATCTTGCCCAGTGGTTCACCAAGGCCGGGATCTCACCGGGGAACGGCACCTATATCTCGTCGGTTCAGGAACTTACCCCGGCCTTGCGGGCTGTCGTTGTGCGCTATTTCAAGACCGATGAATCCGAATGCAAAGGCGCGGTGGATGATCAGGAGTTCTGGGGCGTGGCCGTCAGCCCGACCGGCTTTGTGTTCACGCCCAGCCTGCCGCATGTCATCATGGCGTGCACCGACGATGCGCACGTGCCGTTCGCCGCGATCAGCCGCTACCTCTCTCCCGTGGGCAAGGCGCAGCTGGCGCGGCTGAGGGCCGGCGGGAAGTAACCGAAAGCCTTACCAGATCGGGCGCTCGGCGTGAGCGGCACGGCGTTCGCGAATGATCGCCTGCCGTTGCTCGGGCGTCACGGTGCCGGTGTCTGCGGGCAGATGCTGGCGAAGGTCTGACAGCTTGACCTTCTTCACCACCGGCACCGGATGGCTTGAACAGTCCATCCAGCGCCCCTGGACCAGACCCTTGGCGTAGCCGGCCGTGTCGAGCCAGTTGGGCACACCAGGATCGCGGTTGGCGATGACGATGCGCAGCTTGCCGTCCTTGTCGGGAGCGGCCTGCGCCTTGTTGAGGCTGGAGTGGTTGTTGTACCAGTCGGTGGTCTCATAGAGATCGTTCGTCAGGATCAGCGAGCGATAGCGGCAGGTCTTTGGCAACTCGCTTTCGACAATCAGCGCTTCGTCATCGGCGAGATCATAGGCGCCCTCGTAATAGAACTGCCCGGCCAGACCGCCAGCGCTGGTGATGTCGAACACTTTCAATTTGTTGACGTAGCCTTCGGCGCGCAGCCTTTCCACGTGATCGACGAAAAGCAGCGCCATCATGTCCACCTGGCTGGCTAGCGCCTTCAGCCGCGCTTCCAGATCGGCGGCGGTGCGGCGCGGGCGTGCGACCGGCTTGTCGAGGCGTTCGATTGACAGCGTCGGTGCCGCCTCACGCGCCCAGTCCGAACTGACCATGCGGATCATCAGGCGGCTGGCCTGCGGGCGCAATTCCCACCATTCGCCGCGATAGCCCTTTGGCTTTTCCGGACTGAGCAGAACATCGAAGCGGCCCTGCCTGTCCAGCTTGAGCTTGGACAGGTCGATGTGCGTGCGCCCGCTACCGGTTTCCGCATTGCGCGGCACAACCTGGCTGATGATCGCCTGATTCAGCCCGCCCGCCTTGCCGCGGAGACGGTATGAACCGCTGCCGGTCACGCGCGCGGTGCGGTAAATGGTGTCCGCGTTCGGCTGACCGACATTGAACAGATAATTGATGGCAGGGAGAAATTCCGGCGCGTCAGGGTCACCGCCAATCGCTTCAAGCCCCTGCGACGTCAGCGATTCCAGAGCCAGCCTGGCCACTTCCTGCTGTACTTGCGGATCGCGCTGCATGGCTTCGGGAAGCCGCGCGAGCATGCGGTCAGGCAGGTCGGATAGCTTGCCGATAAGGTCGCTCCAGCCGGGAACGGCGGAAGTTTTCAGGGTCGGCGCCGGTTCGGCCTTGGCAACAAGCGGGAGCATGGCTGCCGCACCGGCGGCGAGAAAGGCAAGGGGGGCAAGCAAGCGCGCGCCGGTTGCTTTGGGGCGGGGCATGGGCAGGTCCTCTCCAGCCGTTAGCGGTGGAAGGCAGCTTGCATGCCGCAAGGGCCATCGCAAAGCCCCGCGGGACGATTATCGCCCGAGCGCGGAAAGCGTCAGCGCTTCGTCGCCAGGTGGCTGGTCAGATCCTTGACCAGCCTGCCGCGATGATACCGCCCCTCGCGGTCAAGTGGCATCCGATAAAGCGTCTTCAGCAGAGCCTCGTCCTGTGCGCTCAACTCTCGCGGCGCGGGATCACCAGCAAAAAGCGACAGGATCGAATCCCCCGGCACCTGACCCTGGGGCCAGATTTCCGCCAGCGATACCATGGCGACGTAGTCGATGACCGCGTCGAAGTTCTTGCCCTGAGCCAGCTTCACATCGACCACCACGTCGGCAATTTCGATCGATCGCTTGGTCATGGTGGCGATGATGCTGGTGCGATAGCCGTTGGTCATGGTGCCAGTGACGTTCGACGACGCGCCAGAGGTGGATTCGGTGCCGCCCCCGCCGCCTTCATTGGAAATGTTCATCCACGGCAGCGGCGCGCCAACCCCCGGCATGTTGTCGGCTGCGCGAATGTGCGAGGAATACCACCAGCGGATGGGCATCGCTCCGTGCAGCAGATTGTCCCGCTGGTTCATCGGCACTTCGGAAAACTGGCGAGGATCCAGCGCGTTGATCCGCCGAACGAGCGCACCGCTGTCTTCGGCGAAGGTGACGATAATATTCGCCGTGCAGTTGGGCTTGGCCACCCGCGCGCCAATCATCCCTGCGATCTGGCGGATGCGTGCGGTGACCAGCGCGGCCTTGTCGTCAACGATGCCCAGCGCTTTGGGGCAGATCGGATCCATCCAGCGCGCGGCCGGCTTGACGGTGGTGACAATGCCGATGTTCTGGACATAGGACTTGGCCTGCTCGTGCGCTTCCTCCTTGGTTAGCGCCTTGCCCTTGACCACGATATCCTCGGCCGCGGCGCCGTTGGCACATAGCGCCACGCCCGCCATCAGGCCCAGGATCGATATACGGTGCTTGCCCAAGCGATTTCTCCCGTTTTGCCGCAGGTTACGCTGCAGGGGAGGCTCGGGAAAGTCCACCAATGGACGTCCGCATTCGGCCGGTCGCACAGGAAACCCGCTTTGACGGCAAACGCCTACTTCATCGCTGCGCGCTGCTTCATCAGGTTGCGGGACCGGGCGCGCAGTTTGCCCGGCATCCACTTGGCGGCAAAGGCCATCGACTTCGCCGTCTTGCCGACGAGGTTGTGCACCTTGGTGCCGCCGTTAACCGCATTCCACACGGTCTCCGCCGCCACCTCGACGGGGGTGAATTCCAGCCCGGCGCGCACCACGCTTTCCCGCTTGGACACGTTGCTCTTCTTGTTGGCCGGGCCGACGAGGATGCCGGTGTCGATGAAGCTCGGCATCAGCGAGCAGACGTGGATCCTGTCATCGCGCCATTCGACGTCCAGCGCCTCGGTCAGGCCGCGCACAGCGAACTTGGTGGCGGAATAGAGCGCCAAGCCGCCCGTGCCGTAAAGCCCGGCCGCACTCGCCGTGTTGACCAGCGAGGAACCGGGGGCGGCGGCCTTGAGGTAAGGATAGGCCGCCTGCGCGCCATAGACGACGCCGGTCACGTTGATGCCGATCAGAGCGTCGATCTCGTCCTTTTCCAGCTCTTCCAGCATGCCGCCGGTGCCGATCCCGGCGTTGTTGAACAGCACGTCGATCCGCCCGCCGCTGGCCTTGGCAAAGGCGGCGAGCGATGCGTCCCACCCCTCGCGATCGCGCACGTCGAGCTTGTGGGTGGAACAGGAACCGGGCGGAAGCAGCTTTTCCGTTTCCGCCATGCCGCTTTCCGAAATGTCGGCAACCCCGACGAACCAGCCGCGCGCCGCAAACCAGATGGCCACAGCCCGGCCAATGCCCGATCCGCCGCCGGTGATGAAAATGGCCTTCCTGTCCATGCGCAATTCTCCCGTTTGGCGGGAAGACTAAGCCGATTTTCGGCAGCCTGTCGATTCCGTTACGGCAGGGCCGGGGCTGCAAGTTGATGAAACACATGCGCAGAGGCTGAATCAACTTGCCGGCCAAGGCTTCTCCAGAGCGCAGGCCCGGATCCTCGGGGACGAGTGCAGGGACGACGATGGGAAAGAGCGCGCCTCTGGGTGGAGGCGGTGCGGATCATGCCATGCGGGGGAGGGTGTAGGACAGGACTTGTGTTCATCACCCTGTAAATACAGGATAATAACGGGGCTATGACGGGGCGTATCAGCGCAGTGCGACTGACTGCCCTCCGTCATCCCGGCGAAAGCCGGGACCCAGCGCAGACAAGAACGACGTCGCAAAGCGACGACCTTTTGATTGGGACTGGATCCCGGCCTGCGAAGGGATGACGAAGCTGGGTGGCGGAGCGCTGGGTTGTAATGGCAATGCCAGTGCGTTGTGCGGTTTAGCTTAGAAGCGGATTTGAAGTGGCCTAGGAACTACAACGCCGCGTTGTTATAGCAATGCCACGTAAAAATCGCCGCAGCCCCCCGGTGCGGGCTCCAGCCCGCTGCCAGTTCGCGGGTCAGTTTTTCAGACGGGCGTTCCTCCAGCCCCAGCAGCTTGTGCAGCCCCGCCTGCACGGCCAGATCGCCCGCCGGCCACACATCCGGGCGGCCTTCGGCAAACAGCAGGTAAATCTCCGCGCTCCAGCGGCCGATGCCCTTGATGCGGGTGAGGAGTTCGATGGCGTCCTCGTCGTCTTCGGGTAGCGCGTCGAAGGTCAGGTCGCCGGAGACGACCATTTCGCACAGAGACCGGGCATAGCCTTGTTTCTGGCGCGAAAGGCCGCAGGCGCGCAGTTCGTCAAAGTCGCTCGAAAGCAGCTTTTCGGGCGACACGTCCTCGCCCAGGTGCGCTTCCAGCTTGCGCCACATCGAGGCGGCGGCGGCGACGCTGACCTGCTGGCCGACGATGGTGCGCAGCAGGGTGGCATAGCCGCGCGGGCGGATGCGCGGTTCGGGATAGCCGGCGATGGTCAGCGCACGCGCCATTCCCGGCTCGATTCCGGCGAGGTGATCGAGCCCCTCGCGGATCGCCTCTGCGCTCAATCCCATGATCCACCGTATATCATAACTTGCCGCCCGCTGCGATCTTGCCAAACTGCGGGCCATTCATTAGCAGCGCGGCCAAAGCCCGCAACCGGGCTTGCGTGAAACGAAGGATAGTCGAATGGCCAAGCTTGTTATCGTCAATCGCGAAGGCGCGGAAACCGAAGTCGAAGTGAAGAACGGCTACACCGTGATGGAAGCCATCCGCGACAACGGTTTTGACGAACTGCTGGCGCTGTGCGGCGGTTGCTGCTCGTGCGCGACCTGCCACGTGGTCATCGACCCGGCCTTCGCCGACAAGATCCCGGCGATGAGCGCGGACGAAAACGACCTGCTCGACAGCTC
Organism: Novosphingobium sp.; assembly: GCA_046063225.1. Classification (GTDB taxonomy): domain Bacteria; phylum Pseudomonadota; class Alphaproteobacteria; order Sphingomonadales; family Sphingomonadaceae; genus Novosphingobium. The sequence continues at coordinate 19,840 of JBJTLW010000132.1, read as the reverse complement.
GGATCACCGCGTCGAAGGTTCGCGCCTGTCGTGCCAGGTCAAGATGACCGACGCGCTGGACGGCCTGCGCGTGACCATCGCCGAAGAAGACTGAGCATCTTGCGGGCGGGGCCATCAGGCCCTAGCTCTTGCGGCATGACCGGTTTTACTGCCAGCACCACGCTCGATCTGATCGGCAAGACGCCGCTAGTCCTGCTGAAAGGACCGAGCGCGGCTGCGGGCTGCGAAATCTGGGGCAAGTGCGAATTCGCCAATCCCGGCGCTTCGGTGAAAGACCGGGCCGCGCTGTGGATCGTGCGCGATGCGGAAAGCCGCGGGCTGCTGAAGCCCGGCGGCACGATCGTGGAAGGCACGGCGGGCAATACCGGCATCGGCCTGGCGCTGGTTGCCAACGCGCTGGGCTACAAGACGATCATCGTCATGCCCGAAACGCAGAGCCGCGAAAAGATGGACACGCTGCGCGCGCTTGGGGCCGAGCTGGTTCTGGTGCCGGCCGCGCCGTTTTCCAATCCGGGCCACTTCGTCCACACCTCGCGCCGGCTTGCCGAAGAAACCGAAGGCGCGGTCTGGGCCAATCAGTTCGACAATGTCGCCAACCGCAAGGCGCACATTGAAAGCACGGCGCCGGAAATCTGGGAGCAGATGGGCGGCCGGCTGGACGGCTTCACTTGTGCGGCGGGAACCGGCGGCACGATTGCCGGGGTTGGCCTCGGCCTCAAGGGCTTCGATGAGAACGTCCGCATCGCACTGACCGATCCGCACGGCGCGGCGCTCTACAACTATTACGCCCACGGCGAACTGAAGGCCGAGGGCAATTCGGTGGCCGAAGGCATCGGGCAGGGGCGGATCACCGCCAACCTGGAAGGCGCGCCGATCGACACCCAGTTTCGCATTTCCGATGAGGAAGGGATCGACTGGGTCTCCCGCCTGCTGAGCGAGGAAGGGCTGTGCCTCGGCCTGTCCAGCGGCATCAACGTGGCGGGCGCGGTGGCGCTTGGCCGCCAGCTCGTGGCCGAAGGGCGCGAACAGCCGCGCGTTGCGACCATCCTGTGCGATACGGGCTTCCGCTATCTGTCATCGCTGTACAACGCCGAATGGCTCGCCGCTAAAGGGCTTCCCGTGTTCCCATGGTTGCGTCCCGCCGCGTGAAGTTGTAAACGGCGTGTAATGGCAACAAGGCCGAACGATAGCCCGAAGGGTCCCGGGCCGCAGCATTTCCAGCTGCCAAACGCGCGAGAGCTTCGCGCGCAGGCCGTGCATCGCCTGCAAATCGGCATCTTTGGCCTTGCGACCATGCTGCTGCTGGTCGGGCTTGCCAACATCATCATGGACCGCGCCAAGCAGGCCGAAGCTGGCGTCACCGGCTCTTCCGCGCAGGTTGAAGCGCCCGCCAAGGCCAACAGCGATCCGCTGGCCGACATCGGCGCGGTGCCGTCACCCGAAACCAGCCAGACCGCGGCAAAGGGCGCTGAGGCGCAGGGCAACTGATCGGGCGGACTGTCGCGCTCGCGCTTGGCGCGCTGTGCCTGACGCTGCCGGACTGCGCGGCGGCAGGCTCTGAACGACCCGCAACCGGATTGATGACCAGCCTGCCCATCGTCTGGCCGGAACAGGCCGACATCGGGGCCATGCTGCAAGGCCCGCAGCCTCCGCCGCACTGGGCCAAGGCCGCGCTGGAAGCGCGCGGCAAGCTTGTTCCGCTGGACCGCATGGCGGCCGATACCCTGGGCGGTGTCGGGCTTGCCGTGCTGATCCAGCCGCGGGCGCTGAGCCCGGACGAATTCGCCGCGCTCGATCGCTGGGTGCGGAAAGGCGGGCGCCTGCTTCTGTTCGCCGATCCCATGCTCGACGTCCATTCCAGCTTCCCGCTAGGTGACAAGCGCCGCCCGCAAGCCATCGTCATGGTCGATCCGCTGCTGGCGCATTGGGGCCTAGAGCTCGAGTACGATGAGGCGCAGAGCGGCGATGAAAGGACCGTCGTGGTGGATGGCATTGCCGTGCCGGTGAAGTTGCCCGGCACCTTGCGCGTATCGGGCAAGGGGTGCCGGTCTTCTGGCGAGCGGCTCGTCGCCGCATGCCGCATCGGCAAGGGGCGGGCGGTGATCGTTGCCGATGCCGACCTGTTCGAAGAGCCGGCGGATTCGGCGCAAGGCCCGCGGGTTTCTGCGCTTAACGGCCTGCTGCAACTTGTGGATAACCTGCCGTGACAGGGCTATCGGGGAAAACCGGGGTAAACCCGGAGGCGACGCCGCGTGCCGATACGTGTGCGTGTAAATTCAATAGCTTAGAGGTGTTTGGCGTGCCGCGTTGGGCTGTTCGTGGAGTGCGCTCAATCCAATAAAAACAAGACTTTACCGAGAATTTCCCGGAAAAACCGGGTTCACCCCTTTCCACCCCGCGCAAACCGCGTTAAGACTCCTGTCCGATCGGGATGATTCCATTTGCCGATTCCCCGTCTGGGGATCAGCCGGCCGCGAGGGTGCGGGGCCGGGGCGAGAAGGTTTTGTCCTGCGATCGGTTACGGCTGGGGCGGGCTGCGCAACGTGGAAACGACGGAGATCATGTACCGGGGGCAGGAGGTTACGCTGAAAAGCGAAACCGGCCGCTTCGTACTGCCTCCCGATTACCGCAAGCAGGTCCGCCGCTCGAGCGACGATCAGCGCGTTCTTTGCCTGTCCCTGATGAGCGACATCCCGGGTCTCGTCGGTTTCGGCTTTTCGCGCGAACTTGGCTTCAAGGAACAGATCCGCGAAGAGGCTGAAGACGCCAAGGCGGCCGGAAAGGCCTTCAATCGCCAGCTGCGCTGGAGCCAGCTGATGCCGGGCTATACTGCCCCGTTCGACGATTCCGGCCGTTTCGTCCTGCCCAACAACCTGCTGAAATATGCGCGCATCACCGACCGGATCTACATCCATCCCGCTGGTCCGGAATTCCTGATCCTCAGCCCCGAGGTGATCGCGGAGCTTGGTCCCGAATGGGATCACGTGCGCATCGGTTACGAAGGCGCGGCCGAAAACGTCAAATCCGGGCGAGGTGGGAAATGAGCGACGCCCCGCACATTCCCGTCCTGCTTGACGAAGTGATCGAAGCGCTGCGCCCGGCGCCCGGATCGCTTATCGTCGATGCGACGTTCGGCGCGGGCGGATATACCCGCCGCCTGCTCGATGCCGGCGCGACGGTGCATGCCTTCGATCGCGATCCCGATGCGATTGCGGCGGGCCGCCTCTGGCCCGAATGCCAGGGCGCCGCGCCCCGTCTTGTCCTGCACCCGCGCCGGTTCTCGGAAATGCTGGCCTCGTTGGCCGAGGCGGGAATTGCCCGCGTCGACGGCGTGGTGATGGACATTGGCGTGTCCTCGATGCAGCTCGACCAGGCGCAGCGCGGTTTTGCCTTTTCGTCCGATGGCCCGCTGGACATGCGCATGTCGCAGTCTGGCCCCAGCGCGGCCGACTTCCTCAACGAAGCGGCGGAAGGCGCGATTGCCGACGTGCTCTACACCCTGGGTGAAGAGCGCCAGTCGCGCCGTGTTGCCCGCGCCATCGTGGCTGCGCGTCCGCTGGAAACCACCGGCCAGCTTGCCCAGGTGATCCGCAAGGCGCTGGGCTATCGCCCCCATTCGAACAAGGGGCCGGCGCCAAAGGATCCGGCGACGCGCTCGTTTCAGGCGATCCGCATTCACGTGAACGCCGAACTGGACGAACTGGAAGCCGGTCTGGCAGCCGCAGAAACCCTGCTGGGTGAAGGTGGACGGCTGGCCGTCGTCAGCTTCCACAGTCTGGAAGACCGCGTGGTGAAGCAGTTCCTGCGCGCAGCCAGCGGTTCGCAGCCGTCCACCTCGCGCCACCTCCCGGTAGTCAATCAAGGACCCGAGCCAACCTTCGAAAAGGTCGCAAAGGCTATCCGCCCGTCAGAGGCGGAAGTCACCCGCAATCCCCGTGCCCGTTCGGCAACCCTGCGCAGCGCCCTGCGCACGGCTGCTCCGCCCCGTCCCGAAAGGAGGGCCGCATGATCGTAACGCGTTCCCGCATGCAAAAGATCGGTTGGGCCGCAATCCTGACCGTGTGCTTCGCCTTGCTCACTGCGCTTACGTTCCGCGTCAACGCGGTGAAAAGCGAAGTGCGCCTTATCGAACGCAAGCTGGTTTCGGTGCAGCAGCAGAAGGAACTGCTGAAGACCGAATTCGAAACCCGCGCCAGCCAGCGCAAGCTGACCGCGCTCAACGATTTCGAATTCGGCTTCAAGGCACCGACCCCGGCCCAGTACCTGGAGAACGAGCGCGAACTTGCCGCGCTTGGCAAGCCGCGCGCGGCGGATGCTCCGGCACCGATCATGGTGGCTTCGGCGGACCTCAGCAAAGACAAGGACGATGGCTTCCCCGCCCTGATGAACCCGCTGTCGGGCAAGGCCGAAGCGTCCGAGGCCAAGCCGGTGCGTGAAAAGCGGATTGCCGCCACGGCGACCAATCTCAGCACCCGCCTGTCGCAGGTGGGCAGCGTAACCAAGTCCAAGGGAGCATCCCGCGAATGACCGCGATCGCCGTCTCGACCAGAACCAGCTCGGGACGGATGCAACTGGTCAATGTGCGCCAGCGCATGCTGCACGTCGCAAAGTGGCGTCTGCTGGTTGTCGCGGCCGGGTTTGGCCTGCTGGCAAGCGCCGCAACGGTCCGTCTGGCCTATCTTGGTATCGATGGTGACGCGCCCGAGGACCAGAGCCTGGCCGAGCGCCTGCGCCCGCCGCGGGCCGAACTGATCGACCGCAACGGCGTGCCGCTGGCGCGCGCCCTGCCGACGTTCGCCCTGTGGTACGATGCCCGCCCGATGGACGATGGCCCGGCCCTCGTGAAATCCGCGCAGGAAGTGGCGCGCGAACTGATGCAGATCTTCCCGGACGCGAATTACGATCAGCTGGTCGCGACGCTGTCTTCGGGCAAGTCCGGCTATCTGCGCCACCGCGTCCTGCCGGAAGAGGCGGACCGGGTGCAGGCGCTGGGTGAAGCGGCGCTGCAGTTCCCCAAGGAGGAAGAGCGCTTCTACCCGCAGGGAACCATGGCGGCCTTCGTGCTCGGCTACGTCGACCGCGATGGCGAAGGTGTCATCGGGATGGAGCAGGTGCTCGATGCCCGGCTGAAAGACCCGGCGACGCGCGGCCAGCCGGTTGCGCTGTCGATTGACGCGCGCGTCCAGGGCGCGCTGGAAGACGAACTGGCCAAGGCCATTGCCGCCAGCAACGCCAAGGGCGGCGGCGGCATCGTGCTCGATGTCGATACGGGCGAAGTGCTTGCCTTTGCTTCCGCGCCATCGTTCGATCCTAACCGGCCGATGGTAGTGGGCGAAAACGGCCAGGAACTGATGCACAACGTCATGACCGGCCAGAATTACGAACTGGGTTCGGTGTTCAAGCCGCTGACCGTTGCCGCCGCCATCGACGATGGCCTCATCACCGACATGGCGCACCGCTGGCCGGCCGGCAGCGAAATGATGATCGCCGGCGCCATGGTGCACGATCACAAGAGCTATGGCGCGTCGCTGACCGTGCCGGAGGCGCTGATCCATTCGTCGAACATCGTGCTGGGCCAGATTGGCGAGGCGCTCGGCCCGCAGAAGGTCAGCGGCAACCTGAAGGCGCTCGGCTTCTTCGAGAAACCCTATCTTGAGCTTCCGGGCCGCCGCAATCCGCAACTGCCGCGAGACTGGTCGAACATCACGACGACGCGCGTTGCCTTTGGTCACGGTATTTCGCTGACCCCGCTGCACGTCGCTTCGGCCTATGCGGCAATGGTCAACGGCGGCATCTGGCGCCCTTCGACCCTGATGAAGCTGGAGCCCGGAAAGGCGCCGGAAGGCCGCCGCGTGTTCAAGGCTTCGACCAGCGCACGCATGCGCCAGCTGCTGCGGCTCATCGTGTCGATCGGCACCGGCCGTTCGGCCAACGCCGTGGGTTACCGCGTCGGCGGCAAGACGGGCACCGCCGAAGTGGCGGACGAATTCGGCTACCACAAGGACCGCGTGGTCTCGACCTTTGCGGCCGCCTTCCCGATGGATCGCCCGCGCTATGTCGTCGTGACTACCATGGTCGAGCCCAAGGCAACCGCAGCCACATCGGGCCAGCGCACGGCTGGCTATACGGCCGCGCCCGTGGTCGGCAAGCTGGTCCCCCGCATCGGGCCGCTGCTGGGCGTGATGCCTGATGACACGCGCGACATCGACCTGACCGATCTCGCACCGCTCGTCGCAAGCGGAGAGGGCGAATGAAGCTGGGCGCGCTCGCCAAGGCCGCAGGACTGAGCCTGGCGGGCGGCGAGGACCTTACCGTCACCGGCTTTGCCATCGATAACCGCAAGGTTGCCCAGGGCTGCGTCTTCGGCGCGTTTCAGGGCGCCACCGTCAATGGCGAGGATTTCATCCCCGCTGCCATTCAGGCCGGCGCCATTGCCATCGTCGCGCGGCCCGAAGCGCGGGTTGAAGGCGCGATCCACATTGCCTCGTCCAATCCGCGCCAGACCTTTGCCCGGCTTGCCGCCCGGTTCTTCACCCCGGTGCCGGAAACGGTCGTTGCCGTGACAGGCACCAACGGCAAGACGTCGACGGTGGAGATGACGCGCCAGATCTGGCGCATGGCCGGCCATCGCGCCGCCTCTATCGGAACGCTGGGCGTCACCACCAGCGACGAAAGCGTTTCGACCGGGCTGACAACGCCCGATATCGTCACCTTCCTGTCGAACATGACCGGCCTCTCGCGTGAAGGCATCACCCACGTCGCCTATGAGGCATCGAGCCACGGCCTGTCGCAGTTTCGCAACGAAGGGCTGCGCGTAAAGGCCGGCGCTTTCACCAATCTGAGCCGCGATCACCTCGATTACCACAAGGACATGGAAGACTATTTCGCCGCCAAGATGCGGCTGTTTTCCGAGGTGGTGGAAGAGGGCGGCACGGCAGTTGTCTGGGCGGACGATGGCGAGTGGTCTGCCCGGGCGAGCGAACAGGCGCTTGTACGGGGCTTGCGCCTGTTCTCGGTGGGCGAGAAGGGGGAGGCTATCCGCCTTCTCGCCCGCGTCCCCGGCCAGCTCGGCCAGGCGCTCGAGATCGAATATGAAGGGCATGCCCGCAAGGTCAACCTGCCGCTGATCGGTGCCTATCAGGCCGCCAATGCGCTTGTTTCGGCGGGGCTGGCGATTGCCACCGGCGAGGATGCGGCGCGCGTTTTTGACGCGCTGGCGCGGCTTCAGCCGGTGCGCGGACGGCTTGAGCGTGCGGCGATCACCCGCGGCGGCGCGCCGGTCTATATCGACTATGCGCACACGCCCGATGCGCTGGAGGCCGCGATTGCCGCGCTGCGCCCGCATGTCTCGGGCCGTCTGATCGTCGTGTTCGGCTGCGGCGGGGACCGCGACACGGGCAAGCGCCCGGAAATGGGCCGCATTGCCGCCGAGCAGGCCGATATCGCCATTGTCACGGACGACAATCCGCGCGGCGAGGACGCCGCCGAAATCCGCCGCCAGATCATCGCCGGAGCCGATGGTCTGCGCGAAATCGGCGATCGTCGTGCCGCGATTGCCGCCGCCGTTGCCGAGGCCGGCAAGGACGACATCGTCCTCGTCGCCGGCAAGGGGCACGAACAGGGACAGATCATCGGACGCGGCGAAGCCACGCGCGTCTTGCCGTTCGACGATGTAACCGTGGCGAGGGAGTGCGCGGGACAATGAATATTGCCGCCCTTATCGACTGGCCGATCGAGGCCATCGACGATGCCGGTCTGGCGCTGTGGACGTCCGAGGCGATCGTGCGCGCCACGGCCGGCACGGCCAGCGCCCACTTTCAGGTGTCCGGCGTCGAAATCGACAGCCGCGACGTGATCCCCGGCGACCTGTTCTTCGCGCTGAAGGGCGAGGCGATGGACGGCCATCGGTTTGTCGAAGCCGCCTTTGAAAAGGGGGCTGCCGCCGCCATCGTCGACCGTCCGGTGCGCGGGCCGCACATTCTGGTCAAGGACACATTCGTCGCGCTCCAGCAACTGGCCAAGGCGGCCCGGACACGCAGCCATGCACGGATTGTCGGGGTTACCGGTTCGGTCGGCAAGACGGGCGTCAAGGAAGCCATCTTCGCCGCGCTCGATCGCGGATCGAACGGGCAGGCACACCGCTCGGTCAAAAGCTACAACAACCACGTTGGCGTGCCCCTCAGCCTCGCGCGGCTGCCGGAACGGGCGGAGTTCGGCGTTTTCGAAATTGGCATGAACCACGCGGGCGAAATTTCCGCATTGGCCACCCAGGTCTGCCCGCACGTCGCGGTTATCACCACGATTGCCCCGGCGCATATCGAAAACCTTGGCAGCGAAGAGGCGATTGCCGATGCCAAGGCGGAAATCTTCCTCGGGCTTGAGCCCGGCGGAACGGCGGTGATTCCGGCCGACAGCCCGCACTATTGGCGCCTGCGCGCTGCTGCGGAACGGCAGGGGGCAAAGGTTGTGTCCTTTGGCACGGCGGCCCATGCCAACGTGCGCCTGCTCGATGCGGTGAAGGCACCGGGCGGCGGCTCGCTGGTTACCGCCGATCTTGGCGATCGCCGGCTGTGCTATACCGTCGCTGCGCCCGGCGATCACTGGATTGCCAATTCGCTCGGCGTCATTGCCGCTGTGCGCGCCGCTGGCGGCGATCTGGGCGCGGCAGGGCTGGCGCTTGCAGAGATGGAAGGGCTCAAGGGCCGCGGCGCGCGCCACAGCATCAACGTTGACGGCGGAACGGCGCTGCTGATCGACGAAAGCTATAACGCGAACCCGGCCTCGATGCGGGCGACTCTGGCGCAACTGGGCGCCACGGCGGCGACCCGCCGGGTTGCCGTTCTGGGCGCGATGAAGGAACTGGGAGACTTCGGTCCGAAGTTCCACGCAGCATTGAACGAACCGATTGCCGAAGCCGGAGTCGATTACCTGATCCTGGTCGGCGACGAGATGGGCGCTCTTGCCGACGAACTGGGGAAATCTGCGGGTTCCACGCTTGGCATTGCCCCACCCTTCGCCCATTGCCGAACACCTGCGGAAGCGTTGGAAGCGCTCGCGCAATTTGGATTGAAGCAGGGCGATGCCGTGCTTGTGAAAGGGTCGAATTCGGTGGGGTTGGGGGCCGTGGTTGCCGCACTCGTCGAACGGAAGGAATAGGATCGCCGCGGAATGCTGTATTTCATTGCCGAATGGCTGCATTTCCCGGGGGTCATGAACCTGATCCGCTATCAGTCGTTCCGCGCCGGCGCGGCACTGATGACCGCGCTGATCATCGGCCTGATCATCGGCCCGCGCTTCATCAACATGCTGCGCGTCCGCCAGGGTAAAGGTCAGCCGATCCGCACCGACGGCCCCCAGACGCACCTCGCCAAGCGCGGGACGCCCACGATGGGCGGCCTGATGATCCTGATTTCGCTCGTGCTGTCCCTGCTGCTGTGGATGGACCTGACCAACCCCTTCGTCTGGGCCTGCCTTGCCGTGACGATCGGTTTCGGCGCGATCGGCTTCATGGACGATTATGACAAGGTGAAGAAGCGTTCGACCGCCGGCCTTTCCAGCAAGCTGCGTCTGGCGCTGGAATTCGTCGTTGCGGGCATTGCCGCCTGGATCATCGTCAGCCAGATCAGCACGAACCTCTACATTCCCTTCCTCAGCAACCGCTATATCCCGCTCGGCCCGCTCTATTACGTCTTTGCGGCCGTGGTGATGGTGGGCGCGGGCAATGCCGTGAATCTGACGGACGGGCTGGACGGTCTGGCGACCATGCCGGTCATCATTGCCGCCGGCACCTTCGCGATCATCGCCTACCTTGCCGGCCGTGTCGACTATGCGACCTACCTTGGCATCCCGCATGTTCCGCGGGCTGGTGAACTGGCCATCCTGTGCGCCGGGATCATGGGGGCAGGGCTGGCCTTCCTGTGGTTCAACGCACCGCCCGCAGCCGTGTTCATGGGCGATACCGGCAGCCTTGCCCTGGGCGGCGCACTGGGGGCCATCGCGGTGTCCGCACACCACGAAATCGTGCTCGGCATCGTCGGCGGGCTGTTCGTCATGGAAGCCCTGTCGGTGATCATCCAGGTGTTCTGGTTCAAGCGCACCGGCCGCCGCGTGTTCAAGATGGCACCGATCCACCACCACTTCGAACAGAAGGGCTGGAAAGAGGAAACGGTGGTCATCCGCTTCTGGATCGTGTCGATAATCCTTGCCCTTATCGGTCTTGCGACCCTGAAGGTCCGATGATCGTTTCCCCCGCCTTCGCCGGAAAGCGTTACGCCGTGCTTGGCCTTGCCCGGTCCGGGCTGGCGGTCGTGCGTACGCTGGTGAACAGCGGGGCGCATGTCATGGCCTGGGACAGCCGGGACGAACCGCGCCAGGCCATCGTCGCTGAATTTGCCGACAAGGTGGAACTGCGCGATCCCGTCGGTGCGGATCTGGCCGGCTTCGATGGCGTCATCGTATCGCCGGGCGTTCCGCTGAACAACCATCCGATTGCCGCCGAGGCGGCGGCGGTTGGCGTCCCGGTGATCGGCGATATCGAACTGTTTGCGCTCGCCCGTGGCGATCTTCCGGCTCACCGGGTGGTTGCCATTACCGGAACGAACGGCAAATCGACCACCACGGCGCTGGTTCACCATCTGCTGAAGAACGCGGCGCTGCCGGTGCGCATGGGCGGCAATATCGGCTTGCCGATCCTCGGGCAGGACCCGCTCCCGGCTGGCGGTGTCTATGTGCTTGAACTGTCGTCCTACCAGATCGACCTGACCTTCAGCCTCGCCTGCGAAGTGACGGCCCTGCTCAACATCACGCCCGACCATCTGGACCGGTACGATGGCTTCGACGGCTATGTCGCGTCGAAGGCGCGCCTTCCGGCGATGCAGCACGTGGATCAGCGCGCGGTTTTTGGCACCGGCGATGCCGAAACGCTGGCCATCGCCACGCGTGAGCAGGGGCGCCGCGCGCCCGGTCTTGTCCACTATGCCGATGGTTCGCGGATCGCTGCGATGCAGCCCGATTGGCCGACACTGCAAGGCCCGCACAATTTGCAGAACGCCGCCGTCGCGGTGGAAATTGTCGAGGCGCTGGGCCTGACCGAAGGCCAGTGGCGGCCGGCGATGGCGACGTTCAAGGGCCTGCCGCACCGTATGGAACGCGTCGCGGAAGCGGGCGGGGTGCTGTTCATCAACGACAGCAAGGCGACGAACCCGGCCAGCACGGCTCCGGCTCTTGCCGCTTTTCCGCCGCGTCCCGATCGCCGCGTCCACTGGATTCTGGGCGGCCTGCCTAAGGGTGACGATCTCGACGAGTGCGCGCCCTGGTTCGATAACGTGGCCTCGGCCTATACGATTGGCGAGGCGGGGCCGAAGTTCGCGAACCTGCTCGAACCCTATATGCCGGTGCAGCGCAGCGAGATGATGTGCGAGGCGATCCGCCAGGCGATGGAAGCGGCAAAGCCCGGCGACGTGGTGCTGCTGTCGCCTGCCTGCGCCAGCTTCGACCAGTTCCGCGACTATGAGGCGCGGGGCGACGCGTTCCGCCAGATCGTAGGTGCGCTGCTGGAAGGGGAAAGCTGCTGATGGCGAGCAATCCGCCCTTCGTTCCGCGTTCCGGCATGGCGTCGGGAACAGGCAACCGCCGCCGCAGCAAATGGCAGGACATTGCCATCTGGTGGCGCGAAATCGATCGCGTCGCGCTCGTCATCGTCCTTGCCCTGATGGCCATCGGCGCGGCCGCCGTTGCCGCGTCATCGCCGGCCAGCGCGCGCAAGCTTTCGACGGCGAACGTCAAGCTGTCCGACCTGCACTTCTTCTGGCTGCAACTGCGTGTGCAGTTCGCCGGCATCCTGATCATGCTGGGCGCATCCTTCATGTCGAAGGAATGGGCGCGGCGCGTCGGCATCGTGCTGGGCGCGGCCATGCTGGTCGGGCTGTTCCTCGTCCTCGTTCCGGGTCTGGGCCACACGGTGAAGGGCGCGCGGCGCTGGGTGAACCTTGGCGTCGGATCGCTGCAGCCTTCGGAATTCCTGAAGCCCGCCTATGCTATCCTGATGGCCTGGATTCTCAGCTGGAAGCTGCGCGACCCGCATATTCCGGTGATCCCGATCACGGCCGGGTTGATGGCGCTGATCGCGGCGCTGCTCATGGCCGAGCCGGACTTTGGCTCGACCGTGCTTTACGTTGGCGTGTGGTTCGTTCTCGTCATGCTTTCGGGCATGGACATGAAGAAGATCTCGATCCTGATCGGCTCAGGCGTGGTCGGCGTCGTGGCGACCTATTTCCTCTATGACAACGCCCGCCACCGCATCGACAACTTCCTTGGCGGCGGCACCGCCTATGACCAGGTCGATCTGGCGCACAAGACGCTGACCGCCGGCGGGTGGACCGGAAGCGGCCTGTGGCTCGGCATGAAGAAGCTGGCCCTGCCAGAGGCGCATACCGACTATATCTTCTCGGTGATCGGCGAAGAGTTCGGGCTGCTCGTCTGCCTCGTCATTGTGCTGCTCTATCTGGCGCTGATCGTCCGCGTCCTCCTGCGCCTGATTGACGAGGATGACCTGTTCACGCTGCTCGCCGGGTCTGGCCTTGCCGTGCAGATTGGCGGTCAGGCCTTCATCAATATCCTCGTCAACCTTGGCCTGTTCCCATCCAAGGGGATGACCCTGCCGCTGATTTCCTATGGCGGTTCCTCGACACTGGCGCTCTGTCTTGGCGTCGGGTTGATGTTGGCGATCACGCGCCGCAACCCCTTCCTGCGGCGCGAACCGTTTCAGCTCTTTCCTTCGGAGACCCAACGATGACGGGCGTTAGCCGACACTTCGTGCTGGCCGCGGGCGGAACAGGTGGACACCTGATCCCCGCCTTCGTCCTTGCCGAAGAGCTTGAGCGGCGCGGGCACCATGTTGCCCTGATCACCGATGCGCGCGGCGCGCAGATCCCCGGCAAGCCCGCCAGCCTGACGGCCCACGTGCTGCCTGCGGGGCGCCTGCAGGGCAAGAACCCGCTGAGCTGGATCAAGGGTGTGCGCGCAATCATGGAAGGCCGCCGCATGGCGCTGCGCCTGTTCGACAGCTTCGAGCCGACCTGCGTTGTCGGCTTCGGCGGCTATCCGGCGTTCCCGGCGCTGCTCGCCGCGACCTCTGCCGGGATCCCGACGGTGATCCATGAGCAGAACGCCGTGCTGGGGCGGGTCAATCGCTTCCTGGCCGGCAAGGTCAACGCCATCGCGACGTCCTATTCGCAGATTGACCGGCTGGCGCCCAAACATGAAGGCAAGGTCCACCTGGTCGGCAATCCGGTGCGCTCGGATGTGCTGGCGCTGCGCAACAAGCCGTTTCCGCCGTTCAGCGACGACGGCCTGCTGCGCGTGCTGGTGACGGGCGGCAGCCAGGGTGCGCGGGTTCTCTCCGAAGTCGTTCCCGATGGCCTCGCCATGCTGCAGCCGGCCCTGCGCACGCGCCTGCAGGTTACCCAGCAATGCCGGGCGGAAGACCTTGAGGCCGTGCGGGCACGCTACGCTGGCCACGACATTCCCGCCGAACTCGGCACCTATTTCGAAGACATGGCGAGCCGCCTTGCCGATGCGCACCTGTTCATCGGGCGGGCCGGGGCTTCGACGGTCGCCGAACTCACGGCCGTTGGCCGCCCGGCGATCCTGATCCCGCTGCCGATCGCCACCGACGATCACCAGGCCGCCAATTGCCGCGACATCGTGGAAGCTGGCGGCGCCCGCGCCATCCGGCAGGAACGCTTCACCGCGGTCGAGCTTGCCAAGCAGATCCAGGCCATGGCGCAGCACCCCGGAAGCCTTGCCAACGCCGCCCATGCCGCGTGGAATTGCGGCTATCCCAATGCGGCAAGCGATCTTGCCGATCTTGTCGAAAGCTTCGGCGGCGCGCCGCTGATGGACGTGATCCGCATGGGCGGATCGGCACAAGCGACAAGCGGCAAGGAAGCCCTTGCGATGGAGAGCGGCGAATGAAGGGCGTCGGTACGGATATCGGCACGATCCACTTCGTCGGCATCGGCGGCATCGGCATGTCCGGCATTGCCGAGGTGATGAACAACCTGGGCTATACCGTTCAGGGCTCCGACATTGCCGAGGGCTATGTCGTCGAAGGCCTGCGCAAGCGCGGGATCAAGGTGTTCATCGGCCACGCCGCGCAAAATGCGGTGGATGCTGCCGTTGTCGTTACCTCTACCGCGGTGAAGCGCGACAATCCTGAAGTCGTCCACGCGCTGGAACACCGCATCCCGGTTGTGCGCCGCGCGGAGATGCTTGCCGAACTGATGCGGCTGAAAAACACAGTTGCCGTTGCCGGCACCCACGGCAAGACGACGACGACTTCGATGGTCGCCGCATTGCTCGATGCCGGCGGTGTCGATCCCACGGTGATCAACGGCGGCATCATCAACAGCTATGGTTCCAACGCCCGCCTGGGCGCGAGCGACTGGATGGTGGTTGAAGCCGATGAGAGCGACGGCTCGTTCCTGCGGCTTGACGGTACCATTGCGGTGGTCACCAACATCGATCCGGAACATCTCGACCATTACGGGTCGTTCGATGCGGTGAAGGACGCCTTCGTCGAATTTATCGAGAACGTGCCCTTCTATGGCTGTGCGGTGCTGTGCATCGATCATCCCGAAGTGCAGGCGGTGATCCCCAAGGTGCGCGATCGCCGCGTGGTCACCTATGGCTTCTCCGCGCAGGCCGACGTGCGCGGCGAGAATGTGACTCCCTATCCGGGCGGCAACCGCTTCGATGTCGTGATTCGCACCCGCGACGGCAACCAGCGCCGTATCGAGGGCATCGAACTGCCGATGCCCGGGCGGCACAACGTGCAGAACGCGCTCGCCGCCGTCGGCGTTGCGGTGGAAATGGGCTGCGCGGACAGCGTGATCCAGTCCGGCTTTTCCAAATTCCACGGGGTGAAGCGCCGCTTCACCAAGGTCGGCGAAATCGATGGGATCACCGTGATTGACGATTACGGCCACCATCCGGTCGAAATCCGCGCGGTGCTCGCCGCCGCGCGCGAAGGCGTGGGTTCGGGCCGGGTCATCGCCGTGGTTCAACCGCACCGCTACACGCGGCTGCGCGATCACATGGAAGACTTCCAGTCGGCCTTCAACGATGCCGATGTGGTCTATGCCGCGCCGGTCTATGCAGCGGGCGAACAGCCGATCGATGGCGTGGATTCGCACGCCCTGGTGGAAGGCGTGAAGGCGCGCGGCCACCGTGCGGTCTTTGCCGTGAGCGGGCCGGATGACCTTGCCGAAGCGCTCGCCAATTCCGCACAAGCGGGCGACATGGTTGTCTGCCTTGGCGCGGGAGACATCACCAAGTGGGCCGCCGGGCTTGCCGGTGCGATCAAGCTCAAGAGGGGGGCATGATGGCCGATGCCCTTCCGCGCGTGGCTGGAAAGCTGACGGGCAATGCCCCGCTGGCGCCGCTCGTGTGGTTCAAGTCGGGCGGTGCGGCAGAATGGCTGTTCGAGCCGAAGGATCTGGCCGATCTGCAGGGCTTTCTTCGTGATCTCGATCCGGCGGTTCCGGTCATGGCGCTTGGGCTTGGCTCCAACATGATCGTGCGTGATGGCGGCGTTCCGGGCGTGGTGGTGCGGCTGGGCAAGGCCTTTGCCAAGGTTGCCGCTGGCGATGACCTGACGCTCGATTGTGGCGGCGGCGCCTCGGGCATTCTCGTATCCTCTACTGCCCGCGACAAAGGCATCGCCGGCCTCGAATTCCTGCGTTCGATCCCCGGCACAGTCGGCGGCTTCGTGCGCATGAACGGCGGGGCCTATGGCGGCGAGGTCAAGGATATCCTGATCGACTGCGACGTGGTGCTGCGCTCGGGCGAACTGGTGACGCTCCCGGTCGCGGCGCTGCACTACACCTATCGCCATTCCGAACTGCCCGAAGGCGCCATTGTTGTCGCTGCCCGCTTCAAGGGCCGCGCCGGTGAACCGGGCGCTATCCAGGCGGAAATGGATCGCATATCCGCAAGCCGCGAGGCGTCGCAGCCGCTGCGTTCGAAAACCGGTGGCTCCACCTTCAAGAACCCGGAAGGCCACAAGGCCTGGCAATTGGTCGATCAGGCCGGTTGCCGGGGGTTGCAGATCGGCGGCGCGCAGGTGAGCGAAAAGCACACCAATTTCCTCATCAACACCGGCGATGCCACCAGCGCCGATATCGAGGCGCTGGGCGACGAAGTGCGGCGCAGGGTCAAGGAAACGTCGGGCGTCGAGCTCGAATGGGAAATACAGAGAGTAGGTCGAAAGTGAGCTTGCCCAAACTTCACGTCGCGGTTCTTCTGGGCGGATGGTCCAGCGAACGCCCCGTCAGCCTGATGTCGGGTGAGGGCGTCGCCAAGGCGCTGGAATCGCGCGGGCACAGGGTAACGCGGATCGACATGGATCGCGACGTCGCGCTGAAGCTCAGCGAGGCCAAGCCCGACGTGGTGTTCAACGCGCTTCATGGCTGCCCGGGCGAGGATGGCACGGTGCAGGGCATGATGGACCTGATGGGGCTTACCTATACCCATTCCGGCCTCGCCACTTCGGTCATTGCCATCGACAAGGAACTGACGAAGCAGGCGCTGGTCCCGCACGGCATTCCCATGCCCGGCGGACGCATTGTCGAAAGCGAAGAGCTTTATGAACGCGACCCGCTGGCGCGACCCTATGTGCTGAAGCCGGTCAATGAAGGCTCCTCGGTGGGCGTCGCGATCGTGACCGACGACGGCAACTACGGCAATCCGATCAGCCGCGAAGCGCGCGGACCCTGGCAGGAGTTTTCCTCGCTGCTGGCCGAACCGTTCATTCGCGGGCTGGAGCTGACCACGGCGGTCATCGGCGACCGCGCGCTCATGGTCACCGAACTCAAGCCCAAGTCGGGTTTCTACGATTTCGACGCCAAGTACACCGATGGCATGACCGAACACGTCTGCCCGGCCGAAATCCCCGACGACATCGCGCAGGCCTGCAAGGACATTGCCCTGCGCGCCCACAAGCTGCTGGGCTGCAAGGGCGCGAGCCGCAGCGATTTCCGCTGGGATGACCAGCGCGGCGTTGAAGGCCTGTTCCTGCTGGAAGTGAATACGCAGCCAGGCATGACGCCGCTCAGCCTGGTGCCCGAACAGGCGAAGCACTGCGGCATGTCCTATGAAGACCTCGTCGAGGAAATCGTTGCCGAAGCGATCCGCGACAAGGCGGCACGCAAGACCTTGGGGGGAGCCGCATGAGCCAGACCATCCGCCGCAAGGGGACCACCGTTCGCAAGGTTGCCGCGCAGCAGAACAAGGCGCGCACCGTTCGCAACGCCAAGGCGCGGACGGGATCGGCGCTCGATTCCTTCATGAACTGGCTGCCGGTCAGCGAAGAGGTGCTGCATCGCGGCTTTCTGGTCGTCATCCTGGCCGTCGCGGCCGTCGCAGTGGTCATTGTCGCCCGGCTGGCCGGCGTGCCGGAACTGGCGGCGCGCCAATTCGCCACGGCGGCGGGAAGCGTCGGCTTTTCGGTCAACAAGGTTGAGGTGCGCGGCGTAAAGCACCTCAACGAACTGAAGATTTACGAGCGGGTCGACGCCGCGATGGGCCGCCCCATGCCGGAAGTCGACGTCGACGATATTCGCGCGGAACTGGTCGGTCTCAGCTGGATCGAGGACGCGCGCGTTTCCCGCCAGTTGCCGGACCGGATCGTCATCGACGTGGTGGAGCGCAAGCCGCAGGCCGTGCTGCGCAAGCCCGATCGCCTCGTCCTGATCGATGCCACCGGCCATGAGCTTGAACCGGTTTCGCCCGAGCGCGCCAAGGGCCGGCTCGTGGTCTTCGGGCCGGGCGCTGGCAAGCAGGTGGAAAACCTGAGCAAGCTGCTCAGCGCCGCACCGGCCCTGAAGCCGCAGGTCAAGGAGGCCGAATGGGTCGGTAACCGGCGCTGGAACGTGGCGTTCAAGACCGGGCAGATCCTCGCTCTGCCGGAAGGTGACCGCGATTCCGTCGATGCGCTGATGATGTTCGCCCGGCTGGATGGCGTCAATCGCCTGCTGGGCGGCAAGGTCGCCGTGTTCGACATGCGCACCGCCGGGCGAATCTATTTCCGCGTGCCGGAACGCCCGAAGGATGCCGCTGCTGCGGCGGCGAAGCCCGCGCCGGCCAAGGAAGCCGCAACGGAAGCCGCACCCGCAAAGGTTGCCAGCGCCTCCACAGACAAGGCGCAGCCGGCAGCCAAGAAGAAGGAGCAGGACTGATGCCGCAGCCCCGCATCGCGCGCGTTTTCGGCGCGGTCAACATCGGCTCGTTCCGGATTTCCGCGATGATCGCGGGCATTACCGAAACGGGTGAGATGCTCGTTCTCGGCTCCGCACACCGCGCCGCGCAAGGCGTCAAGCGCGGTTATGTGACTGACATGACGGCGGCCACCTATGCCGTGCGCGATGCGCTTGAACGGGCGGAAAAGATTGCCGGCGTGACGGTCAATTCGGTGTGGATCGGCACGTCGGGCGCGGGCCTTGCCAGCCAGATCGCGCAAGTGGAAATCGAGATTGGCGGCCGCCGGATCGAACAGGACGATATCGATCACCTGCTCGTCGCCGGCCGCGACGTCATCCAGCCGGACGGCCGCATGGTGCTCCACGCGCAGCCGGCGCACTACACGCTCGACGGTGCCCACGGCGTTGCCAATCCGCGCGGACTGCATGCCGAACGGCTTGGCGTCGACATTCACGTGATGCTCGCCGACGGGGCGCCGATCCGCAACATCACCGAGGCCGTGCAGAACGCGCACATTGATGTCGAAGCCGTCGTCGCCTCGCCGATCGCGGCCGGCCACGCCTGCCTCTCTGCCGAAGAGCGGGACCTTGGCGTCGCACTGGTCGAATTCGGCGCGGAAGTGACCAATGTTTCCGTCCATGCCGGCGGGATGCTGCTCGGCCTTGCCTCGATCCCGATGGGCTCGGGCGACGTGACGGACGCCATCGCTTCCGCTTTCGGCATTCGCCGCTTTCAGGCCGAGCGGCTGAAATGCGTCAACGGTTCCGCCATCGCCAGCCCGGCCGATCACCGCGAGATGATCGCCGTCAACGCGCCGGGCGATGAAGGCGCCGGTCCGGTTGCCCGCCATGCGGACGAGGCGAACC
Organism: Novosphingobium sp.; assembly: GCA_046063225.1. Taxonomy (GTDB): domain Bacteria; phylum Pseudomonadota; class Alphaproteobacteria; order Sphingomonadales; family Sphingomonadaceae; genus Novosphingobium. Next base: position 716 of record JBJTLW010000132.1, on the reverse strand, counting down.
GCATCCCGCGCGCCGAACTGGTTTCCGTTATCACCCAGCAGCTTGGCCGCCTGATGGAAGAGATCAACAAGGCGCTCAAGGTTCTGGGCTTCACCGGAACCAAGGGACAACTGGTGGTATTCACCGGTGGCGGCGCAGAGCTGACCGGCCTTGCCGATTTCGCCCAGGCGGCCCTTGGCAAGCCGGTGCGCGTCGCCAAGGCCCCGGAAATCCGCGGTTTGGCGGATGCACATGCAAAGCCGGGCTTTGCCACGCTGGCCGGCCTCATCCTCTATGCCGCGGCCGATCCGGTGGATATCCGCGCCATCGGTCCGGCACACCAGCAGACCCATCGCTATTCGGGAATGGGACTTGCCGTACGTGTTTGGAAGGCAATTCGTGAGTATTTCTAAGCCAGAATCCCTAGGTTTCGCCTGTGGACAACAGGCAAATGCGACTTGGGCAACCGAGTCGAAGCATGGCAATGTTACCGTTGCGAACCTGCACCCGGCGCGCGGGGCAAATTGGAGAGCGAAATGAGCATCAACATCGGTCCCCCGGCGGTTGAGGAACTGCGTCCTCGCATCACCGTGATCGGCGTGGGCGGCGCTGGCGGCAATGCCATCGCCAACATGATCCAGGCAGAGATCGAAGGCGTCGATTTTATCGTCGCCAATACCGATGCTCAGGCACTCAACAACTCGGTCGCCGAACAGCGTATCCAGCTCGGGCCGGAC
>JBJTLW010000131.1:0-6671 GCA_046063225.1 Novosphingobium sp. | reverse complement strand
CTGAAGCTTCTGCTTGTCGTCCTTGTAGCGTTCCTGCAGCGCCTTCATCTTCGGCTGGATCGCCTTCATCGCCGCCATCGAGGCGAACTGGCGCTGGGCGATGGGGAACATGATGCCGCGCACGATCAGCGTCAGCAGGATGATGGCGAGGCCGAAGTTGCCGGCCAGGCTGAACAGCTTCTTCAGCAGCCAGAAGATCGGTTCTTCGAACCAGCGGAACCAGCCCCAGTCGATCGCCAGGCTGAAGTTGGCGATGCCGGTCTTCTGGTAGGCGGACAGAACGTCGCCTTCCTTGGCGCCGGCGAACAGGCGGGTGTTGGTGCCGGCGGTCTGGCCGGGCGCGACCACGACCGGGCGATAGAACATGTTCGCCTGGTACAGGCTGTTGCCGATAGCGCGGAAATTGGTGGAGGCCGTGGGGTTGCCGGGGATCAGCGTCGACATCCAGTAGATGTCGGTAAAGCCGATCCAGTCCGCCTTGCCTTCGTTGATCATCAGGCCACCGGGCAGGTCCTCAAAAGCGTCGTAGTTCGGATCGAAGCGAACCTTGCCGTCAAAGGCGCCGAAGGGGCCGGAATGGATGTTCCAGGTGTCAAGGCTGGCCGTCTTGCTGGTGCGGCCAAGGCGGGCAAAAGGCGTGACCGTCACCGGCGCGGCGCCACGGTTGGCGACCGAGGCATCGGCGGTGATCATGTAGTCCTTGTCGATCTTGTAGGTGATCGCAAAGGCAAGGCCTGCCGCGTTGGTCCAGGTCAGCGTGACCGGAGTTTCCGGCGTCAGCTTTGCGCCGGCCGGCGCGGTCCACACCGTGTTCGGCCCCGGCAGTTCGACATTCTGGCCATCCCAGCCGATCTGGGCATAATGTTCCGCCGGGGTGCCGACGGGCGAGAAGATGCGTTCCGGCCCGTTGCGCTCAACATTCTGGTGGCGGTTGGTCGTCAGGTCATCAAGCAGCGCGCCGGCGGGGTTGATCGAACCCGAAAGGCCCGGTGCGGCAATGGCGATGCGGCCCGGCGTGACCAGCGCGGTCTTGAGGTCGCGGGCTTCTGCGGCGCGATCGGCCGCGTTCATCAGGCCGCCTTCGCGCGTTGGCTTGTCGCCCGACTTGGCGGCAGGGGCCGGACCGGCCGCCGCCACGACCGGCTTCTTCGCCGGGGGATAGAAGTGCGAAACCGCCGCATCCCAGCCAAAGAGAAGCAGCGCGCAAAGCACGACCGCGAGAATGAGATTGCGCTGGTTTTCCACTAAGCTTCCCTGCAAACCTTGGTATTCTGCGTCAGATAGGCACTGGCTCGGGGCCTTCAAGGCACCGGGTCATGCCCGTGTCCCCCCCAGGGGTGGCAGCGCAATAGACGCTTGATGGCCAGCAATCCACCCCGAAACGCGCCGTGTTTCTCCAGCGCCTCGATGGCGTATTGCGAGCAGCTGGGGCTGTAGCGGCAGGTGGGCGGCAGAATGCGGCTGGGGCCCAGCTGCCAGCCCCGGGCAACGAGGATGAGCAGGCGTTTCACGGGCGCGGTCCCGGCCGATTGGCGCGCGGTTTGCGCGGCGGATCGCCCTTGCCCGCGGCGGCGCGCGACAGGGCGGCGGACAGTTCCCCGCGCAGCGTGGCGAAATCGCGCTCCACCCCGCCTTCGCTGCCGATCAGCACTTGATCGTGACCCGGCAGACCTTCCACCGGCAAGGCATCGCGCAGAAGTTCGCGAAAGCGCCGCTTCATGCGGTTGCGCACCACGGCATTGCCGATCTTCTTGGTGACGGTGATGCCGAATCGAATCTCGCCGGTGTCGTTGGGCCGCGCGAGCAAAACAAAACCGGGGCGTGCTATGCGCAAGCCCCGGTTTGCAGCAAGGAAATCAGCCCGCCTCGAAAGGACGGACAGTTTCATCGCAGGTCTCAGGCAGACAGCTTCTTGCGGCCGCGAGCGCGGCGTGCACGAAGAACCTTGCGGCCACCGACGGTCGCGGTGCGGGCGCGGAAGCCGTGACGGCGGGCGCGGACAAGGCGGCTGGGCTGGAAGGTGCGCTTCATGTCAAAAAACCTCTGGAATCATGCTTTGGCCGAATGTCGGCCTGAAATTGGAGCCGCGCCCCTACCGAAGGGCCCGCGCAGAGTCAAGCGGGCGAGCAGCCATCGCGACGTCATTTTCCAACCGTACCCACTGCCCCATCTGCGCGGCGTTGAGCCAGCGGGCGTCGCTGTTCGGCACGGCGTTGGTCATGTCGTAGAAGGCGCGCGCCTCAACCGCGCTCATGCCCATTTCGCGATAATACGCAAGATAGGCCTGGTTCACCGGGGCGTCCTTGGCAAAATCGCCCGGCTGGCGTCCGTTCTCGTCTTCCCAGGCGTGGACCGCGAATTCGGCGCCGGGCTCGGCGATCCGGCGGTTTCCGGCCAGGAAGAGTTCAACCGCGCCGGAGCGGACGGAGCCACCCGAAGGGACATGCGTGGCAACGCCCTTCGCGCGGATCATCCGCCCCAGCTTCAGGTTCGCGACATCATCCAGCGTTCCCGGGCAATCGATCATCTGCAGCTCGATGATCTGCGGGTACGCCGCTAACATGGTCGCGAAATGCGCCGGGCTCCGTGTGTCGGTTACATCAATGAGCGCGGCGTGGTGTGCATCGATCACGCGGAACGGACCGAAACTTGCGATCCCGCTTGGGACGGGTGCCGGCCGGCTTTCGACAAAGCGGTTCGATCCGCTGTCCGATGCCGGCTCGTCTTCGATGACCACCTCTTCCACCACGGTCACGTCGCCGGAAACCGCGCGCGCATGGACCGGAGCGGCCAGAGCGGCGGAAAGGGCAAGGACAAGGCAGGTGAAGCGGCGCATCGTGCAGCCACAATGGCCCATGCGCCTTTACGCAGTTGCTACGGCAATGCGTTAAGATTTGCTTGCCGCGCAATTGCGCAGTTTCCCGCAAGTGTCTCCAAAACGGCGGTAATCTCTCGACAGGGGGGCGAGCCTGCGCCAAAACCGCTTAGGGAATTTTACGGAGGACTTCGTGGTCGCACTGGTTTCGACCGTCGCTTACCTGGGGCTTGAGGCGCGTTCGGTCGAAGTCCAGTGCCAGGTCGCGCCGGGCATGGTCGGCTTCCACGTCGTCGGCCTGCCGGACAAGGCGGTGGGCGAAAGCCGCCAGCGGGTAAGCGCGGCGCTGTCTTCCATGGGCCTGTCGCTGCCGCCCAAGCGCATTACCGTGAACCTGTCGCCTGCCGATCTGCCCAAGGAAGGCTCGCATTACGATCTGCCGATCGCACTGGCCCTGCTGGCGGCAATGGGCGTGACCGACGCTGAACAAATCGCGGAATATGTCGCTGTGGGAGAGCTGGCGCTCGATGGCCGGATCATCTCGTCCCCCGGCGTGCTGCTCGCCGCGCTCCACGCATCGGGGCAGGAAAAAGGGCTGATCTGCCCCGCCGCGCAGGGGGCAGAGGCTGGCTGGGCCAGCGGCGTGCCGATCATCGCCGCGCCCGATCTCGTCTCGCTGCTCAACCACCTCAAGGGCGTGCAGGTGCTCTCCCCGCCCCTGCCGGGAGAGGCTGAGCCGGCGCGCAAGGGGCCGGACCTCAGGCAGGTCAAGGGCCAGGAAGTGGCCAAGCGCGCGCTGGAGATTGCCGCCGCGGGCGGGCACAACCTGCTGATGTGCGGCCCGCCGGGTGCGGGCAAATCGCTGATGGCGGCCTGCCTGCCCGGCATCCTGCCCGAACTGACCCCGGCCGAAGCGCTGGAAGTGTCGATGGTCGCCTCGGTCGCCGGCACGCTGGAGGACGGGCGGATCAGCCGCCAGCGCCCGTTTCGCGCGCCCCACCATTCCGCCTCGATGGCGGCGCTCACCGGCGGCGGGCTGCGCGTGCGGCCGGGTGAGGTCAGCCTGGCACACCTTGGCGTGCTGTTCCTTGATGAACTGCCCGAATTCCAGCGCCCGGTGCTCGATTCGCTGCGCCAGCCGCTCGAAACCGGCGAAGTCAGCGTGGCGCGCGCCAACGCCCATGTCACCTTCCCGGCGCGCGTCCAGCTGATCGCCGCGATGAACCCCTGCCGCTGCGGCCATCTGGGCGATCCGGCGCTGGGGTGCAGCCGCGCGCCGCGCTGCGCCGCCGATTACCAGAGCAAGGTCTCCGGCCCGATGCTTGACCGCATCGACCTTCATGTCGAGGTCGATCCCGTCTCCGCCGCCGATCTCGCCCTGCCGCCGCCAGCCGAGGGCAGCGCCGAAGTGGCGGCGCGCGTCGCTGCCGCCCGCGCCATCCAGACCGCCCGCTTCGAAGCGACCGGCGCGCGCACCAACGCCGAACTCGATGGTGAAGGTCTGGACGCGGTCGGAACGCCAGACGAGGCGGGCCGCAAGCTCCTGCTGCAGGCGGCAGAAGCCATGCGACTATCGGCGCGCGGCTACACCCGCATGCTGCGCGTGGCGCGCACGATTGCCGATCTGGCGGGCTCTGATACCGTCGGCCGCATCCACGTCGCCGAAGCGCTGAGCTACCGCCGGCAAGCGCCGCGCGCCTGAGGGGGAAGTTCCGGAAATGTCGCTCGCCCTGATCCTGCTCGCCGCGGCCCCGGCCAAGGCGGTGACACCTGTACAGCTGCCCGATTTCGACTGGTCACCGGTGTTCCCCGTCGCACCACCACCGATCGTGCCGCTGGGCCTGGAGAAGCGCCCGCCGATCACCGTGACGCCCAGCAATGTCGAACTTACCGGCGCGGGCGATCTTGCGGTGGACTTTGCCCACCGCGTGTTCGACGAACTGCTCTCTGAACGGGAGAGCAACCGCCAGTACGCCGCCCTGCGGCTGTGGTTCGATGCCAAGGGCGCGCTGCTCGCCTGTGAGAGCCGCAACGGTTGGGGGCAGGATGTCGTTATGCCCATCTGCGCGGCTGCCACCAAGGCCCGGTTCACCTTCGCCACGGGCTTTGCCCAGCCGATTGAGCGCGGCTACGTCAACCTGTGGATCGAATACCAGCGCCGCATCGAACCCGTCTTGCCGCTGCGCTTCCGCCCACGCGGCAAGGGCACGACGCTGCAGGTGATCGTCAATTCGGCGAAGAAGTGCCGCATTATTTCCGGCGCATTCACCGAGGGCATGAGCGACAGGATCTGCAACGCCGTTCTGACCAACCCGCGATCGGTCAAGGCGCGCGCGCTCGCCAGGCTCGATCCGAACGGCCTCGCCAATGTGCGCGTCTGGCTCGATACGCGGGTCCTGCCGCAGGATCAGAGCGTCGCCGTGCGGATCGAAACCGTGCCGGACCGGATCGGGGAGACCATTCTCTACCCCGAACACGCCGCGACGGAGCCTTTCATGCCGCTTAGCCACGGCGACTTCGCGCTGGCACTGACCAGGGCCGACCGGCCGCAGACCGCGCGCTATGTTTCGGCCAAGGCGCCCAGCAGCGTGCTGATCGGCATTGGCACAGACGGCAAGGTGGTGTCGTGCCGCCCGTTCCAGTCGTCGGGCGCGGCGGTGCTGGACAATCACGCCTGCGCCCTTGCGGCAGCACGCGGCCGCTTCACCTTCGCACCGGGCGTTCCCACTGGCCCCACACGGTATGTGATCCACACGCTCGACTGGCGCAGTCTGCCGCCCGCCGCACCCTGACCACGATGTTACAAGCCTGAACGAACTGCCCTTTTGCATGGAGCGAAAGTCTGGTCTAACCTGCTGCACATGAAGCACAAAAAGTCAGAACTGACTCGCGCGCGCATTCTTGCTGCCGCGAAGGAGCTGTTTCTGGAAAAGGGCTTCGACGATACCTCCGTGGCGGAGATCTGCCGGGTTTCCAGCGTGTCCAACGGGGCGCTGTTCCACCAGTTCAAGACCAAGGAAGACATCGCCTTTGACGTCTTTTCCGAAGTGCGTGCCGTGTTCTGGGACCGGATCATCGCCGCCCTGATTGCGGAGGAAGACCCGCTTCAGGGCATTGAGGCCGCGGTGCGCGCCTCGTTCGCGTTCCAGCGCGAATTGCCGGGCGGCGCGGCCTTCATCAAGGACGTGACCGGTTCGAAATGGATCGAGCGCTACGCCGAGGACAGCCGCATCCTTTATGATGAGGGCATCGTGCGCGGCCTCGCCTGGGCGAAGCCGCACCTGGAAGCGGGCCGCCTGCACGCGACCTCTCCCGACACATTCATCACTCTGGTGTCCGGCGCGCCGCAGTGGATCGGCCGCATGATCCGCATCGGCATGGCGACCTCGACCTTCGAACAGATCGAGGATGAACTGGCGCGGATCATCAGCCGTGCCTTTCGCCCCTGAGCGGACCGGCCGCAAGTCGCCAGCCCAATCAAAAGGGGCAGGCAATCGCTTGCCCGCCCCTTCCGTTTGTCGCTTGAGCCGCGCGAAGCTTACTTCTTCGCGGCAGCCTTCTTGGCCGGAGCCTTCTTTTCAGCGGCCGGCTTTTCAGCCTTTTCCGCCTTGGGAGCGGCTTCCTTCTTGGTCTTCGCCGGCTTTTCCTCGGCTGCGGCTTCGGCCGGAGCCTCGTCCTTCTTGGCAGCCTTCTTGGCAGGCGCCTTCTTGGCGGTCTTGGCCGGGGCCACCGCGCCTTCTTCCGCTTCCAGGGCGGCCTGCAGCTCGTCCTTCGTCACGGTGCGTTCGGTGACTTCGGCCTTGTCGAACAGGAAGTCGACGACCTTGTCTTCATAGAGCGGCGCGCGCAGCTGGGC
>JBJTLW010000130.1:0-14255 GCA_046063225.1 Novosphingobium sp. | reverse complement strand
TTTGCCCCCAAGAGCCGCTGGGTCGACTGGGTTGAGGTTTCGATCAACAACCTGGCCGCCGTGCCATCGATCATCTTCGGCCTGCTGGGGCTTGCCATCTTCATCCAGATCATGGGCATGCCGCGCAGCTCGCCGCTGGTCGGGGGCATGACCCTGTCGCTGATGACCATGCCGGTGATCGTCATCGCCGGGCGCAACGCGATCAAGGCCGTGCCGCCGTCGATCCGCGATGCTGCGCTCGCCGTTGGCGCCAGCCCGGTGCAGGCGGTGTTCCATCACGTCCTGCCGCTGGCCCTGCCCGGCATCCTGACCGGCACGATCATCGGCATGGCCCGCGCGCTGGGTGAAACGGCGCCGCTGCTGATCATCGGCATGCGCGTATTCGCCGCCAGCCCGCCCGAAGGGGTGACCGATACGGCCACCGTCCTGCCGATGCAGATCTTCCTGTGGTCGGATGAAATCGACCAGGCCTTCGTGCAGAACACCTCTGCCGCGATCATCGTGCTGCTGGGCTTCCTGCTCGCGATGAACGGCCTCGCCATCTACCTCCGCAACCGCTTTGAAACACGCTGGTAATCATGACCGAAACGAACCGAATTTCCGCGCGCAATGTCAGCGTGTTCTATGGCGAGAAGCAGGCGATCAACGATGTCTCCATCGATATCGCCAGCGAACACGTCACCGCCTTCATCGGCCCGTCGGGCTGCGGCAAGAGCACCTTCCTGCGCGTGCTCAACCGCATGAACGACACCATCCCCGGCTGCCGGGTGACGGGCGAGATCAAGCTGGATGGCGAAGACATCTACGGATCGTCGATGGACGTCGTGCAGCTGCGCGCCCGCGTGGGCATGGTGTTCCAGAAGCCCAATCCCTTCCCCAAGTCGATCTATGAAAACGTCGCCTATGGCCCGCGCATCCACGGTCTTGCCAACGGCAAGGCAGAGATGGACGCCATCGTTGAAAAGTCGCTGCGCCGCGCCGGCCTGTGGGACGAGGTGAAGGACCGCCTGACGGACGCCGGCACCGCGCTTTCGGGCGGCCAGCAGCAGCGCCTGTGCATCGCCCGCGCCATTGCCGTCAGCCCGGAAGTGATCCTGATGGACGAGCCATGTTCGGCGCTCGATCCGATTGCCACTGCCCGCATCGAGGAACTGATCGACGAGCTGAAGGGTCGCTATGCCATCGTCATCGTCACCCATTCGATGCAGCAGGCCGCGCGCGTTTCGCAGCGCACCGCCTTTTTCCACCTCGGCACGCTGGTCGAATACGGCGAAACCGAACAGATCTTCACCAATCCGCGCGAAGTTCGCACCAAGGATTATATCACCGGACGCTACGGGTAAGGACTGGCGAACATGGCCGAACATACAGTCAAGGCATTCGATACCGAAATCGGGCAGCTTCGCGGGCTGATCGCCGAAATGGGCGGCATTGCCGAAGTGATGATCCGCGATTCGGTGGTCGCGCTGGCCAGCCACGATGAAGTGCTGGCCGAAGAGGTTGTCCGCACCGACGTGCGGCTCGACGCGCTGGAGGCAGAGGTTGATCGCCTGGCCGTCCGCGTCATCGCCCTGCGCGCGCCAATGGCGGACGACCTGCGCGACGTGATCGCCGCGCTCAAGATTTCCGGCGTGATCGAACGCATCGGGGACTATGCCAAGAACATCGCCAAGCGCGTGGTCGAAGTGGAAGAAGGCCGCAAGAAGCTCGGCCCGCTGACGCTGGTTCCGGCCATGGCGGACATCGCCCAGGGCATGGTGCGCGACGTGCTCAACGCCTATGGCGCGCGCGATGCGGAGCTCGCGGTCGAAGTCATCAAGCGCGATGAAAAGCTCGACAACTTTTATGACAGCCTGTTCCGCAACCTTGTGGCGCACATGATGGAAAGCCCGTCGACCATCAGCAGCGCGGCGCAGTTGCTGTTCGTCGCCCGCAATCTCGAACGCATCGGCGACCATGCGACCAACGTTGCCGAAATGGTCTATTTCGCCGCGACCGGCCTCTACTTCTCCGATCGCGACCAGCCAAACGGCGGAGAAAAGGTGATCTGATGCAGGCCTCGGTCCTCATCGTCGAGGATGATCCGGCGCTTTCCGAGCTGCTGGTCTGGAACTTCACCAACGAAGGATTTGCGGTGCGCTCCACCGCTGACGGCGACGAGGCGCTGGAACTGGTTCGCGAGGAACTGCCCGATCTGATCATCCTCGACTGGATGATCGAGAACACGCCCGGGATCGAGGTTTGCCGCCAGCTGCGCAAGGCGAAGGAAAGCGTCGCCGTGCCGGTGATCATGCTGACCGCGCGCGGCGAAGAGGAAGACCGCATCCGCGGCCTGAAGACCGGGGCCGACGACTACGTGACCAAGCCGTTCTCCCCGCGTGAACTGCTGGCGCGGGCCGAAGCCCTGCTGCGCCGCAGCCGCCCAGCGCTGACCGGCGCCGTGCTGACCCATGATGATATCGAGCTGGATCCCGTCGCCCACCGCGTGCGGCGCGGCGGACAGCCGCTGCATCTGGGGCCGACCGAGTTCCGCCTGCTGCGCCACTTCATGGAACGCGCCGGCCGCGTCCATTCGCGCGCGCAATTGCTCGATGCCGTCTGGGGGCAGGACAGCGATATCGATGAACGCACGGTCGACGTGCACATCCGCCGCCTGCGTCTGGCGATCACCAAAGGCGGGTTTTCCGACCCGATCCGCACGGTACGTTCCGCCGGATACGCGCTGGGCGACTGAGCGCGCGCCGTCAGCTGCCGTCTGTAATCAGCGTTCCGCCATCGACCACCAGGTTATGGCCTGTGACAAACGCCCCCGCGTCTGACGCGAGGAAGGCGACGGCGCCGGCAACTTCGGCGGGAATGCCAGGCCGGCGCAGCGGCGTCATCGCCATGCGCCGCGCCATGAAGGCTTCGTCGGCCAGCAGCGGCGCGGACAGTTCGGTGGCGATGAAGCCGGGCGAAACGGCGTTCACCCGCACGTTCTGCGGCCCCCATTCCACCGCAAGGTTGCGCGCCAGCTGCGCCACCCCCGCCTTGGCCAGCGCATAGGCGTTGATCCGCCCGTTGCCGCGCAGGCCCGAAAGGCTGGAAACCAGGATCGCCGCCCCGCCGCCCCGCGCCGCCATCTGCGGCAGGGCAAGGTTGCACAGCACCACCTGGCTGCGCAGGTTGACGCCCATGACCCGGGCATAGTCATCCATGTCGACATCGGCAAAGCGCCCGGCCGCGCCGGTGATCCCGGCGTTGCACACCAGAATGTCGATCCCGCCCAGCTCGGCCCGGGCAAAGTCCACCAGAGCCGCCAGCGCCGCATCGTCGGACACGTCACAGGCACGGCCGGGCTGGCCCAGCTCTGCCGCCACCCGCGCGGTATCGGCGGCATCCTCGCTAGAAATGACCACCCGCGCGCCCTGCGCGATCAGCGCCTCGGCAATGGCGCGGCCGATGCCCCGGGTCGATCCGGTAACGATGGCGCCCTTGCCGGCAAGGTCGAACAGCGCGCTCACTTGCCTTCGGGCTTGTCTTCGGGAAGCGGCTGGCCGTTGTGCAGATAGGCCGGAGCCTCGATCAGGATGAAGGCGATGCGGCACACCCTGTCACTGGTGTTGCGCCACAGGTGGTTGGTGCCGCGCTGCACGATGATCCCGCCCTGCCCGATGGTCTTTTTGCGACCATCGTCCAGTTCCAGATCGATCTCGCCTTCCAGCACGATGCCATAGTCGATCGAATTGGTGCGGTGCATCGGGCTTTCCTTGCCCGGCAGCATATCGACCACGCGGATCACCGAACCCTGGTTGAGCGTCAGCCCGGCATCGCGCGCACGCCCGTCTGTCTCGTCATTGTTGTCCGCGGGGACGGTGGCCGTGGTCCAGACCAATAGGAACGAGGCATCGCCCGAAGGGATCATCTTCGTCGGGCTGAAATCTTCCGAACGGAAGACCGCGCGGCCGTTTTCGTCATGGCCGGTGACCACGCGCTGGACGGGCGGCAGGCCGGAATCGCTGACTTCGCTCATGCCGGAACAACCTTCTGGTCGATTGCGCCGAACGGCGTGCGACCATCGGCGGTGCGCGCCTCCATGCGGACGGTATCGCCAAACCGCATGAATTCGGTCTTCGGCGCGCCCTCATCGACAATCTCGATGCCGCGGCGTTCGGCGATGCAGGACGAGCCGACCTCGCGGAAATTCTCGTTCGAAACGGTGCCCGATCCGATTACCGTGCCGGCCACCAGATCACGCGTGCGGGCGGCGTGGGCGACCAGGGCATCGAAGCCATAGCCCATCGCCATGCCATGGGCGTTGCCGAACTGCCGGCCGTTCCAGTGGACGGTCAGGTTCATGTTCGGCTGGAATTCGGCCCAGGCATCGCCCAGCTCGTCCGGCGTCACGGCGAAGGGCGCCATGGAACACGGCGGCTTGGCCTGAACCCAGCCGAAGCCCGTCTTCATTTCCGGCCCGGCCAGCGCGCGAAGCGACCAGTCGTTGATCTGCACGACAAGGCGGATGTGCTTGCGCGCATCTTCCACGCTGGTGCCCATCGGCACATCATCGGTGATGACGCCGAATTCGCCTTCGAAATCGATCTGCAGCGCCTCGTCCACCATGCGCACGTCTTCGGTGGGGCCGTAGAACTTGTTCGACACGCCCTGGTACATCAGCGGCCAGGATACCGGCGGCTTGTCGATACCGATCACCTTGTCCATCAGCGCGCCGTGGCTGGAATAGACCGACCCGTCGAGCCACTGCCAGGCACGCGGCAGCGGCGCGATGATCTGCGCGGGATCAAGCGGATCGGGGAAATTGGTGGCGGCGGCGAACTGCGGGGCCAGCTCTTCCCAGCGTTCCAGCGCTTCCTGCATGGTCTTCACCGGGGCGGACGCACAGGCGCTGCCATCGGGCGAAACGATCACCAGCCTGCCGTCCTTCGTGCCGTCGTTCACTGTTGCAAGGCGCATCCCATCAATCTCCCGTAAGGCGTTTGTGCCCGGTTATCCTTTGCCCGCGCGCGCGACAACGGGATTGGATCGATAGCAAGCCATCCACACAATGCGATGGTCGCCGCTGCCGCCATGTTGCAATGGGCCAGCTGAACAGACGACAATTTGGGGAGTATCATGGCTCAGTGGCTCAAGCGCGGCGCGACCGCGGAAGCAAAGGCGGACGCCGATCGCAAGGTTCGCGACATTGTCGAGGCGGCGCTGGCCGATATCGAGAAGCGCGGCGATGCCGCGGTGCGCGACATGTCGATCAAGTTCGACGGCTGGGACCGCGAAGACTATCGCCTGAGCCAGGCCGAGATCGACGCCTGCGTAGACAGCCTGACCCCGCAGGAACGCAAGGACATCGAATTCGCCCAGGCGCAGGTAAAGAACTTCGCGCAGATCCAGCGCGATTCCATGTTGGATGTCGAGGTGGAAACGCTGCCCGGCGTGGTGCTGGGCCACAAGCACATCCCGCTGAATTCGGCTGGCTGCTATGTTCCCGGCGGCAAGTATCCGCTGCTTGCCTCTGCCCACATGAGCGTGATCACCGCCAAGGTTGCCGGCGTGCCGCGCGTCATCACCTGCGCCCCGCCGTTCCAAGGCCAGCCGGCGCGCGCCATCGTCGCCGCGCAGGCCATGGCGGGGGCCGATGCGATCTATGCGCTGGGCGGCATTCAGGCCGTGGGCGCCATGGCAATCGGCACCGAGACGATCGATCCGGTCGACATCCTCGTCGGCCCGGGCAACGCCTTTGTGGCAGAGGCCAAGCGCCAGCTCTATGGCCGCGTCGGCATCGATCTGTTCGCCGGGCCAACCGAAACGCTGATTATCGCTGACGAGATTAGCTGCGATCCCGAACTCGCCGCCACCGATATCCTCGGGCAAGTCGAGCACGGGCCGGATAGCCCCGGCGTGCTATTGTGCAATTCGGAAAAGTTCGCCCGCGAAACCATGGCCGAGATCGAGCGCCTGCTGCAGATCCTGCCCACCGCCGACCATGCCCGCAAGGCGTGGGACACCTATGGCGAAGTGATCGTGGCAGACAGCTATGACGAGATGGTCCGGATCGCCGACGAGATTGCCAGCGAACACGTGCAGGTGATGACGCAGGACCCCGATTACTTCCTGAAGAACATGACCAATTACGGCGCGCTGTTCCTGGGTAACCGCACCAATGTGAGTTACGGCGACAAGGTGATCGGCACCAACCACACCCTGCCGACGAAGAAGGCGGCGCGCTATACCGGCGGGCTGTGGGTCGGCAAGTTCATCAAGACCTGCACCTATCAGAAGGTGCTGACCGACGAGGCCTCGACTCTGATCGGCGAATATTGCAGCCGCCTGTGCGCGCTGGAAGGCTTTGCCGGCCACGGCGAACAGGCCAATATCCGCGTGCGCCGCTTTGGCGGGCGCAACGTGCCCTATGCCGGGCAGGCCGAGCCCAGCGAACTGACCCGCGCCTGACAAGGACCAATCCATGACCGACCCCCTGCCCCAGACCCCCAGCTTCCGCCTTGATGGCAAGCGCGCGCTGGTTACCGGCGCCGGGCGCGGGATCGGCCTTGCCGCGGCCAAGGCGCTGGCCGATGCCGGGGCCGAGGTTACGCTTGCCGCGCGCACCGCCCGCGAGATCGAGGACGCCGCCGAGGCCATCGGCCAGGGCGCGCGTGCGGCCGTTCTCGACGTGTCGGACCTTGCCGCGGTGCGCACCTTTTTCGAGGAGCGCCCGGCCTTCCACATCCTCGTCAACAACGCCGGCACCAACCGGCCCGCGCCGATGTGGGAATCGAGCGAGGAGGACTGGGACGCGGTCCTGGACCTCAACCTCAAGTCCGCGTTTTTCGTCGCCCAGGCCTGCGTGCGCAAGATGCTGGCCGAGGGCGCGAAAGGCAGCCTGATCCACATGTCGAGCCAGATGGGCCACATTTCCGGCCCGACCCGCTCGATCTATTCGGCGAGCAAGTGGGGGCTGGAAGGCATGAACAAGGGCTTCGCGCTCGATCTGGCCCCGCACGGCATCCGATCAAACACTATCGCCCCCACCTTCATCGAAACCCCGATGACGCGACCCTTCATGGAAGACCCGGCAGCGCGCGCCAACATTGTCGGCAAGATCAAGCTGGGGCGGCTGGGAACGGTGGAAGACATCATGGGTGCCGTCCTGTTCCTTGCCTCCGACGCCTCGGCGCTGATGACCGGAACCAGCATGATCGTCGATGGCGGCTGGACGGCGGACTGAAAGGAGCCGGGCCATGGCCGAATTCCTGCGCAACTGCTGGTACATGGCCGGCTGGTCTTACGAGATTGGCGAAGCGCCCCTGCGCCGCCGCCTGCTGGGTGATCCCATGGTGTTCTACCGGCTGGCCGACGGATCGGTCGGCGCGCTGGTCGATCGTTGCCCGCACCGCTTCGCCCCGCTTTCCATGGGCACGCGCGACGGCGATTGCCTCGTCTGCCCCTATCACGGGCTGACCTTTGACGCGGCTGGCACCTGCGTGCGCAATCCCTATGCCGATGATGTGCCGAAGGGTGCCTCGGTCCGCGCCTTTGCCACGCAGGAGCGCGACGGCATCGTCTGGTTCTGGGCGGGCGATGCCGAACAGGCCGATGGCGCGCTGATCCCCGATTTCGCGATGCTGGAACTGCCCGGCCACGGCGCGCCGCTTTGCGGCAGCACGATCATGGCCGCGCCCTATGAAATGGGCATCGATAACCTGATGGACCTCAGCCACATCGAATGGGTCCACAAGGGCAGTTTCGCCGGCAATGGCGTGATCTTCGCCGGATCCCATTCGCTCAAGCAGGACGGCGCCTTCCTCCATTCGAACTGGTGGATGCCCGATGTGGCCGCCCCGCCACACACCTATGGCATCTATGATCCGGCGATGCGCTGCGACCACTGGCTCGACATGCGCTGGCAAGCGCCCGCCGCCATGTATCTGCAGGTTGGCGCCTGCCCGCACGATGCTCCGCGCGAAGGCGGCGTTGTGGCGCACCAGGCCCATATCCTGACGCCGGAATCGCGCGATTCGACGCACTATTTCTGGGCGACCACGCGCAGCTTTCCGCCCAGCGAGGAAGGTGACGGCATGTTGCGCGCGCTGTTCAGCCAGGCCTTCGACTTGGAGGACAAGCCGATCATCGAGGCGACGTTCAACAACATGGACGGTCGGGATTTCTGGGACATGAAGCCCGCCTATCTGGGGATTGATGCCGGCGGCACCACCGCGCGGCGCATCCTGCAGAAGATGATCGCCGCAGAGGTAGAGGGCTGATGGCCGAATTCACCTTTCACCACGGCGGCGTTTCCGTGCCCGATCTTGACGAGGCGATCGCATGGTACGGCCGGGTGCTGGGCTTCGCGGTCGAAAAGCAGTTCTACATTCCTCCGGCGCGCGCGAATGCGGCGATGATCCGCAAGGGGCCACTGCGCTTCGAACTGTTCGAGCCCGAAGACGGCACGCCGCTTCCCGAAGGCCGCAGCCACCCGCCCACCGACATTCGCACCCATGGCAACAAGCACGTAGCCTTTCGAGTGGCCGACCTTGATGCCTTCATCGCCGAGATGGCGGGAAAGGGCGTGGACGTGCCCTTCGTGGTGCGGGAAGACTTCGGCAAGGGCTGCTTCATCCGCGATCCGGCCGGCAACCTGATCGAATTCGTCGAGGAGCCCAGCGATGTTTGATGATCCCGCCAGCAAGGCCATTGCCGAACGGTACGAGGCGCGCGCGGCATCGGATGCGGCCCTGATGCGCGAACTTGGCCCCGCCGGTTTTGTTCGCCGCGACGAATTTCTGCTGCCGGTGGGACAGGAGGTTGGCCGCTTCCTCCACGCGCTGATTCTGGCACGCCGGCCCAGACGCATCCTCGAACTGGGAACGAGCTACGGCTATTCGACGCTCTATCTGGCCGATGCGGCGCGCAGCGTCGGGGCCAATGTCGTCACCATGGAACTGGCCGACTACAAACAGGCCCATGCCCGCGAGCAGCTGGCCGAAGCGGGCCTTTCCGATGTCGTGGATTTCCGGCTGGGCGATGCCGTGGCCATGCTCGCCGCCGATCCCGGCCCGTGGGATTTCGTCCTGCTCGACATCTGGAAAGAGCTGTACCTGCCCTGCTTCGAAGCGTTCTACCCCAAGCTTGCGGAAGAGGCCGTGATCGCTTCGGACAACATGATCGATCCGGCCATGGCCCGCCCCGAAGTGCGCCAATACCGCGCGGCGGTGAAAGCCAGGGCAGACATGCAGACCGCCCTGCTCCCCATCGGCAGCGGCATTGAAATCAGCGTCAAATGGTCGGCCGGGAACGCCAAGCTCTGACATTGTCCCCGCTCGGATCCGCTTATTTCCGGCCCGCCTTGCGGAATTTCGAGACCATGTCGGCAAAGGTCAGGCGGCTGTCGATCTGGGTATAGACGCGCATCGGCCGGCCACCCGGATTTTCGGCATAGTTGCCTTTGCCATCAAGGCGCGGGGTCGGCTTGCGGACATAGGTGCTGGATGACGGGTCTGGCTGGAAAAAGGCCTGCAGGGCGGTAAGCGTGACCAGCGGACTATCCCCCAAGACATAGGTTTCGCTGCGCACGACCGATTGCGGCATGACCTTGCCGATCAGCTTGCGAACGTCCTCAATCCGACTGACGAGATAGGCGCCGGTCGGGCCGGTCTTCGCCATGTCGGACAGTTCGGCATCGCTCACCAGCATCTGGCGATAGGATGAGCGCGGCACCTGCCAGATTTCGATATCGCTTTCGTTGAACAGGATCTGCGCCGCGATCGGATCAAGCCACTCGTTGAACTCCATCGGATCGGCGTTGGGCGGCGGATTGGCGAGGCCCGGATGCTCGCTGCCACCGATCCAGACGAGGCGCACGCGCGGGCCGATCCGGGGCTCCGCCAGCCATGCGAGCGCCAATTCGGTCAGGCTTGCACCGGCGCAATAGACCAATGGACCCGGCGGATCGGTGCGCATGGCTTCGCGGACGATGGCGGCGGTGGCGGGGCTCGGCCGCCAGTCCGTGCGAGAGGCTATGCCCTGCTCGGCCCCGGCGAGCACCGTGAAGGCCGTTTCCCGCCGCATGACCCGCAGCAGCCTGCGTGCGGCATTGGCAGCGTCGGTCGCGGTGGTCGTGCTGCCGGTCCATTCATCCTTGGCGGGCAAATGCGACCCGACGATCAGCGGAATGTCGATCGAGCGGGATAGGACGTGCTGGGCAAGCTGGAACAGGCCATCGGGATCGCCGGAAAAATCGTTGTCGCAGATTACCCGCGCCATTGGCGGGATGGCTGCCCTGGCCCGAACGGTGCACAAGGCCGAAAGCGCGCCCAGACCTGCCCCGAAGCTGCGCCGTGTCAGCATGCCCATAACGGTGTCCTCCCCTGATCTGTCGCCGCGCGGCTTACAGTGCGTGTTCGTCATCCTCGGTGATTTCAGCCAGCTTGCCGCTCACCGGCTGCTTGCCGGGCTTCGCCTTGCGGTAGGGCTCAAAGCTCTTTCGGCCGAGGTCGAAGGTCATGTCCCACGGAATGTCATCGCCCCGGAAGATGGGCGGCGCATTGTTCGACCAGAGCAGCGATCCGAACCGGAAGTCCCAGGCACGCGGCACCCAGTTGTCATCGAGGTAATCGCTGTCGGCGTGGTATTCCGCCTCGCCGCTGTGGCCCGGGATTTCGCAATAGTAATAGATCGCCGATGTCGCCCGGTGGCGGGAAATGCCGCCCGACGTATTCATCGTGGTGTTCTTCCAGCCCTTGGCTTCCATGATGTTGGCGCCCAGCATCACCTCGTCGATATCGTCGCAGCCGAAGGCGATGTGCATGAACTTGAAGTGATCGGGCGCGATCGGCAGGTCGCAGTTCACCCAGAAGATCGAGTGGTGCTCATAGGTGCCATCGGCGCGCGCGAAGATGCCGGTGCCCTTCGAATGGTCGGTATAGCGGAACTTCAGGTGGCGGTCGTAGAATTCGAAGCTGCCGACATAGTCCGGGCTGAAAAAGACGACGTGGTTGATCGTCTTTGGCACCGCCTTGTGCCGCCAGATGCGGTGCTGGTTGAAACGCGGATAGCTTGTCGGCGTGTTGACCGGGCTGGTTTCGCTGACGAAGTGGCGCTTCTGCCAGACGCGCAGGCCGATGGGCTGGCCATCGGGACAGGTGCAGCGCACCGTGCCATCGGCATCGCGGGTGACCGGGACTTCGGTGGCGAGGCTGGCGGCATAGCGATCCAGCGCGTCCTGATCGATCACGCCCCAGACGGTTTCCTTCACCCCGTCGCCCTCGAACGGATCGGGCGAAGGCAGGCGCGCGTCGCCGTGCCGGTAGAGGATGACCCGGCTGCCCGAAGCGACACGAAAGACCGATTCGTTTTCGTCCGCGTGTTCGAGCGGAAGGCCGAAGTCCGTCCAGAATCGCGTGTGTTCGGCCAGATCGCCAACGCCGAATACGACGCTTTCCACGCCCAGAATGCTCATGTCTTCTCCCCTCATCGCGGCGGCCTGCAGCTATGACGCAGGCCGCCGCCGGGGAGAAATCGATAGTTTCGGATCACACCTAGCGAGGCGGGGAATTGCTGCCCGTCAGCCGACGTCCAGAAGCAGCCGCTGCGGACTGCGGAAATTGGACGAGGGGATCCAGGGAAAGCGGCTTTCCGCCAGCGAAAAGTCTGGCACCGCCTTCAGCAATTCCTCCGCCGTCACCTGACAGGCCAGCCGCGCCAGCGCCGAGCCGAGGCAGGCGTGGACGCCGCCGCCGAAGCCGAGGTGGCCTCGAGGCTTGCGGGTGATGTCATAGCGGTCGGGATCGGCGAACTTTCGTGCATCGCGGTTGGCAGACCCATAGCACAGCATGACGAAATCCCCCGCCTTCAACGTCTGGCCATGCAATTCCACGTCCTGCATGAGATAGCGCCGGAAGCGCTGGGCCGAGGTGTTGAAGCGCAGCGATTCCTCGATGGCATCGGGGATGCGCGTGGGATCCGCAACCAGCGCGCGGCGGGCATCCGGGAACGAGGCGAGGTTGTAGCCCAGCATCGACAGGAAGCCCGAGAGCGATTCGATGCCCGCCATGATCAGGGTCGTGACGGTCAGCTGCACCTCCTTGTCGAGCAGCTTCTCGCCATCGATTTCCGCCGTGATGAAGTTTGACAGCAGATCCTGCCCCGGGTTCTTCTTGCGCTGTTCCACCAGCCGCGCGGCATAGTCTGCCATCCACTGATAGGCGGCCAGCTGATCGGCGTTCTTGGCGCGCAGGACCGGATCGGTCTGGGTCATCAGCACGGCCTTGTCGCGCACTTCCTCACGCCCTTCGTCGGGCAGCTGGAACAGGGTGAAGATCAGGTCCAGCGTGACGCGCGAGGAAAAGTCCGCGACAAAATCGAAGCGTTTGCGATCCCGAAGGGCTTCGATATGGCCGCGTGCGGCAAGTCTGAGTGGCTCTACCGTGTGTTCCAGCGCGCTTTTCAGCATGGCTTGCTGGATCCGCGCGCGCAGCCGGTCATGGCGTGGCGGATCGGTGGAGCCGAGCGTTGCCCCGGCACGTCCCGGCAGTTCATCCACCAGGTTGCCCTTGGACGAGGAATAGGTCCGCCAATCCTGAAGCGCGCGCAGGATATCGTCGTAGCGCGACAGCACCCACATGCCCGCTTCCTCGCACCAGAAGGCCGGAAAGTCATCGCGCAGCACCTTGTAGGCGGGAAACGGATCGGCGTCGTTTTCCGGCGAATAGGGATCGAAGCGGAACGCTTCGGCAGTGGTCGTACCCGGCATGATGGCATCCTCAGTATTGCTATCTTTAATAGCAATAGCGCAGTCGCATTCCGCGCGAATTGATCTGGCGCAACGAACGGCCGGTTACACCGGTTCGGCCAGCTTGCGGCGGATGCGGTCGGTCAGCTCCACCGGATCGCCGGCGGTTTCCGGGTGCATTTCCCATTCGCCCAGCTGGATCGAGCTGGTGCCGACGAGCTTTGCGCGCTCGAACCGGCGATCCATGAAGGCGCGCAGGGCCGCGTCCACATCCCTGGCGGCAAGCTCCTCGGCAAGGACGACGGCATCTTCGACCGCCATGGCGGCCCCCTGCCCCAGATGCGGCGTGGCGCTGTGCGCGGCGTCGCCGATCAGAACGACGCGGCCCTGGTACCAGGGATCGTGCATGATGCAGGCCTCAAGCGGGCGGTAGACGACGAGCGCGGGATCGGTGATCGTCTTGGCCGCTTCACCCAGCAGGCCGCCATAGCCTTCCAGCCGCTTGCGCATTTCGGCGGCCAGCGTTTCGGGCGCGAACTTCGGATTGCCCGGTTCCTCGCAGACGACGAAGACATACATTTCCTCAGGCGTCAGCGGGCAATAGCCGGCCTTGCCGTGAAAGTTGGGCTTGCCGATGTAGAGATCCGACCATTCGAGATCCGCCGGGCGCGGCACGTTGTATCGCCACACGCCCTGCCCGGTGAAGGCCGGCTTCGCCTCAGGCCAGAGCGCCTTGCGGACGGCGGAATAGTTGCCGTCGCAGCCGATCATCAGGTCGTAAGTGCCGGTCGTGCCATCGGTGAACTGGACGTTCACGCCCGATCCGGTGTCTTCGAAACTCTCGAAGGTCACGCCGAGGCGCACCGGGATGCCCAGTTCCTTCACCTTGCCGGTAAGAACCTCGTGCAGCGCCGGACGGGTGAGGCCAAGATCGCTCGGCAGGCCATCGACTTCGGAAACGCCGGGCAATTCGGCCAGAATATCGCCGCCGGTCGTCATGAAGCGGGCGCCCTTGTAAGGGAACCCGGCCGCGACCGCAGCCTTGCCGCAGCCCAGCTGATCGAGCGCGCGGATGAAATTGGCCTGGACGATGATGCCGACGTGATAGACCGACCAGTCCGCGTTCTTTTCGACCACTTCGACCTTCAGGCCCTGGTTGTGCAGCCCGATGGCCACGGCCAGACCGGCAACGCCGCCGCCGATGACGAGAATGTTGGATGCCTTGGTCATATCTGGTTCCTTTTCAATTCGCAGTCTCAATCCTCCTTTCGTCATCCCCGCGAACGCGGGGATCCATCTCAGACGCCGCGCTTGCCGCCATGCCGGAGATGGGTTCCCGCATTCGCGGGAATGACGGAAGGTGGGAAATTCATTCGGCCGCTTCCGCCAGCGGGGCGGGTTCTGCGGGATGATAGTGAAGCTGGTCGGGCCGGGCGTAGGTGACGTCCCAGTTGGGCTCGCCCTTCATGAAATCGGGCAGGTTGGTCATGTAGATTGCCGTGCCGAAGGCGCCGTCCCAGATGCGCGGCTTCCA
>JBJTLW010000129.1:0-11372 GCA_046063225.1 Novosphingobium sp. | reverse complement strand
AAGGCTGAAAGATCAGCGCTTCGAGAACTGGAAGCTGCGGCGTGCCTTGGCGCGGCCGTACTTCTTGCGTTCGACGACGCGCGGGTCGCGGGTGAGGAAGCCAGCGGCCTTCACCGCGCTGCGCAGCGCCGGTTCAAACTTCGACAGAGCCTGGGCGATGCCATGCTTCACGGCGCCGGCCTGGCCCGAAAGACCACCACCCTTGACCGTGGCGATGACGTCGTACTGGCCAACGCGATCGGAAACCTGGAACGGCTGGTCGATCACGAGACGGAGCGTCGGACGTGCGAAGTACACTTCCTGATCGCGGCCGTTGACGGTGATCTTGCCCGAGCCGGGCTTCAGCCACACGCGGGCAACGGCGTCCTTGCGGCGACCGGTTGCATAGGCGCGGCCCTGGGCATCGACTTCCTTTTCGCGCAGGGGCGCGGCAGGGCCGGTGCGGACGGGAGCTTCGGTGCTGGTCGCAGCGGTTTCGGCGACAGCGCCTTCAGCGAGGTTGCCGAGATCGGCGAGATCGTTGACGGTGTTCTCGGACATTATGCGCCCACCTTGTTCTTGCGGTTCATGGCAGCAACGTCGAGCGGCTGGGGCTGGGTGCCACCATGCGGGTGCTCGGAGCCGGCGTAGAGGTGCAGGGCACGCATCTGGTCACGACCCAGCGGGCCGCGCGGGATCATGCGCTCAACAGCCTTTTCAAGGACGCGTTCCGGGAAACGGCCTTCCAGCACCTTGGCAGCCGTGACTTCCTTGATGCCGCCGGCATAACCGGTGTGCTTGTAATAGGTCTTGTTGGCGAGCTTGTTGCCCGTCAGACGAACCTTGCCGGCGTTGATGACGACGACATGGTCGCCGCAATCGACGTGCGGGGTGAAGCTCGGCTTGTGCTTGCCGCGCAGATAGTTGGCGATCACAACCGCGAGGCGGCCGACTACCAGACCTTCGGCATCGATGAGATGCCACTTCTTTTCGACCTCGGCCGGCTTGATCGACCGGGTCTGCTTGCTGAGCGCCTTCATGGCTTTGTGAATCCCTGAATTACTGGTGTGCCAGCGGAGGTCCGCCAGCCGGGAAGGCGCGCCAATGTCGGATCAGGGCAGGAAAGTCAAGGTTCTGTGCGGTATTCCGGAGAGGTAAAATAATACCTCTATCCGTTTTCGCCCTATTGCGCGTCGGTCAGTCGCCAGGTTTCCTGACTCAGGCGGCTGGTTCCACCCAGCTCTGTCAGCACGCTGCGCTCGAAATGCTCCATCAGGCCGCGCGAATCGGGATTGGCCTGCATGGTCACGGTCACGCGGCCTTGCCGGCCATCGGGCAGCGGCACTTCGCGCACCTGCTTTCGCGGGCCACCCTTCGGTCGGAACAGGTCTGTCGGCCAGTTGCCGCCGATGGCCCCGCTCTGCGCGGCAATCCGGCTGACCATCTGTGCGGCCACGGCCTTGTCCTGATCGGGCATGGGGATCGCCTTGACCGAATTGGTCACCACGGTCTGCGCCTGTTGCGCGGATGCAAGATCCCGCGCGCCCTGCTGGGAGACGATCATGCCATGCGAATCGAGCCGCAGCGGAAATAGCCCGTCATCCTTGCGCGCCTTTTCCAGCGAGGCGAGCATGGCCAGCTCGGCCGGCGCCTCAACCTCGGTGTTGGCGAGCGTGCCTTCCACGCGCCAGCCCGCGCCTTCACGGATGAAGCGGATGGTATAGCTGCGGCGGGTGACAACCTCCTTGCCTGGCACGATGATGCGGCGCAGTTCGCGCGTCAGGATCATGGTGCCGTCCGGCGCTTCGAACGCCCGCGTTTCAACGCTGGCATCGTCGGCCGGCGGGGTCGCCGCATTCACGCTTCCGACAGCCATGGCGCTGCCCAGCAGGAAGGCGATGCGCTTTCGAATGCGGGGCGATGCCATTAAACCAATGCTCCCAGCCAGTGCGCAGTTGCCGGGGCCGCATGGTCGCAGCGCCATCCCAAAATCGCAGGCTCTTCATAAGGATGAAGTTGTTCGAGCCGGGAAACAAGTGATTCGAGCAAGGCAGCATCGGTCTTGAACAGCACGCCCACTTCGTTCGCCTCTTCCCTCTTTCCCATCCACACGAATGCTGACCGCATCCCGGGCATCACATTCGCGCAGGCGGCCAGCTTTTCGTCAAGCACAGAGTTTACACTTGAATCGGCTGATTCGGAATCAGGAAAGGGACACCAGACCAGCGCCGGGCCCTGCGGCGTCATGCGTCGCGGCCAAGCACGTGCGCGCCCCAGGCTGTCGCGATCACGACCAGCGCGCCGACGAACTGGTGCAGCACCGCCAGCCACAGCGCCACGCCGGTCATCACCGTGGCAATGCCAAGAATGACCTGCGTGCCGAAGGCCGAGTGGATCGCAATCGAGGCACGGCGGCACGGCTTGCGGATGCGGCGCGCCAGGATGACGAGCACGGCCACGACGCCCCAGGCCCACCAGCGGTGCAGGAAGTGCAGCAGGAACGGGTCGTTGAGCAGGGCATGGACTGCGGCGCCTGACCAGTCGATACCGTCGGGCCAGAATCGGCCCATCATCAGCGGCCAGTCGTTGGCGACATGTCCGGCGCGCAGGCCGGCCACGAGCGCGCCCAGGAACAGTTGCAGGAACAGCGCGGCGATGGCGAAAACGCCGAAGCCGGTCAGCCGTGCCGGCCGTTCGCCGCGAGCAAGCGCGTGGAAATCGAGCGCGGTCCACACGGTGTAGGTCAGCGTAAACAGCGCGACGAGCAGGTGCGCGGCAAGGCGGAAGTGGCTGACCTTCACATCGGCATCGCCTGTCAGACCGGACTTCACCATCCACCAGCCGACCACCGCCTGCAGCCCGCCCAGCGCCAGCAGCCCCAGCAGGCGCGGCTTGAACCCGGCGGGAATCTGGCCGCGCACCCAGAACCAGATCAGCGGCAGCACGAAGGCCGTGCCCAGCACAGTGCGCACCAGGAATCGGTGGAACCACTCCCAGAAATAGATGAACTTGTAGTCTTCCAGCGTCATCCCCGCCGGGCCGTTGACCTGCGTGTACTGCGGGATCTGCTTGTAGGCGGCGAATTCCGCCTGCCACTGCGCCTCGTTCAGCGGCGGGACGACGCCGGTGACCGGTTTCCATTCGGTGATCGAAAGGCCCGATTCGGTCAGGCGGGTGATCCCGCCGACGGCCACGACCGTGACGATGATGGCGGCAACAAGCCACAGCCAGCGCGCGAGCGTTAAAAGCGACGCTGCCGGCAGGGTGCGGGCGGGAGCCAGTTCTGGCGAATTCACGACCTCGGACATCGATCCGCTCCCTGCTCCGCCAAGGCGCAATTCGCAAGAGTGCAATTGTATCGGGAGCCGTCGGCAGGCAAACGCGGGCTTGAACAATGTTACATGGTAACATATCTGGGGCGCGCATGACCAAGGCCATGAATTCGATTCGCGAACGACTGGACCGGACCGGAATTCTCATTTCCGGGCTGTGTGCCGTGCATTGCCTGGCCAGCCTGCTGCTGGTCAGCGCGCTGGGCCTTGGTGGTCAGATCCTGCTTGCGCCGGCGATTCACCGGGTCGGCCTGGGTGTCGCCATTGCCGTCGGCGCGGTGACGCTGGGCATCGGCATCTACCGCCATGGCCAGATCTGGCCGCTGCTGGTCGGCAGCGTCGGGCTGCTGCTGATGACCGCCGGCCTGCTTGTCCCCCACGGCGCCGCCGAAGCGATCCTGACCATTGCCGGGGTCGGCATGGTCGCCTCTGCGCATATCCTGAACTTGCGCCTCGCGCGCTGAACGCTATGGCGCTGGTGATGAGCCAGCAAATCGCCCTCACCGTCAATGGCGAACCGCGCCGCACGACTGCGGGCACAACCGTCGCGGGATTCGTCGCGGAAATCGGCCTCAACCCGGCCAAGGTCGCGGTGGAGCGCAATGGAGACATCGTGCCGCGCGGCACGCACGATGCTGTCGCGCTGGCCGATGGCGACGTGCTGGAAATCGTACATTTTGTTGGTGGAGGCTGATCTCTTGTCGGATGCTGGAATGTCGCAAGACACGTGGACCGTTGCCGGTCGGACCTTCACCTCGCGGCTGATCGTCGGCACGGGCAAGTACAAGGATTTCGAACAGAACGCCGCCGCCGTCGCCGCGAGCGGGGCGGAAATCGTCACGGTTGCCGTGCGCCGGGTGAACATCAGCGATCCGACCGCGCCGATGCTGACCGACTATATCGACCCCAAGAAAATTACCTACCTTCCCAACACCGCGGGCTGCTTCACGGCGGACGAGGCGATCCGCACGCTGCGCCTGGCGCGTGAGGCCGGCGGCTGGGATCTGGTCAAGCTGGAAGTGCTGGGCGAGGCGCGGACGCTCTATCCCGACATGCGCGAAACGCTGAAAGCCTGCGAAGTGCTGGCGAACGAAGGTTTCGCGCCGATGGTCTATTGCGTTGACGATCCCATCGCCGCCAAGCAGCTGGAAGAGGCGGGCGCGGTAGCCGTCATGCCGCTCGGCGCGCCGATCGGTTCGGGGCTCGGCATCCAGAACCGGGTGACGATCCGCCTGATCGTCGAAGGCGCGAAGGTGCCGGTGCTGGTCGATGCCGGCGTCGGTACGGCAAGCGACGCGGCAGTCGCCATGGAGCTCGGCTGCGACGGCGTGCTGATGAACACTGCGATTGCCGAGGCGAAGGATCCGATCCGCATGTCGCTGGCCATGAAGCTGGCCGTGGAGGCCGGGCGCCACGCCTACCTTTCCGGACGAATGGCGACCCGCAAGTACGCAGATCCCTCAAGTCCGCTGGCAGGCCTCATTTAGGCTTCTTGGTTAACAGGAAAGTAACCAAGTTCTGGTGAACTGCATGCGTGTGGAGATATCCACGGCAACAGGGAACACCGGACATGGCCAATCTTGCCGCTGCATCGCTGACGATCGCCGAACTGCGCGAATTCGCCAGCTTCACCGCCTGCGAGCAGCGCTACATCAAGCGCAGTCTCGATATTGGGCTGGGCCGGCAGGACGCGTTCAAGCTGTGGGCGCGCGATGCCGAGGAAAGCGCATCGATCCGCCGCCAATATGTCGCCTATCAGGAACTGAAGGGCCTGCGCGGCGCGATTCCGGGCGATAGCGGGCTGGACGGCGTTGAGGATTTCATGGGCAAGCTCATCCGCGTGACGGCCTTTGACCTTTCGCAGGGGCGCATCGCCTGCTTCTCGTCCTACCGTTTTCTTTATGAGCGCCTGCTCGGCCCGGACATCCGCCCCTGGCTGCCCAGCGCCTTCTGCGGCGCGTCGGCGCTGCCGCAGATCCACCCATCGCGGCGCAAGGTGCTGCTGCAGTCGA
Source organism: Novosphingobium sp. (assembly GCA_046063225.1). GTDB lineage: Bacteria > Pseudomonadota > Alphaproteobacteria > Sphingomonadales > Sphingomonadaceae > Novosphingobium. The sequence continues at coordinate 6,049 of JBJTLW010000129.1, read as the reverse complement.
TCAGCGAAGCCGCCGCAACCGCGCCGGGCTGGTCAAGCCGCGCCCCCAGCTTCTATCCCGAATGGGTGGAGAAGGAAGCGGCCTGACGGACTGGCGCGGGGACTTGCCGTAACCGCGCATCAGTCCGCCAAAGGGTTCACGGCTTTGTCGCCGGGCGTTTGCCGGTTCCCGAGTACCCGCCCTCACCGTGGTCGAGCGTGCCGAACATCCAGTCGTAGAGCAGGGTAATCGTTGCGAAGTTGCCGCCGGTGAACTTGGCGTGGTGGTGGTGGTGCATGTCCGATGCGTATTTCGCATAGCCCCAGAACAGGCGGCTTTCGCCCCAGAGATTGTGGTTGTGCAGGTTGATCTGCGAAAAGGCGACGAAGGTGACGATGACGGTGATCACGTCGAACCGGCCCATGACCAGCGACAGACCGGCAATCGTCGCGACGTAGAGGCCAAGGCCGATCGCCACTTCCAGCGGGTGGATATAGCTTGAATCCATCCGGCACGGGTTGTGCTGGCGGTGGTGGATCGCGTGCATCCACTTAAGCGGGCCGCCAAGGAACGCGCTGTCGTGGAACAGGAAGCGGTGCGTCAGGTAATAGAAGAAGTCATAGACCATCAGGATCACGAAGCAGTCCAGCAGCAGCTGGCCAATATTCGGCAGGCCCGGCTTCAGGCAGAACGGCAGGATCGCGGTGAAAATGATGACCTGAAAGAACAGCGCCCATTTGCGGTTCCACTTCTGGTTCGCCGCATAGCTTTCCTTCTGCATGCGCTGCGCCAGCGCATCGCGATTGCGCCGCGATTCCGCACCGATTGCCGGAACGCGCGTCACCAACCAGCCGCCCAGCAGCGACAGGGCAAGGATGCCAACGAAAGCGTAAAGCGAAAGCAGGCCCTGCCACCCGGCGCCAATCTGCGCCATCAAATCGGAACTCATCGGCATCTCCCCAGATGTGAGAACATCGTTCTCAAACCGATGAATAGCATGGGTTCCCGCGTTCGACAAGAACGCGCGGCGGGGGTTTGCCGTTTCAGTCGAGTGCCTAGCCCTTGTAGAGCGCGTCCAGCCGCTCGCCGTAGCGTTCCTTCAGCTTGTGGCGGCGGATCTTGAGGCTGGGGGTCATTTCCTCGTTGTCGATGGAAAAGGGTTCGTCGGCGAAGGTGAACTGGCGCACCTTTTCGATCACCGAGACCTGCCCGTTCACCCGGTCCACCGCCGCGCGCACGGCGGCGCGGAAGGCGGGGAGGTTTTCCAGCGCCTTCATGTCGAACTTTTCACCTTCGCGGCGTGACCATTCGAGCGCCCATTCCGCGTCGGGGACGATCAGCCCGACAAGATAGGGCCGCTTGTCGCCCACCACCATGGCCTGGGCGATTTCCGGCTGGAGCGTGAGCATGCCTTCGATCCGCTGGGGCGAGACATTGTCGCCCTTGTCGTTGACGATCATGTCCTTCTTGCGGTCGGTAATGACGATGCGCCCCTTGGCATCGATATGGCCGATATCGCCGGTGTGCAGCCAGTTGCCACCCTCGCCATCGGGTTCGAGCGCCTTCGCCGTTTCTTCCTTGTTGTGCCAGTAGCCGTCCATCACCAGCTCGCCGCGCACAAGGATTTCGCCGTCATCGGCAATGCGCACCTCGACGCCGCGCATCGGCGGGCCGACGGTGTCCATCTTGATGCCGGTCTTCGGGCGGTTGCAGCTGATCACCGGGCCGCTTTCGGTCTGGCCATAGCCCTGCAGCATGGTCAGCCCCATGGCTTCGAAGAACACGCCGACATCGGGGTTGAGCGGCGCGCCGCCCGAAACCATCGCCTTCATCCGCCCGCCCATGCGCGCACGGATCTTCGGGCGCAGCGTCCGGTCGAGGATGAGGTCCATCGGCTTGTCGCGCAGGCGGTTTCTGCCCTTGGCCTTCAGCGTGCCGATGCCAAGCGCGCGCTCCATAAGGTAGTTGGCCAGGCGGCCCTGCTTTTCCACCTGCTTCATGATGCGGGTGCGCAGCACCTCGAACAGGCGTGGCACCACCACCATCACGGTCGGCCGCACCTCCTCGATGTTGGAGGCGAGCTTTTCCAGCCCTTCGGAATAGGTGATCGTCGCGCCCATGCCGATGGGCAGGAACTGGCCGCCGGTATGCTCATAGCTGTGCGACAGCGGCAGGAACGATAGGAACACCTCCTCACCCCAGCCGAAATCCTCGACCAGGATGCGCGCCGCGCCATCGACGTTCATCAGGATCATGCCGTGGTGCTGCCTTACCCCGCGCGGGGCACCGCCGGTGCCGGACGTATAGATCACGCAGGCCAGATCCTTGCGACCGATCTTCGCGATTCGCGCATCGACCGCGGCGCGCGCCTTTTCAGCGTCGCCATCGGTCAGTTCCGCCCACAGGTGCGGCTGGGCCGACATCTGCGGCAGCTTGAAGCTTTCGAATGTGACCAGGTGGCGCACTTTGTCTGTCCCCATCACCGCCGGAAGCAGCGGCTTGGCCAGCTTGGCGTCGGAAACGATGACGGCCGACGCGCCGGAATTTTCCAGCACGTGCGCATGATCGCGCTCGGTATTGGTCGTATAGGCCGGCACCGTCACCAGCCCCGCCGCCATGATGGCAAGGTCCGCCATGCACCATTCGGGGCGATTTTCCGAAACGAGCAGAACGCGCTCACCGTCCTTGAGGCCCAGCTTGCGCAGCGCCTGCGCAGCAAGGCACACGCGGCGCGCGGCTTCGGCATAGCTGATCGAATGCCATTGCCCGTCGCGCTTGGCCGTCAGGAAGGCGCGGTCGCCCAGTTCGTCGGCGCGTTGCAGGAACAGCGACACCAGATTGGGGGCTGCATCGAAATCGGTAATCTGCACGTTGCCAGGGCCTCTCATTATGCCGTCGAAGCGGTTGGGCGGCAGGTTAGTGCGGCCTTGCCCTAGCGGCAAGCGTTCACTCAGGCGCGGCAACACCGTCGCTGCGCGGATCGGCACCGCCGCGCAGGGCGCCGCCCACCACTTCAATGGCGTTGGCCTTGCCGCCGCCGCGCGTGCGAACATCACCGTGGCCCAACGCCCTCAGCGCGGGAATCATCGCTTCCAGCTTCGTGCCGCTTTCGACGAAAACGGTCGGCCCTTCCGGGGCGAAGATAAGCGGCAGGGCAATGGCGTCCTGCGCGCTCATCTTCCAGTCGATCACGGCGATGATCGACTTGGCAACCTGCGCCGGAATCGTCGCGCCACCCGCCGCGCCGATGGCAAGGCGCAACTTGCCGTCCGGTCCGAACACCAGCGTCGGTGCCATCGAACTGCGCGGGCGCTTGCCGGCCTCTACCCGGTTGGCGGCGGGCTTGCCGTCGCGTTCGGGCACCATGTCGAAGTCGGTCAGCTCGTTGTTGAGGTAATAGCCGCCCGCCATCAGCCCCGATCCGAAGGCGCTTTCCACGGTCGAGGTATAGGTTACCACATGGCCGCGCCGGTCGATGGCGACGAAGTGCGAGGTGCCGTGTTCGGGGCCGGCGGGCATGTCCGCACGCGCCAGTTTTTCCGCGCCGGGCGGCGTGCCGGCAACAACCTGCGCCATCGTCTTGCCCGGATCGATCAGCGCCGAACGGCTGGCAAGATAGCCGGCATCGAGCAGGCCCTTGGCGGGCACTTTCACGAAATCGGCATCGCCCAGGTATCGTCCGCGATCGGCATAGGCCAGCCGCATCGATTCGGCGATCAGGTGCCATGCCGTGGGCGAATCGGGGCCAAGCGCGGTCAGGTCAAAGCGTTCGAGCTGCTTGAGCACCGCATAGACGGTCGTTTCGCCAGAACTGGGCGGGCCCATGCCGCAGATGCGGTATTCGCGGTACTGGCCGCACAGCGCAGCGCGATCCTTGGCCTTGTATCCGGCCACGTCCTTCAGCGTCATCGGCGCGGGATTGCGCGGCGCGGTGTTGACCGCAGCCACGATCGCGCGGGCATTTTCGCCGGTGTAGAACGCCTTGGCGCCCTTGCGCGCCAGCAGGTCCATGGTCTTGGCCAGCTCGGGATTGACCACGGTGGTTCCGGCGGCAAGCGGCTGGCCTGACGCGTCATAGAACATGGCCATGCCGGCGGGGGTGAAGCCGGCCGAACCCTTGGCGAAATCGAGGAACTGGCGGGTGCGCGGGGTGATTGTCCAGCCGTCGCGCGCCAGCGTGATCGCCGGCTGGAACAGCTGCGACCACTTCAGCCGGCCATGCTTGCGGTGCGCCTTGGCCGCCAGCGCCAGATTGCCGGGCACGCCAACACTGGTGCCGCCAGGCACGGCCTCGCGGAACGAAAGGACCCTGCCGTCCTTGTAGAACCACTGCGGGTGCGCGGCAGCCGGGGCGGTTTCGCGCCCGTCGATCGTCTCGATCCGGCCCTTGGCGTCGGTCGTCACATAGAAGCCGCCGCCGCCAATGCCGGAGCTTTGCGGCTCCACCACGGTCAGCGCCAGCATGGTGGCAATCGCTGCATCGGTGGCGCTGCCGCCCTGCCGCAGCATCTCCAGCCCCGCGGCCGTGGCGCGCGGATCGGCGGAGGACACCATGCCCTTTTCATAGACCGGCTTGGCCGGCGCCTTGGCGTGAACGGCGGGGGAAAGGGCAGGGGCGGCAAAGGCCAGCGCGCTGGCGAAGACAAAAAATCGGCGATCCATGGCGGACAGCCTATTCGCTCCCGACCGCCTCGGCAATGGAGCTGAAGCCATCGCGCCGCATCAGCGCTTCCAGTCGTGGCAGCAGGGCGCGGGCAATGCCCGGTCCTTCGTAGACCATGGCGCTGTACAGCTGGACCAGGCTGGCCCCGGCGCGGATGCGCGCCCAGGCCTGTTCCGCCGTGGCTATGCCGCCCACGCCGATCAGTGGCAGACGCCCCTCGCTCGCCTTGCGGAAATCGCGCAGCCGTTGCAGCGCAAGGGTTTCCAGCGGCGCGCCGGAAAGGCCGCCCGCTTCGCCCGCGTGGGCCGATTGCAGGGGCGGGCGGGTGATCGTGGTGTTGGACACGATAATCCCGTCGATGCCGAACGTCGTCACCGCCTCGACAATCCGTGCCGGCGCCTCGGCATCCAGATCGGGCGCGACTTTCAGAAACACGGGCGGCCAATGCGATTCGCGCGCCTCGGCCACCGCCTGAAGCAGCTCGGTCAGCTCCCTGTCGCCCTGCAGGTCGCGCAGGCCGGGCGTGTTGGGCGAAGAAATGTTGATCGTCAGGTAATCGGCGACATCGGCCATGGTCCGCAGCCCGCCCAGATAGTCCGCCACGCGATTTTCCGAATCCTTGTTCGCGCCAACGTTGACGCCGACCACGCCCTGCCGCTTGCGCGCCGACAACCGCAGGTGCGCGGCCGCCAGCCCGCCGTTGTTGAACCCCATGCGGTTGATGACGGCGCGGTCTTCCGCCAGCCGGAACAGGCGCGGTTTGGGGTTGCCGGCCTGCGGGCGCGGTGTGACGGTGCCGATCTCCACCGAACCGAAGCCCAGCCCCAGCACCGCGTCGGGCACCTGCGCGTCCTTGTCGAAGCCGGGGGCCATGCCCAGCGGGTTGGGAAAGTCTATTCCGCACACGGTCGTCGCCAGGGCGCCCGGCTTGGGCGGCGAACCATCAGGGCCCAATTGCAGGCCGAGAATCGCGAGTCGGTGGGCGCGTTCGGCATCGAGGGTGAAAAGCGCGGGCTTGAGGAGCGAATAGAGCATCGCGCGCCCTATGGCAGAGGCAAAACGCCGTGTCGAATGTGCAACACTGCAGTTCAAAGCAACAATGACACCGCTTCCTGACGGCAATTGTCATTTTTTACCGCGATGGCGTGTCGGATTCTTACAATTCTTTCGCATGCCCTTGGGTCTAACCGGCTTTTGCGACCCGAAGGGCTCGTGGCTTTTGCGGCGAGTTCTTAACTTTAATGGCGGACCTGGGATCTGATCCCCGGTCCGCCTTTTTTATGCGCTGCGGCGATTGAAAAGCGTGCAAGTGGCGACTAGGTGCAAACCGGAACGAATCAGTCCGATTTCGCCGGAGCCGCCCGATGCGCCTGTCCTCCATGGCCGACTATGCCGTCGTCACGATGA
>JBJTLW010000128.1:0-23185 GCA_046063225.1 Novosphingobium sp. | reverse complement strand
GGCGGTGAAGCGTATATTGCGCTGCCATCCTTGGGGAGGGCATGGCTACGACCCGGTGCCTTGAACGGCGCCGCACCTTTCCCATCTGACCAGAAGCGTTTTTGCAGCAGGGGCATTCCCGACAGTGGACAACCAGAATATCCGAAACATGGTCCTTGCCGGGATCCTGACCCTGCTGATCTTTGTCGGCTGGGATGCCGGGGTGCGCTACCTCTATCCCAACGCGGGCAAGCAGCAGCCGGTGGCAACCGCCACCACGGCCGCCGCAGCCGTGCCCTCTGCCGCTGCCTCGGGCAAGCCGACCCGCGAAGGCGGGCTGACCAACGCGGCCGACATCGCGCTTGAAAAACAGGATCTCAAGGCCGCGCTCGCGGTTCCGGGACGGGTCCGGATCGAGGCGCCGGGCCTGTCGGGTTCGATCAACCTGACCGGCGGCGTGGTCGATGACCTGACCACCAACCGCCACACCGCGACCCTCAACAAGGCCGATGGCCCGCAGCGGATCTTCTCGCCCGCCGGAACCCCCGCGCAGCAGTTCGCGCAGTTCGGCTGGAGCGGCGGCGACGGCACCCCGGCGATCGCTCTGCCCGGCGCGCAGACCGTCTGGACCGCGCCTGCTGGGGCCAAACTGACCCCGCAAAGCCCGGTTACGCTGAACTGGGACAACGGCGCCGGGCAGATCTTTGCCCTGACCTATGCGATCGACGCCGATTACATGCTGACCGTCACCCAGACCGCCGGAAACGCCGGTGCGGCCCCGGTTGCGATCAAGCCCTATGCCCAGCTCAACCGCACCGACAAGACTGCCAGCGTCGATACCTGGAACGTCCATTCCGGGCCGTTTGGTGCCTTTGGCGGAACGGTTTCGTTCGGGCCCAACTACAAGGAAGTGCGCGAAGCCGCCGGGAAGACCTTCCCCGAAGGCGCCGCGCCCGACTGGATCGGTTTCACCGACATCTACTGGATGAGCACGCTGATCCCGGAAAAGCCGGGCGCGACCAGCCAGTTCCGGCTTGTCCAGAACGACATCTTCTGGGCCGACCTCAACTACCCGCAGGTTTCGATCGCGCCCGGCCAGCAGGCCACCCGCGTGACCCGGCTGTTCGCCGGGGCCAAGGAAACCGACGTTCTCGACCGCTATGAGAATTCGGGCATTCCGCACTTCGGCCTGGCAATCGACTGGGGCTGGTTCCGCTGGTTCGAAAAGCCGATCTTCTGGCTTCTGAAAAGCCTGTTCGCCGCCGTCGGCAACTTTGGCGTGGCGATCATGCTGCTGACCCTGATCGTGCGCGGAGTGATGTTCCCGGTCGCCCAGCGCCAGTTCAAGTCGATGGCGGCGATGAAGGCGATCCAGCCCAAGATGAAGGCGATCCAGGAGCGCTACAAGGACGACAAGCCCAAGCAGCAGGAAGAGATCATGGCGCTCTACAAGAAAGAAGGAGTCAACCCGCTGGCGGGCTGTCTGCCGATCTTTCTGCAGATCCCGGTGTTCTTCGCGCTCTACAAGGTGCTGATCCTGGCGGTCGAGATGCGCCACCAGCCCTTCGCGCTGTGGATCAAGGATCTGTCCGCGCCCGATCCGCTGCACATCCTGAACCTGTTCGGGCTGCTCAACTTCAACCCCCCGGCGTTCCTGGCGATCGGCGTGCTGGCGCTGCTGCTGGGGATCACCATGTGGCTGCAATTCAAGCTCAATCCCGCGCAGATGGACCCGGCCCAGCAGCAGGTGTTTGCCCTGATGCCGTGGTTCATGATGTTCATCATGGCGCCGTTCGCGGCGGGCTTGCTGCTCTACTGGATCACCTCCAACATGCTGACGATCGGTCAGCAGGCCTATCTCTATTCGCGTCACCCGCAGCTGCGCGCCCAGGCCGACAAGGACCAGGCCGACCACAAGCGGGCCAAGGAGCGCGGCAAGTGAGCGGTCATGGCTGAGAACGATGATCTGGCCGAACAGGCCCGGCGCCTGTTCGCGGGCCGGGTTGAGTTTCTGCGCAGCGCCCCGGCGCTGAAGTTCCTGCCCGATCCGGACGCGCCGGAGATCGCGTTTGCCGGACGGTCGAACGTGGGCAAGAGCAGCCTGCTCAACGCGCTGACCGGGCGCAAGTCGATCGCGCGGGCCTCGGTCACTCCGGGCCGGACGCAGGAGCTCAACTTCTTCGAGGTCGGTGATCCGACCCGGGTTCGCCTGGTCGACATGCCGGGCTACGGCTATGCCAAGGCCCCGCTCAAGGTGGTCGATGCGTGGAAGCGGCTGGTGCGCGACTACCTGCGCGGGCGGGTCGAGCTGAAGCGCACTCTGGTGCTGATCGATGCCCGCCATGGGGTGAAGGACGTCGACCGCGAGATGATGAAGATGCTCGACGAATCGGCGGTCGGCTATCGCCTGGTTCTGACCAAGGCCGACAAGATCAAGGCAAGCGAGCTGGACGAAGTGCTGGCCGCAACCCAAGCCGAGGCGCGCAAGCATCCTGCCGCCTTTCCTGTGGTCCACGTGACCTCGTCGGAAAAGGGCATGGGCATCGCCGAACTGCGCACCGCCGTACTGGAAGACGCCTCGATCTAGGGTCTGACCCTAGGCGTCCATCTGCACCACGACCTTGCCCTTGGCGCGCCCCTGTTCAAGATAGGCCAGCGCCTGGGGCAGTTCGGCAAAGGGGAACACCCGGTCGATCACCGGGGTCAGGCGCGAATCCTCGACCATCCGGCCAAGTTCGTCCAGTTCAGGTCCGCTCGGGTGCATGAACAGGAACCGATAGCGCGCGCCGTGCCGCCAGGCGCGCAAGCGCAGCTGCAGGCTGATCAGCCAGAACAGCGCGGCATAGCCAAAGCCCATCTTCAGATCCTTGAGCGCGGTTTGCGGTTCGGGCAGCGCGGTGACCGAAAGGACCATGCCGCCCTTCTTCACCACCCCGAACGCCTTGATCAAAGTATCGCCGCCGATCAGGTCGAACACGCCATCGACGCCCGAAACGTGGTCCTCGAACCGCTGGCTGGTATAGTCGATCACTTCGTCCGCGCCCAGCCGCTCCACCAGATCGCGGCCGCGCGGCGATGCGGTGGTAATGACGTGGGCGCCCAGCCCCTTGGCGATCTGGATCGCGAAGGTCCCCACCCCGCCTGCCCCGCCGGGAATGAACACCCGGCTGCCCGAACCGATCCCCATCTCGTCGCGCAGGGCCTGCAGCGCGGTCAGCCCGGCCAGCGGGATCCCGGCCGCAGCCGGGAAATCGAGCGGCGCGGGAACGATCGCCAGAAGATTTTCCGGCACGATTGCAAATTCCGCAAATGCGCCCATCGCGTTCTTGGCGGTCCGCGCGAACACCCGGTTGCCCGGTGCGAAGCGGGAAACCCCCGGCCCGACCGCTTCAACCACCCCGGCCAGCTCGTTGCCCATCGTGGTCGGCAGCCGATAGGGCGTGACAACCTTCAGCTTGCCTTCGCGGGTCTTGAAATCGACCGGGTTGAGCCCCGCCGCCTTGACCCGGACCAGAACTTCTCCGGCGGCTGGTTCGGGAATGGGCAGTTCCTGCATCTGCGATGCGTCAGGCCCGCCATAGCGATTGAGGACAAATGCTTTCATCCGGGATGTTTAGCATGTCCGGCCCCGGTGAGAAGGGGAACGCCCCCATTATCGCGCAAACAGCTGCTTGAGGTCCGCAAAGGCCTTCATCTCGATCGCGTTGCCGCTGGGGTCGCGGAAGAACATCGTCGCCTGCTCCCCTGCCTGCCCCTTGAAGCGCACATGGGGTTCAATCTCGAACCGCACACCCGCCGCGGTCAGCCGATCGGCCAGGGCCTGCCACTGGTCCAGCGCCAGCACGATCCCGAAATGCGGGACCGGGACGCCGTGCCCGTCAACCGGATTGCGCCCGGCATCGCGGGCCACATCGCCGGTACAATGCGCAACGATCTGGTGGCCGTAGAAATCGAAGTCGATCCACTGGTCGGATGATCGCCCTTCGGGACACCCGATCACCCCGCCCCAGAAGGCGCGCGCTTCGTCCAGGTCGCGCACCGGGAAAGCAAGGTGGAACGGGCGCAGGGTCATGACAACGCATAGCCTTCCAGCCGGGCCTGCAACGCCTGAGCAGGCTCTCCTGTGTCGTCAAGCCAGCTTTGCGCCGCCGCGATCTCTTCGGCAAGCTGGGTCAGCGCAGCCTCGCGCCGTCCGATCCGGTCGGCGTTGCTGAAGGCCACGCCAGGCACCTTGGAATAGGTCTGGAACACCGCGCCTTCGACAAGCCGTTCGATTGCTTCGGACGTGGCCGCGATCCCCAGCTGCCGGGCCGCGGCGGCGATGACCGGGCCGGGGTCCGCATAGAAACGTTCGGCATCAAGGCTGCGCGCGTTCGGCATGGCTCGCAGCGCAGCGGCAAACCGCTCACCCTGCGCGCGCCACAGCGCTGCCGCAAGAATTGCGTCGTCCGCATCCGCGGGCGCGCCGATCGGCAAGACCGGCTGGGCCGAAATTCCGCGCAGCCACTTGCGGTGATTGTCGCTGCGCAGGATCGCGCAGAGATAGTCCTCCAGCCCGAGGTACAGCGTGATCGCAGGGGTCCGCGGCTCAAGCGCGGCAATCGAATCGAGGATGAAATTGACCGGGACGTTGGCCTTTACCAGCGTTGGCGTGGCGGGGTCGTAGGCCTTGCCCAGCATCGCCAGCTCGATGGCCAGCGCGGCGTGGTTCAGTTCCGGCTCAAGCGCAAGCTGGCGCAGCGCAAAGGGCTCGCGCAGCACCAGGCCCGAACCCAGCGCATCAAGCGCGTTCGCCAGCAGGGTCGACCCGCAATGCGCGACGTGAAAGATCCAGCCGGTCGGCTGCGGCGCCGGGGCCTGCCCGGCCAGCATGTCCAGCGGCACCCGCATCGATCCGGTCCGGGCTGGTTCGATCCGATCATCGAGGAACACCGATCGGCGATAGGCCTCGCGGTCCATCGGCACGAACACTGCCGCCCCGTCCGCGAAGGAATGCAGATAGTGATCGGGCGAGGTGAAAAGTTCGGCAAGGGTCAGCGACATGGTTGGCCACGCTATAGCGCCGCGCCGGGGGCTAGGCTATGCGCTTGGCATGGTCCGTGTCTCGCTGCCCCAGGCACCCGATCCGCTGGTGATCGTCGAACCCGCCGCCGGAACGGCGCAAGCCCTCGATTCGATCGACCGCGCTGCGCTGCTCGATCTCTACAAGGCCCACGGTGCGATCCTGCTGCGCGGCTTCACCTTCGGGATGGATTCTTTTGGCCGGTTTTGCCGCAGCCTTTGCCCGACCGCGGCGATCAACGAATCCCCCGGACGCGAGGTGCTGGACGGCGATCACGCGATCCAGACGGTCAATACCGGCGCCGATCCCTTTCCGCTTCACCCCGAAATGGCGCGCGAAGCCTGGAAGCCGGATACCGCGATCTTCGCCTGCCTTTCGCCGCCTTCGGCAGGCGGGCAGACCACGATCTGCGACGGGATCGAGCTGGTCCGGCAGCTGCCCTATGCGGTGCGCGATGCGTTCAGCCGTCGGCGCCTGCTCTATCTGTTCCAGACCTGGCCCGCCTTGCTGGAGTTCTGGCTGGGCACGCCTGCGCCGGACGACGCGCTGCTCGCCAATCCGCCGCCGACCTGCCCCTATCGCTTTCACCGGCTGGAAAATGGCGCGGTCGTTCGCACCTTCACCCGCCCCGCACTGCACCGCCCGATGTTTTCCGATTCCGAAGCCTTTGGCAATTTCCTGCTGTTTGCGCGCGACTATGTCGGACGCCGGGACTTTCCGCTGTTCGAGGACATGAGCGCGGTGCCGGATTCGTGGGTTGAGGCCGTGCGCGAGGCGGCGCGCGGGATCGAGCTGCCGGTGGCATGGCGCGAAGGCGATGTGCTGGTGCTCGACAACACCCGGTTCATGCACGGACGCCGGGCGATCGTGGATGCCACGGAACGGCGGATCGCGACCTATTTCGGCTATCTTGCCGATGCCCCGTGCAACCCCGAGGAACCGCCATTTCCGCCATGGCGCGAGGCCGATTTCATACCCCCGCTCAACCCGCTGATCGCCGCACAAGCGTAAGCTTGTTCAGGCTCGACAAGGTTTGCCTGAACGGATACCCGGAACCGCGATGAAACTGATCCTCGGCAACAAGAACTATTCCAGCTGGTCGCTGCGCGGCTGGCTGGCGGTCAAGCAATCGGGACTGGCCTTTGAGGAGATCACCGTCCCGCTCTATGGCGAGGACTGGGACGCCCGCAAGAAACAGACCGAGGGGATCGAGCCGAGTTCGGGCAAGGTTCCGGTGCTGTGGGACGGCGACGCCGTGGTCTGGGACAGCCTGGCGATCATCGAGTACCTGGCCGACAAGGTCGGGCGCGAGCGGTTCTGGCCCAAGGCCGAAGATGCCCGCGCCTTTGCTCGCTCGATGGTGGCCGAAATGCATTCGGGCTATCCGGCGCTGCGCAGCGAATGCCCGATGAACGTGCGCCGCCGGGTCGATGGCTGGGAAATAAGCGACGCGGCGCGCGGCGACATCGTCCGCATCCTGACCCTGTGGGCCGAAGCCCGCGCCCGTTTCGGCAAGGGCGGCCCCTATCTGTTCGGGACCTTCTGCGCCGCCGACATCATCTATGCGCCCGTTGTCAGCCGCTTCATCACCTATGGCGTGGGCGTCCCCGGCTTCGCCGCTGCCTATATGGAAGCGATCTGGACCCACGAATGGATGCAGGCCTGGATCGAAGCCGCCGAGGCCGAGGAATGGGTGATCGCGCAGTGGGAAGAGCCGACCAAGACAGGCAAGTGAGCGTCTAGAACTCGCTTCCATCCTTGCGTTTTTGCCGCCCGGCACCGGCGAACAGGTGCATGTCGATATCGGGGTAATGGCAGGCCGTTTCCGAGGGCCGCCCGATCGCGACAAAGGTGCACGGCTGATCGGACCGGTTCTGCAGGACATGGCCGTTGCCGTCGTTCTTGGCAAAGGCTGCCACGTCACCGGCGCGCATCACCGTTTCTCCGCCATCATCGACCAGCACCGCTTCGCCGCCCAGCATGACAACCAGTTCGTCTTCGCCTTCGTGCCAGTGGCGCTGGCTTGACCAGGCGCCAGGCTGGAGCACCACATGGCTCGCCCCGAAATCGCTTATCCCGCTGGGCGGTGCGAGGCGGCGATACCAGCGGCCCTGCACCACGTCGGCGTATTGCGAAGGATAGCCGGTGGCGTTGGTCTGGGGGATCGCATCGAGATCGAGTTTGGGCATGACGGCACTCCGGCTTGCAGGGCAGCAACATAGCCCATATGCGGGGCAAGACCATGACCAGCACCGCCCAATCGCTCGCCGAAGACCTGATTGCCTGCCCCAGCGTCACCCCGGCGGCGGGCCTGGTGTTCGATTGTCTGGAAGGGCAGCTTCGTCCGCTCGGCTTCGAGGTTCACCGGTTCAGCGCCGGTGAGCCGCCGCATGGCCCGGTCGAAAACCTGTTCGCGATCCGCAAGGGGCCCGAGGGCAGCCGCCACTTCGGCTTTGCGGGGCACGTCGATGTTGTCCCGCCCGGCGAAGGCTGGGCCAGCGCGCCGTTCGCTCCTGAAGTGCGGGGCGAGCTGCTGTACGGCCGCGGCGCGGTCGACATGAAGGGCGCGATCGCGGCGATGGTCGCGGCGGTGGCGGAAGTGCCGCAGGATGCCGGGACGATCAGCTTCATCATCACCGGGGACGAGGAAGGCCCGGCGCTGCACGGCACCGTCGCGCTGATCGCACACATGCGCAGGGTCGGCGCGATCCCCGACCTGATCCTGGTGGGCGAACCGACATCGGTGAACCGGCTGGGCGACATGATGAAGATCGGCCGCCGCGGTTCGGTCAACATCTGGCTCGAAGTCGTGGGCGGCGAAGGCCATGTCGCCTATCCGCACCTCGCCAACAACCCGATCGGGCCCATGGTCTCGATGCTGGCGGAACTCAATGCCCTGGTGCTGGACGAGGGCACCGACTGGTTCCAGCCGAGCAATCTGGAAATCACCGACATTACCGTCGGCAACCCGGCCACCAACGTTATCCCGGCCAAGGCCAGCGCGCGCCTTTCAATCCGGTTCAACGACCTGCAATCGGGCCAGGACCTGGCCGACCGGGTCGCCGCGATCGCCGAAAAGCACGGCGGCACCGCGCGGCCGATGATCTCAGGAGAGGCGTTCCTGACCCCGCCGGGTACGTTCAGCGCGATGATCGCCGACGCGGTCGAGGCGGAAACCGGCCTGCGCCCCGAAGCCAGCACCACCGGCGGGACCAGCGATGCGCGGTTCCTGAAAGACCTGTGCCCGGTAATCGAATTCGGCCTGTGCAACGCCACCATGCACAAGCGTGACGAGGCCGTTGCAATCCCCGATCTTGATGCCCTGGCGCGGATCTATGCCCGGGTGGCAAAGGCGGCTCTGGCGCATTGATTGCGGTGGCCGCGACACCCTGTTAGGCTGCCTCGCAACAATCTTACACGCGTGGGGAGCGGATCATGGACCGGCGGCTGACACTCTACATCCTGATCGGCATGGTGCTGGGCATCGTGGTCGGTCAGGCGCTGTATCGTTCGGTCGACGCGGGGTTGATCAAGGAATCGATCACGCCCTGGTTCAAGCTGCTTTCGGACATCTTCCTCAACCTGATCAAGGTGCTGGTCGCGCCGCTGGTGCTTTCGACGATCGTCGTCGGGATCGCGCACATGGGGGATTCGACCGCGTTGGGGCGGATCGGGTTTCGCGCGATAGCCTGGTTCATCACCGCCAGCCTGATTTCGATCGGGCTGGGATTGTTGATGGTCAACCTGATGCAGCCAGGGGTCGGCGGGCCGATCCCCGATGCCGCGGCCGCGGCCAAGGCGGTGGGCGAGGTCAAGCACCTCAAGGCGACCGAGTTCATCCTTTCGATCTTCCCCAAGAACGCCTTCGAGGCGATGGCGACCAACAACATCCTGCAGATCCTGGTGTTCTCGATCTTCGCCGGAGTGGCACTATCCGCGATCGGCGAAAAGGGTGCGCCGCTGGTCCGCGGGGCCGATGCGCTGGCCGAAATGATGCTGCAGATCACCGGCTACGTGATGCGCTATGCGCCGATCGCGGTGTTCGGCGCGCTCGCCAACGTGGTCGCAGCCAGCGGGCTCGATATCCTCAAGACCTACCTGAAACTGCTGCTTGAGTTCTACTTCTCGCTGGCGCTGCTGTGGACGGTCCTGCTGGGGGTCGGCGCAATCTTCCTGGGCACGCGGATCTGGACCCTGATCCGTTATATCCGCCAGCCGATGCTGATCGCGTTCTCGACCGCGTCGAGCGAGGCGGCGCTGCCCAAGATGTTCGAGCAGTTGGATCGGTTCGGCGTGCCGCGGCGGATTTCGGGCTTCATGCTGCCGCTGGGCTACAGCTTCAACCTCGATGGCTCGATGATGTACATGAGCTTCGCGACGATCTTCATCGCGCAGGCTTACGGCATCGACTTGCCGGCATCGACGCAGATCATGATCCTGTTGACGTTGATGATCAGTTCCAAGGGCATCGCCGCCGTGCCGCGCGCATCGCTGGTGGTGATCACCGGCACGCTCGCCATGTTTGGCCTGCCGGTGGAAGGCGTGGCGATCATCCTTGCCATCGACCAGTTCCTCGACATGGGCCGCACCGCCACCAACGTGGTCGGCAATGCCGTGGCGACTTCCGTCATCACCAAGTGGGAAGGCATGCTGGAAGAGCCGGAACCGGAATTCGTCGAGCATCCGCACGCCCCCGCGCACACCGCCGCCGATGGCCGGGCGGGGCTGGAGCTCGACGCGTCGAACTTCACGGACAAGCGCTAGGGCTGCTTGCCCTTCTTCTCCAGCACCTTCGGCTTGAAGGCGCAAAGGTCGACCACGCCGCAACGCCAGCACTCGGGCGTGCGCGCCTTGCAGACATAGCGGCCGTGCAGGATCAGCCAGTGGTGCGCGCCCATGCGGAAGGGGGCGGGGACGCACTTTTCCAGCTTGGCCTCGACATGATCGGGGGTCTTGCCCTTGGCGAGGCCGGTGCGGTTGCCGACACGGAAGATGTGCGTATCGACGGCAAAGGTTTCCTGCCCGAACCAGCAGTTGAGCACGACATTGGCGGTCTTGCGGCCCACACCGGGCAGCCGCACCAGTTCCTCACGCGTGGACGGAACCTCGCCGCCGAATTCGTCGACCAGCAACTGGCTGAGCGCGATGACGTTCTTCGCCTTGGTGTTGAACAGACCGATGGTCTTGATGTGCTCCTTGAGGCCTTCCTCACCCAGATCGAGCATCTGCTGCGGCGTATGCACCTCACGGAACAGCGCCCGCGTCGCCTTGTTCACGCCCACATCGGTCGCCTGCGCCGATAGCGCCACGGCCACGACAAGCTGGAAGGCATTGCCGAAGAGCAGCTCCGTCTCGGGCGAGGGGTTAAGCTCGGCGAGGCGGCGGAAGAATTCGAAGGTATCGGCGCGGTTCATTATTTGAAGATCATTCCGCCAATCAAGAGGCCCCACAAGATGATGGAAAAGGCCCAGAAAATCGGATTGTATTTGGCCATTCGCTCACGAGCTTCCGCCCTGCCGTGCCGGGTGGAACTGAGCACGGCAATCAGCAGCAGCACGCCGACGATGGCAAGGATGTACACGCCCTAAAGCCCCAGAACCTCGCCCATCGCATAGCGCCCGGCTGGCTTGCCCAGCAGCCACTGCGCCGCTTTCACCGCGCCCTTGGCGAAGATCATGCGGTCTTCGGCGAGGTGGGAGAGGGCGATGCGCTCGTGATCGCCAAACAGGTTCACCGTGTGGTCGCCGGGGACGGTGCCTCCGCGCAGGCTCGCAAAGCCGATGGCGCCGAGCTGCCTTGCGCCGGTGATGCCGTCGCGGCCGCGTTCGGACACGGCGGACAGGTCCACGCCGCGGCCCTGCGCCGCCGCTTGCGCGAGGAGGAGGGCGGTGCCCGACGGCGCGTCCACCTTCATGCGGTGGTGGGTTTCGACGATCTCGATATCCCAATCGTTGCCCAGCCGGGCGGCGGCTTCGCGCACCAGCCACGCCAGCAGCGTGACGCCCAGCGAGGTATTGCCGGTCTGCAGCACGGCGGTGCTTTCGGCGGCATGATCGCACAGCCAGTGGTGGCGCTCTTCAAGCCCGGTGGTGCCGACGACGATGGGAATCCCCGCTGCCGCTGCCGCATCGAGGTTCGCCTCGAGCGCGTGGGGGCTGGAGAAATCGACCAGCACGTCGCTAGACCGGGCAAGGGCAAGCGGATCGCCGCCCTTGTCGATGCCGCCCGAAAGCGTTTCGCCCGCAGCCTCGATAGCGCGCGCCAAAGCGTGCCCCATGCGTCCTTCGCTGCCGATAATGCCGATGCGTGCCATTGAAACTCCCCTGAAGGACGTGCTTCATGGGCGACATGACCCAAATCCGCAATATCGTGATCCTTACCGGGGCCGGAGTTTCCGCCGAAAGCGGCATCGATACCTTCCGCGATGGCGGCGGGCTGTGGGAGCAGCACCGGGTGGAAGACGTCGCTACGCCCGAGGCTTTTGCCCGCGATCCCAACCTTGTTCACCGCTTCTACGACATGCGGCGCGCGGCGATTCAGGAAAAGGTGCCGAACGAGGCGCATATGGCGCTCGCCCGGCTCGATGCCGAATGGAAGGGCAACCTGCTGATCGTCACGCAGAACGTGGATGACCTGCACGAGCGCGCCGGTGCTTCGCGCGTGCTGCACATGCATGGCGAACACCTCAACGCCTGGTGCACGGCTTGCGATTCGCGCCCGCGCTGGCGGGGGCCGCTGATCGATCGGCCAGCCTGTCCGGTGTGCGGCAGTCACTCGCTGCGGCCCGATGTCGTGTGGTTCGGTGAGATGCCCTACCGGATGGGCGAGATCTATGCGGCGCTGCGCGAGGCCGATCTGTTCGTGTCCATCGGCACGTCGGGCGCGGTCTATCCGGCGGCCGGTTTCGTCCAGAACGCGCGGGAACTGGGCGCGCAGACGCTGGAGCTGAACCTCGAACGTTCGCAAGGGTCGCACTGGTTCCACGAGACGCGCCTCGGCCCGGCGAGTGAAGTGGTGCCAGCCTGGGTTGCGGAGATGCTGCGATGAGCGGGCATCAGGGGAGCTGCCACTGCGGCGCGGTGCACATCGCGTTGCCCGAAGCGCCCACCGAGGTTTCCGAATGCAATTGCTCGATCTGCCGCCGGCTCGGCACGCTGTGGATCTATCCCGCGCGCCAGTCGGTGACCGTGACGGGGGAACTGGCCGGCTATGTGCAGGGCGACCGCTTCCTGACGACATGGCGCTGCGCCAACTGCGGCTGCGTGACGCACTGGACCGCGATTGACGACAGCTACGAGCGGATGGGGGTGAACCTAAGGATGTTCGACCCCGCGCTGTGGCAGGACCTGCCGAGGACATTCGTGGACGGGGCGAGCTTCTGATCTCACCGCACCGTTATTCGTCATTCCCGCGAAAGCGGGAATGACGAGATTGGGGTTTGGTTCGCCTTGGCCCCGCTCGCGCGGGGGCAAGGTGAGCTGTGCCTAGACCGCCTCGGCGTGCTTCTTGAACATCGCGTTGACATCGCCCGAGGTGATCGCGCGCTTCTTGTCGGCCTGGTTTTCCGGCGCCGCGCCGGCCGCGGATTTCACCGTCGTGTCGACGCCCTTGGCGGCGGCCTTGGCGCGCAGGGCCTTCACGGTGAGCTGTTCCTTCGGAATCTGCCCGAACATGTCGAAGCGGTAGAGGTTCATCGCGTTCCGGTGGGTGATCTTGTCGATCACATCGTCGGAAAGCTGGCTCACCGAACGCCACAGCACTTCAGGCGCATTCGGCCAAGGCGCGTCGGAGTGCGGGTAATCCACCTCGTAGCAGACCTTGTCCTCGCCCAGCGCATCAAGGTTGCGGCAGCCATAGGCATCGTCGATGAAGCACGAATAGAAGTGCTCGTGATAGACGTCCGAAGGCTTCTTGCCCTTGAGGTAGGTGTCCGAATGGGTCCAGGCGCTGTGCTGTTCATGCGCATAGTCGGCGCGTTCGAGCAGGTAGGGGATCCAGCCGATGCCGCTTTCCGACATGGCGATCTTCAGCGGATAGCGGTGCAGCGCCTCAAGGTGCAGCCAGTCGGCCAGGCCGATCGAAACCGACATCGGCATGGTCGTGATCCACGCCTCGATCGGCGATTCATCGGTGGCGTGCGGGCTGGGATTGCCGGCGCCGATGTGCAGATTGATCGTCATGTCGGTATCGGCGCAGGCTTTCCACATCGGTTCCCAGAACGGGTTGTGGACCGACGGCAGGCCGCGCTTGGTCGGGTTCTCGTTGAACGAGACCGAGGTGCAGCCAAGCTTTGCCAGCCGGTGGATTTCCGCGACCGTGGCGTCGATGTCCCAGGCCGGGAGGATGCCGTTCATGATGAAGCGGCCGGGGTGGGCCTGGCACCACTGGTACCAGTGGTAATCGTTGTAGGCCTGGACGTGATTGACCGCATAGGTCTTGTCCGGCGCGGTGCAGAACATCAGCCCGTCAAGGCCGATGAGGGTGCCGAAGTTGAGGCTGGCGGCGATGCCGTTGACGTCCATGTCATCGACGCGCGCGGCCGGATCCCAGCAGCCCTTGCGCAGCTGGTCGAGGCTGGTCGGCTCCATGCCGTATTCTTCTTTGGGCCGGCCGACCACGCCGTTCAGCGCGACCGAAGCCATCTTCAGGCCCTGGTAGTCCCAGTAGTTCGACCCGTTCGATTTCTGCTTGAGCGTGGGCGCGGAGGCGAGCGCGGCGCCGCTGAGGTGGTGGGTGAACAGGTCGCCCGGTTCGCTGATGTGATCATCCACGCTGATGATCACCATGTTTTCCATTTTCATCGATCACTCTCCCGTAATTCCGGCTCGCGTCCGGCGCGGGGGGCGCGCCGGTTTCGCCAAGAAACAGAGAGGGTATCGTTTTTCTGAAAAGCGCCGTCCTTGATCCGGATCAATCGGCGGGGTTGCAGCCTTTGCAGGTCGGGTCCTTCGGCACGCGGATTGTCCGCATCGACGGGGCGAGGCCGTCGAACAGCTGCAGCTGGCCCCATTGCGGATCGCCGAAGCTGGCGTGGCCGTGAAGGATCACGCGGATCGCGCTCATCGCGGCAAAGGCGCCGATCATGCCCACCATGGCGCCCAGTACGCCGTCGGCGGCGCAGGTGTCGCAGTCTTCCGCGTCAAAGGCATCGCCCACCCAGCAGCGATAGCAGGGCTGGCCATCCAGATGGCCGGCAAAGTTCGCAACCTGTCCCTGAAAGCGCCCCAAAGCGGCGCTGGTCAGCGGCAGGCCCAGCGCCACGCAGGTGTCCGAAACCGTCAGGCGAGTCGCGAAGTTGTCACATCCGTCGAGTACAAGGTCGACGTCCCCCCCGAGGACCCGCGCGGCGTTATCCCCCCCCAAACGCCCGACGACCGCGCGGGCCTCAAGTGCGGGGTCGAACCGCGCCACCCAGTCCGCCGCAGCCTCTGCCTTGGGCCGGCCGATATCGGCGGGGGTGTAGATGGTCTGCCGTTGCAGGTTGCTGGCATCGACCACGTCATCATCGATCAGCGTCAGCCGCCCGATCCCCGCCGCCGCCAGATATTGCAGCGCGGGCGATCCGATGCCGCCGCAGCCGACCAGCACGACATGCGCCCTGGTGAGCGCAACCTGCCCGGCGCCGCCGACTTCGGGCAGGACGATGTGGCGGGCAAAACGGTCAAGGCGATCGGGGGGCAGGGTCATGCCCATCCCTTAGATCAGCGGAATGGGAATCGCCAATAACTCCCGCTCACCCTGAGCCTGTCGAAGGGTGCCGCGCCAAGGTCGCGCGTTGCGCACTGTCCTTTGACAGGGTCAGGACGAGCAAGCGGCCGTCAGCCCTCCATTTCCTCCAGCGTCTTGCCCTTGGTTTCCTTGACCATCTTCAGCACGAAGACGAACGAGATCGCCGCGCAGGTGGCGTAGAAGCCATAGGCCGTCGTCAGGCCCAGGTTCTTGAGCGCCCAGGGGAAGCTTGAGGAAATGGCGAAGTTTGCCGTCCACTGCGCGAAACCAGCCACGGCCAGCGCGCTGCCGCGCATCTGGTTGGGGAACATTTCACCCAGCAGCACCCACATCACCGGCCCCCATGACAGGTTGAACAGCGCGGCGTAGGAAATGGCGGAAACGAAAGCGAGCGTCCCGGTTTCCGGCGGCAGAACCAGCTTGCCGTCAATCATCGTGCCCTGGCTGAAGCTCCAGGCGATCAGCGCCAGGGTTATCGCCATGCCCGCCGAACCGACCAGCAGCAGCGGCTTGCGCCCCACCTTGTCGATCAGCAGCAGCGCGACGATGCAGGCGGCGACCGAAATGCCATCGTTGATCACTTGCGTGGCAAAGGCCTGCGATTCGGTGAAGCCAACCGCTTCCCACAGCACGATGCCGTAATAGAACACCACGTTGATGCCGACGAACTGCTGGAACACGGCAAGCCCGATGCCGACCCACACGATCGTGCGCCACTTGCCGGTTGCCGGGTCCTTGAGGTCGGCCAGCTTGGGCTGGTGGTCGGCCGCCAGCGTCGCCTTGATTTCGGCGGCGATGCGCGGCGCGGCTTCGGCGCCGAACAGGCGGGTGAGCACCTGCAGCGCCTCGGCATCCCGGCCTCTGGCGACAAGAAAGCGCGGGCTTTCCGGCACCAGCAACAGCGAAAACAGGAACAGCACCGCCGGCACCGCCTGCGCCCAGAACATCCAGCGCCACGCGGCATGGCCCCACAGGTCCGCGAGCGATGAGCCGGCAGCGTTCTGCAGCAGCATGTTCGATGTCGCCGCGCCGAGCAGGCCGGAAATGATCATGATCTGCTGGATGCTCGAAAGCCGACCGCGCAGATGGGCCGGGGTCACTTCCGAGATGTAGGCGGGCGAAAGCACCGATGCCGCGCCCACCGCCGCACCGGCAAGGAAACGGGCTATGGCAAAAACGATGGCGCTGTCCGCCGCGCCCGCGCCCAGCGCGCTCAGAATGAAGAGCGCAGCGGCCACGAGCATGACCGTGCGCCGTCCCCAGACATCGGCGAGGCGGCCGGCAAGGAAGGCCCCGATCGCGCAGCCGATCAGGATCGAGCTGACGGTCAGCCCCAGATTGGCTTCATCGAGCCCGAAGGTGATCGCCAGCCCCTTGGTCGTGCCGTTCACCGCGCCCGAATCATAGCCGAACATGAAGCCGCCGATGGTCGCCACAGCGACGATCAGACTGATGAAGCCCATGTTGGTGCCGCTCGTTTCAGCGGCCTTGTCGCTAGCCATTATCCTCTTCCCCCAGGTTCGTTGACGCGGTTCTATTCAGAGTTTCGGTGCCGGGCCATCGGAATCGCGCCGCACCAGTTCGAAATCCAAGCGATGATGCCCCTTGGCGGCGCCCTTGCCACGCACGGCGGCACCCAGCATTTCGGTGGCGATCTGCGCCATGGTGGCGATCGGCTGGCGGATCGTGGTCAGTTCCGGCCAGATCGTGGTTGCCATGGCGCTGTCGTCGAAGCCGCAGACCGAAAGATCGCGCGGCACGTCGAGCGACAGGCGGTGCGCCACGGCCACGCAGGCGGCGGCCATATCGTCGTTCGCGGCAAAGACGGCGGTGGGGCGCAGGGTCTGAGTCAAGAGGCGCTCGGCCGCAGACAGTCCGCTGCGGTAGGAAAAGTCTCCGGCGGCGATCAGCGCGGGGTCGGCGACCAGCCCGGTTTCCCGGAGCGCGCGTTCGAAGCCGGCGCGGCGCAGGGCGCTGGCGCTCTGGTTCGGGTTGCCTTCGATAAAGCCGATGCGGGTGTGGCCCTGCGCGATCAGGTGGCGGGTCATGGCGTGGGCCGCCGCCTCGTCATCAATGGTGACCGCAATGGCACCCGCGCCCGGTTGCCCGGTGGCAATGCGCGCCAGCGGCAGGCCGGCAGCGTGGAGCGCCTGAAGCAGATCGCGGTCATCGCAGAGCGGCGGGGGCAGCAGCACACCGTCGACATGATGGGTCTGGAGCCGTTCGACGAGCAGCGCGGTCGGCTCCTCGCCGCAATGCTCGACAACCAGCTGCACCTCGCCGCGCGCAGCCTGATCGAGACTGCCGACAAGAAATTCACTGAGATAGGCCGCGCTGGGGTTGGAGTGGAGCAGGGCGATCTTGCACTGACGCCCCCCGGCCAGAGCCTGCGCGGCGCGGTTCGGCACATAACCCAGCGCGTCGATCGCCTGCTGCACACGGGTGCGGGTGTGTTCCGAAACGCTTGCACCGTCGTTGACCACGCGGCTGACGGTCATGGCGGAAACCCCGGCCATCAGCGCGACATCGGCCACGGTCGGGCCGCTTGCCCCACCGCGCGCCTTGCGTTGCGCCGGGCGCTTGCCCTGTGCGTCTGGCCCCGTCTGCGCCACCGCCCGCGTCATCCCCTCTTGCCAGTTCTATGGTGTTAACGCTAACAAAGACGCGGCGAGAGGACAAGGCAATGTTTCTGGGCATCGATATCGGCACCTCGGGCGTTAAGGCGATCCTGCTTGATGAGCATGGCAAGATCGCCGCGCAAGTCACTGCGCCGCTTCAGGTTTCCCGCCCGAAGGAGCTGTGGTCCGAACAGCAGCCGGACGATTGGTGGAAGGCCACCGAATCGGCCGTGATGGGCCTGCCGCAGGATTTGCGCGCCAAAGTGCAGGGCATCGGGCTTGCCGGCCAGATGCACGGAGCGACGCTTCTGGGCGGTGATGATCGTCCGCTGCGTCCCGCCATCCTGTGGAACGACGGCCGATCCTTTGCCGAGTGCGAGGATCTGGAACAGGCCGAGCCGCGCACCCGTGCCATCACCGGCAATATCGCCATGCCCGGCTTCACCGCGCCCAAGCTTGCCTGGGTGCGGCGGCATGAACCGGAAATCTTCGATCAGGTCCGCACCGTGCTGCTGCCCAAGGACTACGTGCGCCTTGCCATGACGGGCGAAAAGGCCAGCGACATGTCGGACAGCGCCGGCACGCTGTGGCTTGATACCGGGAAGCGCGAATGGAGCGAGGCCATGCTCGCCGCGACAGGACTGACCGCCGCGCAGATGCCGCGCCTGCTGGAAGGCACCGCGATTTCCGGCACGCTGCGCGCCGAAGTTGCCGCGCGCTGGGGCATGCATCGTGTGCCGGTGGCTGCCGGCGCGGGCGACAACGCCGCCGGTGCCGCCGGGGTGGGTGTCGTCGCCGATGGCGATGCCCTGCTCTCGCTCGGCACGTCTGGCGTGATCTTCGTCGCCACGCAGGACTTTCGCCCCAATCCGGCGCGCGCGGTCCACGCCTTTTGTCACTGCCTGCCCGGCCTTTGGCACCAGATGAGCGTCCATCTTTCCGCCGCCAGCTGCATCGACTGGGCCGCCGCACTTACGGGCCTGCACATCGGCGATTTCTTTGCCGCTGCCGAAGCGCAGGGCGCGGGTAACGCACCTGAACTCTTCCTGCCCTACCTGTCGGGCGAGCGTACGCCGCACAACGATCCGCATGTGCGCGGCGCCTTTCTTGGGCTGGGCAACGAAAGCGATCCCGAACGGCTCGCCGCCGCCGTGCTGGAAGGCGTTGCCTTTGCCCACGCCGACGGTCTTGCCGCGCTGCGTGAAGCGGGGACACAGGTGAACACGCTGTCAGTGATCGGCGGGGGTGCGCGATCAGCCTACTGGGGGACGATCCTCAGCGCGGCGCTCGATGCGCGGCTGGTCTATCTTGACGGGGGCGAGGTTGGCCCGGCGCTGGGCGCGGCCAAGCTGGCGCAGATTGCCGTTACCGGCGCTTCGCCCGAGCAGGTCTGCACGCGCCCGCCGGTGCGCCACGTCATCGAACCCGACCGCGCGCTGGCCGACCGGCTGGCCCCCAAGCTTGAAAAGTTCCGCCGCGCCTATGCGGCCATCCGTTCCATTTGAGAGGAAGTTCCATGTCTGCCGAATACTTCGCCCCGTTTGACACGGTTCGCTACGAAGGTCCTGAAACCACGAACGATCTTGCCTATCGCTGGTATGACAAGGATCGGCTTGTGCTGGGCAAGCGCATGGAAGACCACCTGCGCTTCGCCGTGTGCATGTGGCACACCTTCTGCTGGCCGGGCAGCGACGTGTTTGGTGCCGGCACCTTCAACCGTCCGTGGCTGCAAGGCCCGATGGACGCGAACAACGCCGCCGCCAAGCGCGAAGCGGCGCTGGCCTTTGTCGAAAAGCTCGATCTGCCGTTCTACTGCTTCCACGACGTTGACGTCATGGCCGATCCGGCGAGCATCAGCGTCGGCGATTTCCGCCGCAGCTTTGCCGAAGCGGTCGACCACCTTGAAGCCCTGCAGGCGCAGCACGGCCGCCGGCTGCTGTGGGGTACGGCCAACCTGTTCAGCCACCCGCGCTACATGGCCGGCGCGGCGACCAATCCCGATCCCGAGGTCTACGCCTGGGCGGCGATGCAGGTGCGCGACTGCCTTGAGGCGACGCACCGGCTGGGCGGCGCGAACTATGTGCTGTGGGGCGGCCGCGAAGGCTATGACACCATTCTCAACACCGAAATCGGCGTGGAGCAGGAAAACTTTGGACGGTTTCTGAGCCTCGTGGTGGAACACAAGCACAAGATTGGCTTTTCCGGCACGATCCTGATCGAACCCAAGCCGCACGAGCCGACCAAGCACCAATACGATTTCGACACCCAGACGGTCTATGCCTTCCTCAAGCGCTTCGGCCTTGAAGGCGAAGTGAAGGTGAATATCGAGGCGAACCACGCCACGCTTTCGGGCCACACCTTCGAACACGAAATCGCCATGGCCCGCGCGCTCGGCATCCTCGGGTCGATCGACGCCAACCGCGGCGATCCGCAGAATGGCTGGGATACCGACCAGTTCCCCAACTCGGTCGAGGAAATCACGCTGGCGCAGTTGGAAGTGCTTCGCGCCGGGGGCCTCGGCAATGGCGGCTGGAACTTCGACGCCAAGGTGCGCCGCCAGTCGATCGATGCGGCAGACCTGTTCCACGGCCACATCGGCGGCGTCGACGTGATCGCCAAGGGCCTGCTGCGCGCGGCCGCGATCATCGAGGATGGCCAGCTCGAAACCTTCCGCGCCGAACGCTACTCCGGCTGGAAGGCGGATCTGGGCCAGATGATCCACGCCAAGGGCACGACGCTGGCGACGATCGCCGATCACGCGGTCCAGACAAACACAACGCCCGAACCGAAGTCCGGGCGTCAGGAATGGTGCGAGAACCTGCTCAACCGGTTCTGACCGGTAGTGGCTCCTCCCGCGCTTGTCGGGGGGAGCCAGCTGCTTGCTTTACTTCGGGGGCATGCGGATGCCGCCGTCGAGGCGGATGCACTGGCCGTTGAAATAGGTGTTGCGCGACAGTTCCATCACCAGCGATGCGAACTCTTCCGGCTTGCCAAGGCGGCGCGGGAAGGGAACGGCGTTGCCCAGGCCTTCGAACACGGCCGGGGCCATGTCCTTCACGCGCAGCATCGGCGGGGTGGCAAAGGTGCCCGGCAGGATCGCGTTGACGCGGATGCCCAAGTCCATCAGGTCGCGCGCCATCGGCAGGACCATCGAGTTCACCGCACCCTTGCCGCCGCCATAGGCGACCTGGCCGATCTGGCCGTCCTGCGAAGCTGCGGAAGAGGTGAAGATGATGCAACCGCGTTCGCCGTCATCGTTCAGCGGATCGGCATTGGCCATGCCCAGCGCGGCGATCGAGGCTACGCGGTAGCTGGCGGTGAAGATGCCTTCGGCGGCCTTGGCGATCTGTTCGGTCGCCGTGCGCTTGTAGCAGTTGTTGGCCTTGTCCCACGAAACCGTCTTGCCGCCGCCGGCAACCACGGCGCAGTGCACGACGATGCGTTCCTGGCCGATGGCGGCGCGCGCCTTGGCGAACCCGGCTTCGACGCTCGCTTCGTCCATGATGTTGACGTTGCAGAACACGCCGCCGATTTCCTGAGCAAGCGCTTCGCCGGCTTCTTCGTTGAGGTCGAAAATCGCGACCTTCACGCCTGCGGCAGCGAGCGCTTCGACGCTGGCGCGGCCAAGGCCCGATGCGCCGCCGGTAACGATGGCGGCGATGGAATTGTCGATCTTCATGGGCAGGTTCCTTGATCCAGTTACTTTGGCAAAGGCCATTACGCAGGCAAGGGCCGAGCGCAATGGGCCATTCTTGATCGACGCTGCAAGATCGTCCGCGCGGTGAGCGAAAATGATTGTTTAGGGTTTTATTTGATCGCTCTTCCGGTCTGTGCTTTATCCTGTCAGACCAATTTCGCAGGCGGAGAATCCTGCGATTCGACACGACGAGAGGTGGTTCATGACGGTATCCGGTTCGGCCCGCAGCCTGCGGGCGGCGCTTCTGTTGGCATCGGCACTGGGTGCCATGCCCGCCCTGGCAGACGAGGCGAAGGCACCGACGGCCGCTGTGTCAGATGCTACGTCCTCGCTTGAACAGCAGTTCCAGGATCCGCCGCAGAGCGCGCGTCCGCGCGTCTGGTGGCACTGGATGAACGGCAACATCACCAAGGATGGCATCGCCAAGGATCTGGCGTGGATGAAATCGGTCGGCATCGGCGGCCTGCAGAACTTCGATGCCGATCTGATGACGCCGCAGGTGGTCGACAAGCGGCTGGTCTACATGACGCCGGAATGGAAGGAAGCCTTCGCCTTTGCCGCGAGCGAGGCGGACCGGCACGGGCTGGAACTGGCGATCGCCGCATCGCCGGGCTGGTCGGAGACTGGCGGCCCCTGGGTGAAGCCCGAGGACGGGCTCAAGAAGGTGGTCTGGTCCGAAACCCGTGTGGCCGGGGGCAAGCCGTTCAAGGGCACACTCGCCCCGCCGCCTTCTAAGACTGGTCCTTATCAGACTGTCGCTGCCGGTGGCGGGATCGAAGGCCTGATCACCGGCAATAAGCCGAAGGAGCCGCCGGTCGCTTCGGGCGACATTGCCGTTCTGGCCTTTCCCGATACGACAACTTCGGCTCTGGCGCCCCGGATCAGCGTGACGGGATCGACAGCAACTGCCGATGGCATGTCACTGGCAGACGATGACTACTCTGCCGGGCTGGATGTTGCGCGTGGTTCGCCGGCGAAGCCGCCAGTGGTCCTGCTGACTTACGACAAGCCGCAAACAATCCGCTCGGCGCGGTTCTTCGTGCCCAATTCGAAGTCGATCTTCACCGGATCGGCATTCGATGCCACTCTCGAGGCGAGCACCGACGGCGCGAACTGGAGCAAGGTTGCAACATTGCCGGTTGGCGAGGTTCCCGGAACAGCCAGCTTTACGCCGGTGACCGCCAGCCAGTTCAGGGTGGTGCTCAAGCCGACCGATCCCAGTTCGGCACTAAATTCGCTTGGCGCGACTGCGCCGGGCGTAGCGATGAGTTTCGACATCGGCTCGATGATGGCGCAGATGACCGCGCCGTGGTCGATCCGCCTGCTGAGCCTGTCGAGCCAGCCGGCGGTGGATCACGCCGAAGCCAAGGCCGGGTTCGAGATCGAAAAGAACTATTACGACCTGCCGCAGGTGAACGACGGTGCGAGCGGCGTGGCCGCAGTGCAAATCATAGACCTCACCTCGAAGCTGAAACCTGACGGCACGCTCGACTGGACCCCGCCAAAGGGCAATTGGCGCGTGCTGCGCTTTGGCTGGTCGCTGCTGGGCACGACCAACCACCCGGCGCCCGAAGAGGCGACCGGGCTTGAGGTCGACAAGTTCGATGGCCCGGCCGTGCGCCGCTACCTCGAGCACTACCTCGGCATGTACAAGGATGCCTCGGGCGGGCTGATCGGAGCGCATGGCGTGCGCGCGTTGCTGACCGATTCGATCGAGGTCGGCGCGGCCAACTGGACGCCGAAGATGGTCGCGCAGTTCAAGCGCCTGCGCGGCTATGACCCGACGCCGTGGTTCCCCGCGCTCACCGGCACGCTGATCGGCAGCCGCGGGCAGTCCGACGCCTTCCTGCGCGACTATCGCCAGACGCTGGCCGACCTGATGGCGTCCGAACACTACGGCACCGTCGCCAAGGTCGCGCACGAAAACGGCCTCAAGGTCTATGGCGAGGCGCTGGAGGACAACCGTCCGTCGCTGGGCGACGACATCGCCATGCGCAGCCATGCCGACGTGCCGATGTCGGCGCTGTGGACCTATCGCCGCGAAGACGGGCCCAAGCTCAGCTACCTTGCCGACATGAAGGGCGCGGCCTCGGTCGCGCA
>JBJTLW010000127.1:0-14428 GCA_046063225.1 Novosphingobium sp. | reverse complement strand
GAAGTCGTCCTCGCCGTGGTCGGGGGCCATGTGGACGAGGCCGGTGCCGCTGTCGGTGGTGACGAAGTCGCCGGCGAGGAACGGGCGGGGGCGCAGGAAGAATTCGGCCCATTGCGAGTCCCCGCGAAGGCGGGGACCTTGTGCCGGATCATCCGACGCTGCGCTTGCCGGCCCGAGGCCCCCGCCTTCGCGGGGGCGCAGCAGGTTTGCGATCGGGTGGCGGGCGATGGTGCCGGCAAGCTTTTCGCCAACCCACATTCGCTTAGCCTGCCAATCTAACAATGCCGCTGCATCCTTCGGCATGTCTGGCTCATCGATAAGCGACAAGCCAGTTCGCCCGAGGAACAATTCTGTTAGATCGAACGCGACTAGGAATTTTCCGGCAGTCGTATTCAGCAGTTCATATGTGACCGACGGCCCATAAGCCAAAGCCTGGTTGACCGGAATCGTCCACGGCGTCGTCGTCCAGATCACCGCATAAGCACCAACGAGCTCCGGCACGTTCGGACATTCCGTGATCTCGAACGCCACGTCGATCTGCGTCGAGACGATATTCTCGTACTCAACCTCAGCTTCGGCCAGCGCGGTTTTTTCCACCGGCGACCACATCACCGGCTTGGCCCCGCGATAGAGCTGGCCGCTTTCCGCAAATTTCAGCAGTTCCGAAACGATGGTCGCCTCGGCCTGGAAATCCATGGTGAGGTAGGGATTGTCCCAATCACCATTGATGCCGAGCCGCTTCAGCTGTTCGCGCTGGGTATCGACCCAGGCTTGCGCATAGGCGCGGCATTCGGCGCGGAATTCGGCCGGGGGCACCTCGTCCTTGTTCAGCTTCTTCTTGCGGTACTGCTCCTCGACCTTCCACTCGATGGGAAGCCCGTGGCAGTCCCAGCCGGGCACATAGGGCGCGTCCTTGCCCAGCAGGCTTTGCGTGCGGACCACCATGTCCTTCAGGATATGGTTCAGCGCATGGCCGATGTGCATGTCGCCATTGGCATAGGGCGGGCCATCGTGAAGGATGAACTTCTCACGCCCCGCACGCGCTGCGCGCAGCTGCTGGTAAATGCCTTCATCCTGCCAGCGCGCCAGGATGCCGGGCTCCTTCTGGGGAAGGCCCGCCTTCATGGGGAAATCGGTCTTCGGCAGGAAGACGGTGTCTCTAAAGTCGCGCTTGTCAGTCATACGTCGCGCGCCTTAGCGTCACGCGCGGCTTGGTGCAAACTTACTCCCGCGCCTTGCGCCGTGCTTCCAGCGTGCGGGCCAGCGCTTCCTCCTTGTCGGGGCTGCGCTTGTTGTAGGCCGGGCGCAGCGCCGGGCCGATGGTGTAGATGTCTTCAACCCAGACATGGCCGGTAAAGCTGGCCGGCACCTTGCCGATTTGTTCGGGCAGGTCGAGCCCCATCGGCAGGTCATCGCCCATCGGGCCAACGATCACCACGTGGGCGTTCACCGCGTTCATCCTGGCCAGCGTGCGATTCGGCCAGCCGGCAAAGGCCCACTGGTAATTCAGCGGCACCATCAGCGTGCCGCCCTTGCAAGCCTCGGGCGTCATGGCGAACCAGCCGGCGGCCATATAGGCCTTGGTGCAGGCCTTGGCGCTCTCCTTGGAAAAGGCCCACGCCTTGGGGAAATGGGTGCGGATGCGCTCCACCAGTTTCGGATCGCCGTAAAAGCCATCGCCCAGCCCTTCGACATCGCGGCTCGCGGCCTTCAGCGCGGCGGCAAGCTGATCGGCTTCGGCCACGTCGCGGCTCTTGAAGTTGAAGACGATCGGCGTGTCGGGCAATTGCACCAGCGCATCTTCCAGCGCCGGAATCTGGCCGCGCATGAAACCGCGCAGGGGGAAGGTCTTGCCACCATCGGCGGTATAGCCATGGCCGGGATCGAGCGCCTTCAGTTCGGCCATGGTCTTTGCGCGGACATCGCCCTTGCCATCGGTGCGGCAATCCAGCGTCCAGTCATGAAACAGGGCGATGCGGCCATCGGCGGTGGGGGCAATGTCCACTTCCACCATCTGCGCGCCCAGCGCCACGGCGGAGGTGAGCGAGGGCAGGGTGTTTTCCAGGTAATCGTGCACCGGCGGTTCGATGCGCGTGGCGGTGCAGGTCTGGTTGTCCAGCCCCTTGTGGCCGAACTGCTGCGACGTGCCGCGATGGGCCACCAGCTTCACCGTGCCTTTCGGGATCGGCGCCAGCCAGCTGGCATTGACGAAGGTAAGCACCAGAAAGCCGAGCGCCAGGACAAAGCCGATGCGCTTCAGCCAGATTTTCAGCGAGGATTGCGGGGGCGGCGGCAGATCATCGTCTTCGTAATCGTCGCTCAAGTCAGTGCTCCCCCAAGGCCTTTCGTGCCGCGGCGCAATCGCGCGCCATCTGGTTTTTCAAGGCGTCGAGGCTGGCGAATTTTTCCTCTCCCCGCAAGAACTTGTGAAACGCTACCTCGATTTCCTGACCGTAAAGATCCTCGGAAAAGTCGAAGAAGTGCGGCTCCAGCAGCTCCTTGGGCGGGTCGAACGTCGGGCGCACGCCGATGTTGGCCGCGCCGTGCAGCAGACGGCCATCGGGCAGGCGGCCGGTGACGGCATAGATGCCATAGGCCGGGCGCAGATAGGTGCCGAGATCGAGATTGGCGGTGGGAAAGCCCAGCAGGCGGCCGTTCTTGTCGCCGTGCTGCACGGCCCCGCGAATCGCAAAAGGGCGGGTCAGCAGGCGGGACGCCTCAGCGCAGTCGCCCGCCTTCAGCGCGGCGCGGATGCGGCTGGAGGAAACCGGCGCGCCGGCATCCAGCACCGGGCCGACGGTGCGCGCCGCCATGCCCATTTCGCCAAAGCTTGCCGCCGTGCCGCTGCGCCCCTTGCCAAAGGTGAAATCCTCGCCCGTCACCACGCCGGCAACGCCCAGCTGGTCGCGCAGCAGGCCGCAGACGAAGGCCTGCGCGTCCATGCCGGCGAGATCGCCGTCGAAGTGGAATACCAGCATGGCATCGGCCCCGGCGGCGGCGAACAGGTCTTGCCGCTGGTCCAGCGTGGTCAGCCGGAACGGCTCCGCATCGGGGCGGAAATGGCGCATGGGATGGGGATCGAAGGTGGCAATGATCGCCGGGCGGCCCTCGGCCCTTGCCCAGTCCAGCGCCTGCCCGGCCACGGCCTGATGGCCCCGGTGGAAGCCATCGAAATTGCCCAGCGCCATGATGGCGCCGCGCAAGGCTTCGGGCATGGGCTGGCGGTGATCGAGCCGGATCATGGCGGTGCTATAGGGCCCGGCGCAGCGTGACGAAAGCGTGGGCGGGCTTGCCGTCCTGCGCCGGGAATTGCTCGCGCGCGACCTCGTGCCATTCGGGGCCGAGTTCGGGCAGGAAGGTATCGGCCTCGAAGGCGCCCTGAACTTCGGTCAGCTCGATCCATTCGGCCAGCGGCAGGAACAGGGCATAGATTTCCGCCCCGCCGATCACCGCCACCGGGCCATCGCCGGCCAGTTCCAGCGCTTCATTCACCGAATGGGCCACTTCGGCGCCGTGCGCCTGCCATCCGCGCGCGCGGGTCAGCACGATGTGCCGGCGGCCGGGCAGCGGCGCGGGGAACGATTCAAAGGTCTTGCGGCCCATGATCATCGGTTTGCCCATGGTCAGCGCCTTGAAGTGCTTCAGGTCTGCCGGCAGGTGCCACGGCAGGCCGCCGTCCTTGCCGATCGCGCCGTTTTCCGCGCGGGCATAGATCAGGAACACTTCCGCGTTCACAGCACCAGCCGCGTCACGTGGCCCATCTTGCGTCCGGGCCGCGCCGCCGCCTTGCCGTAAAGGTGCAGGTGGTTGGCGGGATCGGACAGGATCTGCGCCCAATCGTGGACATCGTCGCCGATCAGGTTGTTCATCACCACGCCCCTTGCCGCCAGCGCGGTATCGCCCAGCGGCAGGCCGCAGATGGCGCGGACGTGGTTTTCGAACTGGCTGGTGATCGCGCCCTCGATCGTCCAGTGGCCCGAATTGTGGACGCGCGGGGCCATCTCGTTGAACACCGGGCCGTCGCTGGTCGCGAAGAATTCGAGCGTCAGCACGCCGACATAGTCGAGCGCATCGGCCACCTTGGCGGCCAACGCCCGGGCTTCGGCCACATCGCCACCGACCAGCGCCGATCCGGGCACGGTCGAGGTGTCGAGAATGCCGCCCTTGTGGACGTTTTCCGGCGTATCCCAGAAGCGGATGTCGCCATCCTGGCCGCGGCACAGCAGTACGGAAAATTCGGCGTCGAAGGCGACGAAGCCTTCATAGACCAGCGGCTTTTCGGGCAGGTCGATGGCATCGGCATCGGCCGGGGTCATGATCCGCCACTGGCCCTTGCCGTCATAGCCGTCGCGCCGGGTCTTGAGGATGCCCGGCGTGCCGATCCGCGCCATGGCGGCGTCAAGATCTGCGCGGGAATTGACTTCGGCCCAGGGGGCGGGCCGCCCGCCCAGTGCCTCGACGAACGCCTTTTCGCTCACCCGGTCCTGCGCCGTTTCCAGCGCCCGGGGGTGGGCCAGCAGCGGCGTATTGCCCAGGGCCGCCAGCGGGCCGACGGGAACATTCTCGAACTCGTAGGTGATTACCGCGCAGTCGGCAGCGAAACGGGCGAGCGCTTCGGCATCGTCCCAGCCGGCGCAGGTGAAGCCCCCGCAGACTTCGGCGGCGATCGAATCGGCCTCGGGTGCGTAGATATGGCAGCGGTACCCCATCTGGGCTGCGGCCATGGCGATCATCCGGCCCAGTTGACCGCCACCGAGGATGCCGATTGTCTCGCCGGGAGGGATCATCTGGGGGTCGTCTTCGCCGTTACGCGGGCCGTTCGGCCACGCTGTCGCTCTGGGCGGCGCGAAAGGCCTTGAGCCTCTCGGCGAGCGCCGGATCGTTGGTTGCAAGGATTGCGGCGGCCAGAAGCCCCGCATTGGTTGCCCCGGCCTCGCCAATGGCCAGTGTGCCTACCGGGATACCGGCCGGCATCTGGACGATGGAGAGCAGGCTGTCCTGCCCGGAAAGCGCCCGGCTCTGCACCGGAACGCCCAGCACCGGCAGGTGCGTCATCGAAGCGACCATGCCCGGCAGGTGCGCCGCGCCGCCGGCTCCGGCGATGATAACCTTGAACCCTTCGGCATCGGCGCCCTTGGCAAAAGCGACCAGCCGGTCCGGGGTGCGGTGCGCGGAAACGATGCGGACATCGTGGTCAACACCCAGCTTTTCCAGCGCATCGGCGGCGCATTTCATGGTCGCCCAGTCCGACTGGCTGCCCATGACAATCGCGACGGGTGCGGACATGCTCAACGCTCCGACAGGTAATAGCGATCCGTGGCGTTCAGATCGTTGTCCAGCTCGTAAACGATCGGTTGGCCGGTCGGAATTTCAAGCCCTGTGATGTCCTCGTCGGAAATGCCCGACAAGTGCTTCACCAGCGCGCGAAGGCTGTTGCCGTGGGCCGCCACCAGCACGTTCGATCCGGCGCGAAGGTGCGGCACGATCGACGATTCGTAATAGGGCAGCACGCGGGCGATGGTGTCCTTCAGGCTTTCGGTCGACGGAATGGCGATTCCGGCATAGCGCGGGTCCTTCGCCAGATCGAATTCGCTGCCCGCCTCGAGCACCGGGGGCGGGGTGTCGAACGAACGGCGCCAGATCTTCACCTGATCCTCGCCGTGTTTGGCGGCCGTCTCGGCCTTGTCTAGCCCCGTGAGCCCACCATAATGCCGTTCGTTGAGGCGCCAGTCCTTGGTTTCGGGAATCCACAGCCGGCCCGCGGCTTCCAGCGCGAAATGCAGCGTGCGGATCGCGCGGGTCTGGAAGCTGGTGAAGGCGATGTCGGGCAGCAGGCCCTTTTCGGCCAGCAGCCGGCCAGCGGCGCGGGCTTCTTCCTCACCCTTTTCGGTCAGATCGACATCCCACCATCCGGTGAAACGGTTTTCGAGATTCCACTGGCTCTGGCCGTGGCGGACAAGGATCAGCTTGGGCACGGGTGTTCCTTCGTTCCCTCTAGCGAAAGGAGGCTGGCCCCTAGCGCCTGGGGGGCTGTTTGGAAAGGGGTGGCTCGTCGCTCTGCGCCAGGGCGCGCGCCTGCGCCTTTCGCCGCTTGAGATTCTCGCGCAGCTGTGCGGCCAGTCTTTCCTCGCGGGTCATGGGCTGATCGGGGTTATTCATCGGCAGACTCGAAGGTTCATTTGCAGGAACGGTGAAGCCGTCCTTGACATTGTCGGCCAGCGCGGACAATAGCGCCCGCCTGCCCGGCGCCCCTTGCGGGATGATGGGCCGAAAGAAATGGTGTGCTGCTGTAGCTCAGTGGTAGAGCGCATCCTTGGTAAGGCTGAGGTCGGGAGTTCAATCCTCCCCAGCAGCACCATTTCTTCTCAGGCTTCAAGCTCCGCCCATTCGGGGTGCTTTTCGAAAGCCTTCACGACATAGCTGCACACCGGCTTCACCTTGAAGCCCTGTTCGCGCGCGTCGGCGATCAGCGCATCGACCAGCCGCGCGGCAATGCCGCGACCGCCCAGTTCCGGCGGAACCAGCGTGTGTTCGGCTGCGCGGACATTGCCGTGCTGAACCCAGGTCAGGCGCCCGATCTTGTCGCTGCCTTCGACGTGGGCATGGTACTCTCCGGCCTGTGCGGAGCCGTGGCGAGTGATAGTCAGACCTTCCATAATGCTGCGCGCTCCTTGACGTCTGTGGGCTCATCGGCAAAGCCGATATGGTCATGCAATTCATGTCCGACAATGCCGCCCGGGTCCACCCGAAGGTCTGGGCCGCCATGCAGGCGGCCGATGCCCCCGATTCGCCTTATGACACTGACACGTTGTCGCGGCGGCTGGACGAGGCGTTTGGCGCGCTGTTCGGCCGGCGCTGCACGGTGCTGTGGACGGCAACCGGCACCTCCGCAAATTGTCTGGCGCTCGCCCCGATGGTCCAACCGCACGGTGGCGTTGTCTGCCACCGCGAGGCGCACATCGAAATGGACGAGGCCGGCGCACCCGGTTTCTACCTTCACGGCGCCAAGCTGATGCTGGTCGACGGGCCGGGGGCGAAGATCACGCCAGAGGGCATCGCCGCTGCCATCGACCCGATTCGCGATGACGTGCACCAGGTGCAGCCGCACGCCATTTCGATCACCCAGGCGAGCGAATACGGCTGCTCCTATCGCCCGGCCGAAGTCGCCGCGATCGGCGCGCTGGCGAAGGCGCGCGGGCTTGGCCTGCACATGGATGGCGCGCGCTTTGCCAATGCCGTCGCCTTTCTCGGCTGCTCGGCGGACGAAGCCTGCGGATCGGGCGCGGTCGATGCGCTATCGTTCGGTTGCGTGAAGAACGGCGGCATGGGGGCGGAAGCCATCGTCTTCTTCACCGAAGGCATGGCGGACATGGTCCGTTATCGCCGCAAGCGCGCAGGGCACCTGCAATCAAAAGGCCGGTTCCTTGCCGCGCAGATCCTGGCCATGGTCGAAGGCGATCTGTGGCTTGACAACGCCCGCGCCGCCAATGCCGCCGCGCAGGAACTGGGCGCGGCCTGCGGATCGCGCCTGATGCACCCGGTTGAAGCGAACGAACTGTTCGTGCGCCTCACCCCGGCCGAGCGTGACGCGCTGCGCGCACAAGGTTTCGCCTTCTATGACTGGGGAAGTGATGCGGCGCGGCTGGTCACCGCCTGGTCGAGCGAGCCGGCGCACGTTTCCGCGCTTGCCCGCGCCATCGCCGCACTGTGAGTTCGCCCGCGCAAGCTTCATTCCTCAATCCGAGGATCGCCGGGCCGTTCCTGCTCGTGGCCCTGATCTGGGGCTCGACCTGGTGGGTGATCACAGGGCAAATCGATGGCGTGCCGGCCAGCTGGGCGGTCGTCTGGCGTTTCGTCATCGCTGCGCCCGCCATGGCCCTGCTCGCGCTCGCGACCGGCGCGAGCCTGAAAATCGGCGCGAAGGGCCAGCGGCTCGCCATGCTGGTCGGGCTCACCCAGTTCTGCGGCAACTACAACTTCGTCTATGAGGCGGAACGGCATCTGACCTCGGGCATCGTGGCGGTCATGCTGTCGCTGCTGTTCGTGCCGAACACTTTGCTGGGCCGGGTTCTGCTCGGCCAGCGGACAACGCGCCGCTTTGCCGTCGGCAGCCTGATCGCCATCGGCGGCATAGCCTTGCTCTTCATCAACGAGGCACGCAGCGGCGGGGTTGGCGGCAATGTCTGGCTGGGCGTTGTCCTGGCCTTCTTCGGCATGATGGCCGCCGCCATCGCCAACGTGGTCCAGGCGAACGAGACTGGCCGGTCGCTGCCGATGGCGAGTCTCTTGGCCTGGTCGATGGCCTGGGGCGTGGTGATCGATGTGGTGTTCGCTCTCGTCACGGTGGGGCCACCGGTTATCCCGCGCGATCCGGCGTTCTGGGCGGGAACCACCTATCTCGCCATCGCGGGATCGGTCGTCACCTTTCCGCTCTATTTTGGCCTGGTGCGCAGCCTGGGCGCCGGCAAGGCCGCCTATAATGGCGTGCTGGTGGTAGTGCTGGCGATGTTCCTTTCCACCCTGCTTGAAGGCTACCGGTGGACCGGACTTGCGGTGGCGGGTTGCGCGCTGGCGCTGGCCGGGCTGATCGTGGCCCTTTCGGAACGAAAATAGGGAGAGGACAATCGTGGCGTCGCCCATCCTGTTCAGCATCGTCATGGCCGCCGCACCGGCCACACCGCCGCCCACCCCTTCCAAGGCGCCGCAACCGCCTCTTCAGGCCTGCTACGCCTGGGGGCCGCGCCCGCCGCAATGCATCGAGCCGCCGCTGCGGGAACGGTTCAAGGCCTACGTTTTCTGGCGCGACGGGGATGATGCGCTTGAGCGAGACTCACATATCGTGCGCAAGGCCAGTCAGATCAGCGAATATGATACGCCGCTGCCCAAGGACGCCTTCCCGGCCTTCTTGCGGCAGGGCGATGCGCGAATCGAAGCGCGCGTGGAAATGGAGCTGGTGATCGGCGCGGATGGCGCCGTGAAATCGTGCACGCCCGGCAAGGTTCTGGCGTTCCTGCACACCGACGATCGCAAGCGGACGGAAACCGCTGCGGATCCTGCGCTTGGCGGCAAGGCCTGCGATGTCGTGCGTGCCACGCGCAAGTTCCGGCCGGCCATCGACGCGCTTGGCAACCCGGTTGAATCCGGCATAGGCTTTCAAGCGGTTTATGAGCGCGAACGCTATGACATGCTTGCCCCGCCAGCCCCGCCTGCGCCCAGCCGCTGGATCCGCCGTGATTCCACCAATCCGCGCCAGTCGTGGGTGCCCTACCGTTATCGGTACGGATCAGCACCTGTCCGCATAACGGCGCCGGATTTCAGGAAATTCCTGACCGACAAGGCGAAGTTGCCCAAAGAGGCCGTGGTTGGTGCCGTGGTCGATTTTGCGCCCGACGGGCAGGCGGTAAAGTGCGAAGTGAAGCTGCCGGGCGGCGACAAGCGGCTTGACGATGCAACCTGCGCGGGCCTGATGACGGCGCGCAACCAGCCATCCGCCTTTCCGGCCAACACCGTGCCTATTGAAGTCACCTGGCGCGGGGCAAAAGCCGCCGCGCTGGTGGGGGGTGACGAGATTGTCCCGCAGCTGGTGGCGCCCGTCGCGATACCGGCGACCGAACTTCCCGTCGCCGACCCGCCAAAGTGGCCCATTACCGTCCGGCTGGCACTGGATGGGAATGGCAAGGCGCTGTCCTGCAAGGTGGTGTGGCCAAGCTATAATGACCGGCTCGATGCCGCGAGCTGCCGCCATGCGCGGGCGATGGCCGTGTTCAAGGGCGCCAAGGATGTGTTCTGGCACCCGATCGGCAGCTCGATCGATCTGCGGGCGGACTGGAAGACCGGGCAGATCGACTTCAGAGGCTATTGAGCCTCGGCGGAGCGGCAAGCCGCCAGCCCTTCACGGTACGTCGGATAGCGCGGTTTCCAGCCCAGCACGCGCTTCGCCTTGCCGTTGGCGACCCGGCGGTTTTCCGAATAAAACGCCCGCGCCATGGGTGAAAGGTTCGCCTGCTCCAACGTGAGCATGGGCGGCGGCTTCATGCCCAGCAGTCGGCTGGCCTCATCGATCACGGCGTTCTGGCTGGCAGGCAGATCGTCCGACAGGTTGTAGGCGCCGGGCGGAGCATCGAGCGCGGCATGAACGCCGGCGGCAATATCCTCGACATGAATACGGCTGAACACCTGCTCCGGAAGGTCGATGCGATGCGCCTTTCCCTCGCGCACACGGTCGAGCGCGGATCGGCCGGGGCCGTAGATGCCGGGCAGGCGGAACACGCGGGCATCGCGGTCCAGCCATTCGCGGTCGCACTCAGCCCGCGCGGTGCGGCGGCCGCTGCCGGTTACCGCACTTTCATCGACCCAGGCGCCCCGCGTGTCGCCATAGACGCCGGTGGAGGACAGATATCCCAGCCACTTGCCGCCCAGGCCCTCGCCGTAGCGCGCCAGCACCGGATCATCGCTCTCGCCGCCGGGAGGCACGGAAGACAGCACGTGCGAACTGTCTGCCAGGGCGAGCCGCACATTGCTTTCATCATCGAATGACAGAGTTCCGGCGCGTCCGGTCGAGACGACTTCCCAGCCGTCTGCGGCAAAACGTGCGGCGATATGGGCGGCGCTGTAGCCAAGGCCGAAAATGAACAGTCTTGGCATGGCTTTGGTGCAGTCCCCCGCTGGCAATCGGCGCGCCATGGTCTAGTAAAGGCGAATGGATATGGCCAGCAGACCTTCAAGCCCGGACAACAGCGAAACCGCCGACGCCGCCACCCCACCGCAGATGCCGGCCGTGATTCGCCGCGAAGATTATCAGCCACCGGCCTGGCTGGTCCCCGAAATTGCGCTCGATTTTTCGCTGGGGCTGAATGCAACCCGCGTGCGGGCCGAGCTTTCGGTGAAAAAGAACGCAGTCTCGGCGACGATCCGGCTTAACGGCGATGGCCTGACCCCCGTTTCGGTCAGTGTTGATGGCGCGCCGTGCGAAGGCTGGCGCATGGATGGCGCCGACCTGCTCGTCGATCTGCCCGGCGCAGAGCATTGCCTCGTTGTCGAGACCATGATCAACCCGGCGGCAAACAGCCAGTTGATGGGTCTCTATGCCTCCAACGGCATGCTGTGCACCCAGTGCGAGGCCGAAGGGTTCCGCCGGATCACCTTCTTCCCCGATCGTCCCGATGTTCTCTCGACTTATTCCGTGCGCATGAGCGGTGATGCCGCCGCCTTCCCCGTACTACTGTCTAACGGCAATTGTGTGGCCAGCGGTGATGGCCCCGACGGCACGCACTGGGCACAGTGGCACGATCCCTGGCCCAAGCCCGCCTACCTTTTCGCGCTGGTCGCAGGCGATCTCGTGTGCAGCAGCGACACTTTCGAAACGATGTCCGGCCGCAAGGTCACCTGCAACATCTGGGTCCGCGCAGGCGATGAGGGCCGCACCCAGCACGCGCTGCGCAGCCTGATCAACGCCATGAAATGGGACGAGGAGGCCTTTGGCCGGGAATACGACCTCGATCTCTATAATGTCGTTGCCGTTTCCGATTTCAACATGGGCGCGATGGAGAACAAGGGGCTGAACGTCTTCAATACCCGCTATGTCCTTGCCGATCCGGACACCGCGACCGATGGCGACTATGATGGCATCGAAGGCGTGATTGGCCACGAATATTTCCACAACTGGTCGGGCAACCGCGTCACGTGCCGGGACTGGTTCCAGCTGAGCCTGAAGGAAGGCTTCACCGTGCTGCGCGATCAGCTGTTCAGCGCGGCGATGGGATCGGAACCGGTCAAGCGGATCGAAGACGTCCGCGTGCTGCGCGCCGCCCAGTTCCCCGAGGATTCGGGCCCGCTGGCGCACCCGATCCGGCCGGATTCCTATCAGGAAATCTCGAATTTCTATACGGCCACGGTCTACAACAAGGGCGCCGAAGTGATCCGCATGATGCGGACCATGGCCGGAGTGGACCGCTTCCGGCAGGGGACCGACCTCTATTTCGACCGGCATGATGGCGAAGCGGCCACCTGCGAACAGTTCGTCACCGCTATCGAGGATGGTGCGGGGCTCGATCTCGGGCAATTCCGCTTGTGGTACAGTCAGGCAGGCACACCCAAGGTTACGGCGCGCTTCGACCATCACGGCGATGTCGCCCGCCTGCACCTGTCGCAAGAGGTGCCGCCCACGCCCGGCCAGCCGAACAAGCAGCCGATGCCGATTCCGCTCCAAGTTGCCCTGTTTGATCGGGAAAGCGGCCGCCATGAAGGCGAAAAGCTGATCGTGCTCGACAAGGCGGAGGACACGTTTTCCTGGTCCGGCTTTGCCAAGCCGCCGGTGTCGTCGATCAATCGCGGATTTTCCGCTCCGGTTGCCATGGCGGCCGATCAGTCGGCGGAAGACCTCGTGTTCCTTGCCGCGCACGACGATGATCCCTTCGCCCGGTTCGAGGCGCTGCAAAGCCTTGTCGTGCAGCATCTGGTTGCGGTCCTATCCGGCGCGCTCTCCCCAGAGGCCAAGGCAGCGGGGCGCGAAGCGATTGGCGGCGCGGTAGCCCGTGTGCTCGACGATGCCTCACTCGATGACCTGATGCGCGGCGAACTGCTGGTCCTGCCGGGCGAGGCCTATCTGGCCGAACAGATGGCCCTAGCCGATCCGGTAGCAATCTGGCGCGAGCGCGAAGACCTGAAGGCCTGGCTGGGTGCGAAGCTGCAGGACCGCTTCCTCGCCCTGCATGACCGGGCGTCGGCTGTGCCGTTTTCGCTTGAAGCTGCCGCAAAGGGCGCGCGCAAGGTCAAGACGCAGGCCTTGCTCTATCTCGCCGCCGGCGTTCCGGACGAAGGCGCGCGCCGGGCGGCCGCGCAGTTCGACAGCGCCGACAACATGACCGACCGGCAAGGCGCGCTAATGACGCTGTGCGCGCTCGACACGCCGTTGCGGCAGGAGCGGCTGGACCGGTTCCATGCCCGATACGCCGGCAACGCCCTGGTGATCGACAAGTGGTTTTCGCTGCAGGCCGGCTCGCTGCACCCCGATGCTCTGGGCCATGCCGAGGCACTGGCCGGTCATCCCGACTTCACCCTGCAGAACCCCAATCGCGTGCGTGCGCTCTACATGGCGCTGGCGACCAACGGCCACGCGTTCCATGACGCTTCGGGCAAGGGGTACCGGATGATCGCGGATCTGATCCTCGCCCTCGATCCGATCAATGCCCAGACGGCCGCGCGCTTCGTCGCCCCGCTGGGTCGCTGGCGGCGAATCGAACCTGTCCGCGCGGCCATGATGCGCGAAGAGCTGGAGCGCATTGCGGGCGCGCCGGCCCTGTCGCGCGATACGCTGGAGCAGGTGAGCAAAAGCCTTGGCTGATTCGGTTGAAGTCAACCGGGCCGAAGTGCTTGGTGATGTGCCTCACGGCTTTCTTGGCCGGCGCGGAGGCGTGTCGATCGGCGAGGTGGCGGGTCTCAACGCAGGGCTGGGCGCCGGTGATGATGACGGTGCCGTCACCGAAAATCGCCGCCGCGCGGTCGAGGCTGTGTTGCCCGGCGCACAACTCGTTACCGTCTATCAGGTCCATTCGCCCGACTGCGTGATTGCCACCCAGCCCTGGCCGCTGGCCGAGCGGCCGCACGCCGATGCCGTGGTCACCGATCGGCCGGACCTGCTGCTTGGCATCGTGACGGCCGATTGCGCTCCGGTGCTGTTCGCTGATCACGCCGCCGGCGTTATTGGCGCGGCCCATGCCGGTTGGAAAGGAGCCTTCACCGGCGTCACCGACCAGACCATTGCCGCGATGGAAACGCTTGGAGCCCGGCGTGACAGGATCGCTGCAGCGATTGGCCCGTGCATCGCTCAGGCGAGCTACGAGGTCGATCAGGGGTTTGTCGATACTTTCGCCAGCCGCGAGGCTTCGGCGCTGCGATTCTTCGTTGAGGGCCGCGCCGGCCATTGGCAGTTCGACCTTGAAGGGTACGTCGCTGCCCGCCTGGAAGCCGCACAGATCGGGGCGATCGCGCGGCTTGGGCTGGATACCTACCCGGCGGAAGACCGCTTCTATTCCTATCGCCGCGCCACCCATCGCGGCGAAGCGACCTATGGCCGGCAGCTGTCCGTGATCGGGCTTCGGGCCTAGCCGGGCAGCCCTCTGTCAAACAGGTGTGAAAAAGGCGGTTGGCAGGCCAATTTTTCGCGTCTAGAGGGGGCCGCAAGTCGGTATCGGGGCGGTGTTGCAACCGCGTCCTCTCCACCGGCTGGAGGGGGCTCCGAAAGGCGCAAGTGAGGTTTCCGGCCCGTCAGCGGCATATGTCGCGAAGCGGGCCGCCTAAACGGGATAAGGTCAACCATGTCACAGGATGCGGGCACCGCCACCCCTGAAGGCCATTCGGCCGAAGGCGTGCGCCGGCGCGACTTCATCAATATCGCGGCAGTCAGCGCGGCCGGTGTCGGCGCGGTGGG
>JBJTLW010000126.1:0-34281 GCA_046063225.1 Novosphingobium sp. | reverse complement strand
CAGGGCATCGGCCAGCGGCTGCGCCAGACCGAGCACCTTGGCGAGCAGTTCGAGCAGGCCCGGGCGCGCTTCCAGCAGGTGGAACAGGTTGATCGCGCTGGGCAGGCGGGTCAGCAGGTCTTCCCAGCGCAGGAAGGCGCGGCGCGGATCGGGCGACTGGGCAAGTGCCGCCAGCAGCGCGGGCTGGATGGCATCGAAGGCCGCACGGGCCGCCTCGCTGCGCAGCGCGCGGACCTTGCCGCTGCGCCATGCCTCGACCCGCGCGGCAAGATCGCCGGGCTCGTCAAAGCCCATGCCTTCCAGTTCGTCTGCCAGCCGGTCGCCGCTGAGCGCCTGTGGCGGCGCGGGATGCGGGCCGGCGTCGGCATGGGCGGCAACCAGCCGGTCATAGCGCTGGCCGACCGCTTCGGTAATGGCGGCCAGCTCGGCAACCAGCGCTGCGCCGTCCGCCAGCCCTTCAAGCTTTGCCACCCGGTCAAGCGCGGCCGGATCGGTCGGCAGCGAATGGGTCTGCTGATCGAGCACCATCTGCAACCGGTGTTCGATGGTGCGCAGCCGGTCATAGCTTTCGCCCAGCAGCTGCGCGTCGGCCGCTGCGATGATCTGCGCCT
The DNA here is from genome assembly GCA_046063225.1 of Novosphingobium sp. Taxonomy (GTDB): domain Bacteria; phylum Pseudomonadota; class Alphaproteobacteria; order Sphingomonadales; family Sphingomonadaceae; genus Novosphingobium. The sequence goes on along the minus strand of JBJTLW010000126.1, from coordinate 33,670 downwards.
CGGCCAGCGCGTCGAGCGAGGCACGCGTGCCGCGCAGCCGCAGCGCCGGGTTGCGCCCGCCGTGGATCAGCAGGTGCGTCTGGGCGTAGAATTCCACCTCGCGAATGCCGCCGCGCCCCTTCTTGAGGTCAAACCCCGGCCCCACGCCATCGGCGCCCTTGTGGCTGGCGCGGATGCGGCCGGTCAGGCGGCCAATCTCGGAAATCGCCCCGAAGTCGAGGCTCTTGCGCCAGACGAAGGGCCGGATCGCGGCGAGAAACTGCTGCCCGGCGGCAATATCGCCGGCACAGGCACGCGCGCGGATGAAGGCGGCGCGTTCCCACGCAAGGGCAGAGCTTTCGTAGTGCGACAGCGCGGCATCGATGGGGATCGCCAGCGGACTGACTTCCGAGGCCGGCCGCAGCCGCAGATCGACCCGGAACACGTAACCGCCGGCATCGATATGGCTGAGCGTGCGCACCAGATCGCGCGCCACGCGCTGCGCCGCTTCGCCCGGTTCGTCGCGTTCGCGCCGGGGCAGCTTGTCCGGATCGTAAAGCAGGATCGGATCGATGTCCGACGAATAGTTGAGTTCCTGCGCGCCGTGCTTGCCCAGCGCCAGCGCCAGCATCCCCGCAGGTTCGGCATCATCGACCCGGCTGACGATGGCATCGGCAATCGCCGCGTCCATCGCCCGGTCGGCAAAGTCGGACAGTTCGCCCACCACGCGCGTCAATGGAAAGGCGCCGGCCAGATCGCCGATCGCCAGCGCCAGCGCCAGCCCGCGCTTTTCCCGGCGCAGCGCCGTGGCGACATCCGGGCCAGCCGTGCCATAGGTTTTCGCAAGGGCCAGCGCCTCTTCCCCGTTCCCTTGGGTCAGCAGTTCGGCAATGTCGGTTTCGCGATCGAGAAGCCCGGAGAGATAGGGCGAGAAGCTTTGCGCACGCGCGATTGCGCCTTTCCAGTCGGGATCGCCATTCATCGCACGTGACCTGCCCTTTCGCTTGGCGGCAATCAAGCAGGCTTTGCCGGCGGCGCGCCTTGTGATCGATCAATCTTGCCCGCAATCGACCTTGCGGCGGGCCGGGCCATTTGCCACAACCGCGCCCAGCACGGGCCGCCATGAAAGGCCGGCCGCCTCCCCAGTTCGAAAGGTTTTCGATGAAATCCTCGCTTCGCCTTTGCGGCACCGCCGCGCTTGCCCTGATACTGGTCGCCCCCGTCGCTTCGGCCGCGCCCAAGACGGCGCCCGTGCCGGAAATCGATGTGAAGCTGATGCGCTCGGTGGTGCAGAACCTCTCGTCCGACGCCATGGAGGGCCGCGCACCGTCCACCGCTGGCGAGGTCAAGGCGCTCAACGCCATTATCGCGCAGTTCAAGGCCGCCGGGCTGAAGCCGGGCAACAAGGGGTCGTGGCTGCAAAAGGTGCCGACGGTGGAAATCACCGCCAGCGCCAATTCCGATCTGAAGGTCACGGGCGCCGCGGCGCCACTCGGCTTCAAGTTCGGCACCGACTACGTCGCCGCCAGCTATCGCGCGGTACCGAAGACCGCGATTGCGGACGCCGAGCTTGTCTTCGTCGGCTATGGCATCAACGCCCCGGAACTGGGCTGGAACGACTATGCCGGGCTCGACATGAAGGGCAAGGTCGCGGTCATTCTGGTCAACGATCCGGACTATGCGATGGAAACGCAGGACGGCCTCTTCAAGGGCCGCCGCATGACCTATTACGGCCGCTGGACCTACAAGTTCGAGGAAGCGGCCCGCCAGGGCGCAGCAGGGGCGCTGATCGTCCATGACACCTTCCCCGCCGCCTATGGCTGGAACGTGGTCAATTCCAGCTGGACCGGCGCGCAATATTACGTGCAGAGCGCCAATAACGGCATGGACCAGACCCAGGCGAACGGCTGGATCCAGAAGCCGGTGGCCGAAGCGATCCTTTCCGCCGCCGGACAGAACCTTGCCACCTTGTCCGAAGCGGCGAAGCAGAAGAGCTTCAAGGCCGTGCCGCTCGGCCTCAGGGCGAGCCTTTCGTTCGACAACGCGATCCGCAAGTCGACCTCGCACAACGTCGTCGGCATCCTGCCGGGCAAGCAGGCACCGGGCGAATATGTGCTCTATTCGGCGCACTGGGACCACCTAGGCCGCTGCACGGCAGATGCCACCGGCGATGACATCTGCAACGGCGCGGTGGACAACGCCACGGGCGTTGCCGCGCTGGCCGCTATTGCCAAGGCCAGCGCCAAGGCCGGACCGGCACGCCGCAGCCAGGTGTTTCTGGCCGTGACGCTGGAGGAATCGGGCCTGCTGGGTTCGAAGTATTACGCCGAGAACCCCATCTTCCCGCTCAGCCAGACGGTGGGCGGGGTGAACATGGACGCGCTCGCCCCCACGGGCCGCGCGCGCGACTATTCGATGACCGGCGGCGACAAGAGCGAGCTGACCGCGATATTCCGCAAGGCTCTGGCTGCGCGCGGCCTGGTGGAATCGCCCGAGGCCGATCCTGAGCGCGGCTATTACTACCGGTCGGATCACTTCCCCTTCGCCAAGCTGGGCGTGCCGATGTTCTACGTCGAGCGCGGGGTCGATCTGGTGAAGGGCGGCGTCGAAGCCGGCAAGGCGGCCGAGGAAGACTATCGCAAGAACCGCTATCACCAGCCGAGCGACGAATACTCCTCGCACTGGGACTTTTCCGGCATCGCGCAGGACGTTGAACTGTTCGCCGCGCTCGGCCGCGATCTCGCCACCAGCAAAGCCTGGCCGAACTGGTACACCACCGACGAATTCCGCGCCGTGCGCGACCAGAGCCGGGGCAAGAAGTAAGGCCATGACCGACACTGCATGGCGGATGCCGCCCGAATGGCATCCGCAGGACTGGATCTGGATCGGCTTTCCGCACGATGCAGACGAATGGCCCGGCTTTCTGGGCCAGGCGCAGGAACAGATTGCCGCTTTCGCCAATGCCGTGGCGGAGAGCGGGCAAGAGGTGCGCCTGATCGTGCGCGATGCCGCGAACGCCGCGCGGGCGCAGGCGCTGTGCAGCGCGAGCGTGCGGCTGGAAACGCGGGTCTATGGCGATGTCTGGCTGCGCGATACCGGGCCGCTGGTGGTGATGAACGGCGCGGGCAACCGGCAGGCGCGGCGCTTCGGATTCAACGGCTGGGGCGGCAAGTACCTGATGGAGGGCGATCAGCAAATTGGCGCCGAACTGGCCCGCAGCGCCGGATTGGAGCCGACCTTTGCCGACTGGATTCTGGAAGGCGGCGCGCTTGACAGCGATGGCACGGGGCTTGTGGTGACGACCGAACAATGCCTGCTCAACCCCAACCGCAACCCGGCCTTGTCACGCGGCGATCTGGAAGGCCGGCTGGCGGCCGACCTGGGCTTTGACCGGGTGCTGTGGCTGGGCGACGGGCTGATCAACGATCACACCGACGGCCATGTCGACAATCTCGCCCGCTTCGCCGCGCCGGGAGTGCTGGCCCTGCCGCGCGCCACCGGAAGCGATGATCCCAACGCGGCGATCTATGCCGATGCCAAGGCGCGGGCCGAGGCCTTTGGCGTCACCGTACGCGAAGTGCCGTCCCCCGGCCGGGTGGAAACCGATGGGCGGATCGAACCGGCCAGCTACATGAATTTCGCCATCACTTCGAAGCTGGTGGCCGTGCCGATCTATGGCACCGCGCACGATGCCGATGGCGTTGCCGCCGTGGCGGAGCTGTTTCCGGACCGGGATGTGGTGGGCATCATGGCCGATGCCGTGCTGGCAGGGGGCGGATCGTTCCACTGTGCCAGCCAGCAGATGCCGAGCGCTGTGGCTTAGGATCAGGGCCTGGACCGAAGCGGCATTTAACGATCCGGTAACCCGACTGGGCGCATTACCGCGTGCATGGCACGAGTCATCGCCCTTGCCGCCACGGCACCGCAGCGCCTTTCCGCGCACGATTTCGCGCGTTCGGTGATCGTCACCGGCTGCGCGCTGGCGCTTATCCTGGCCGAACGCGCCCTTCCCTTCTGACCGGGCATTGCGCCCGCATTTCCCAGAAATTCAGGCGTTCAGCAGCTTGATCAGCGCGCCCGCCGCGGCTGCGCCCAGAACCACGCCAATGAAGCTGCGCCACACCGTGGGGCTGACCTTGCCAAAGGCCCTGTGCCCCCAATGATCGCCCAGCAGGACAGCTGGAAACAGCAATAGGGCCAGTACCGGTTCGCGCACCGTCGCCACACCTAGTGCCGAGGCCGACAGCACGCCGGCGATCGAGGTGGCCATGAAGATCAGCATCATCGAAGCGCGGGCAATGCGCGGCGCGATCTTCCGCCCGAGGTAATAGGGCACGACCGGCGGCCCCGGCATTCCGGCAAATCCGGTAAGCAAGCCGCTGACGATCCCCGTGAGGCCGGTGGTCACCCGCCCCGGCGCATGCGCTTCGCGCTGGGGCAAAAGGAAAATGGCAAAGGCGGCCAGCGCTACCAGCGCGATCACCAGCCTGGCGAGCGCCGGCGCGGTCTGCGACAGGACCAGCACCCCCAGCGGCGTCGCCAGCACGGCAAGCAGCGCAATCGTGCGCGCCGAGCGTTCGGCGTCAGCCAGATTGCGCTTCACGTCCTTGAGCCCGATCATCAGGCCCAGCCAGTTGCCGACGACTACCGCTTCGGCGGGCGGAATTGCCAGCCCCAGCACCGGCACCAGCAGGATCGCCATGCCAAAGCCCGCCAGCCCGCGCACAAAGGCTGCGGCCAGCGCCGCCGTAATGGCGACGCCGATCTGAAGCAGAGTGAAACCCGCGATCAAGCGGGCCGCAGATCCGGCGGGGTCGCCTCGGCCTTGAGCATGGCGATGGCATCGGCCAGCGGCATCACCTTCTGGTGTTCGGCGCCCAGCGTGCGGACGGCAACGGTGCCTTCCTCCGCCTCGCGCTTGCCGACGACCAGCAGGTGCGGAACCTTTTTGAGGCTGTGATCGCGCACCTTGTAGTTGATCTTCTCGTTGCGCGTGTCGGTTTCCACCCGGATGCCCGCTTCGACCAGCTGGCGCGCCACGTCCGCCGCATAGCCATCGGCATCGGACACGATGGTCGCCACCACCGCCTGCGTCGGCGCGAGCCAGACCGGCAGCTTGCCGGCATAGTGTTCGATGAGGATGCCGATGAAGCGTTCGTAGGAACCGAAGATCGCGCGGTGCAGCATGACCGGACGGTGCTTTTCGCCGTCTTCGCCGATGTAGCTCGCATCAAGCCGTTCGGGCAGCACGCGGTCCGACTGGATCGTGCCGACCTGCCAGGTGCGGCCGATGGCGTCGGTCAGGTGCCATTCCAGCTTGGGCGCATAGAAGGCACCTTCGCCGGGCAGTTCTTCCCAGCCGTATTCCTCGGTGGCGAGGCCGGCATCGATTACCGCCTGGCGCAGTTCCTGTTCGGCCTTGTCCCAATCCGCGTCCGATCCGAAACGCTGTTCGGGCCGCAGCGCCAGCTTTACCGCATAGGTGAAGCCGAAATGCTTGTAGACCCGATCCGCCAGTTCGCAGAAATTGCGCACTTCGCTGACGATCTGGTCTTCGCGGCAGAAGATGTGGCCATCGTCCTGCGTGAACTGGCGCACGCGCATCAGCCCGTGCAGCGCGCCGTGCGGTTCGTTGCGGTGGCAGCAGCCGTTTTCGACAATGCGCAGCGGCAGATCGCGGTAGGACTTGATGCCCTGACGGAAGATCAGCACGTGCGCCGGGCAGTTCATCGGCTTCAGCGCCATCCAGTCGGCATCGCCGCTGATAACCGGGCCATCGTCTTCGGTGTTGGGCACCTCGTCAGGGATGACGAACATGTTGGCGCGATACTTGCCCCAGTGCCCGGACTGCTCCCACTGGCGGGCGTCCATCACCTGCGGCGTCTTCACTTCCTTGCAGCCGGCACCCTGCACCGCGCGGCGGATGTAGTCTTCCAGCTCGCGGTAAATGACATAGCCCTGCGGGTGCCAGAACACCGAACCGTGCGCTTCGGCCTGCAGGTGGAACAGGTCCATTTCCTGCCCCAGACGGCGGTGATCGCGCTTGGCCGCTTCTTCCAGCCGCGTGAGGTGCGCGTCGAGCTGCTTCTTGTTGAGCCAGCCGGTGCCGTAGATGCGGGTCAGCTGCGCATTCTTCTGGTCGCCGCGCCAGTATGCACCGGCGACGCGCATCAGCTTGAACGCCTGCGGATCAAGCTTGCCGGTGGAGGGCAGGTGCGGACCGCGGCACATGTCGAGCCAGTCGTTGCCCGAACAGTAGACCGTCAGCTCCTCGCCCTCGGGCAATTCGGCAGCACATCCGGCCTTGAACGTTTCGCCTTCGCCCGTCCACTTGTCGATCAGCTGCTGGCGACTCCACACCTCGCGGCGCAGCGGCTTGTCGGCGCGGATGATCTCGCGCATCTTTTCCTCGATCGCCGGCAGGTCATCCATGCCGAACGGCTCGCGGCTGGCCGGGGCCATCACGTCATAGTAGAAGCCGTCGTCCGTCGCCGGGCCGAAGGTGATCTGCGTGCCGGGGAACAGCGCCTGCACCGCTTCGGCCAGCACGTGGGCGAAATCATGCCGGGCAAGGTCGAGCGCCTCGGCCTCATCGCGCGAAGTGACCAGCGCCAGCGCCGAATCGCCAGTGAACGGGCGAGTGAGATCGACCAGCTCGCCATCGACGCGCGCAGCGATCGCCGCCTTGGCCAGGCCGGGGCCGATGGCGGCCGCGACATCATAGGGAGTCGAGCCAGCCGGCATGGCGCGCGAGGAACCGTCGGGGAGCGTGATGGTGATCGTTTCGGACATGGCACTGGCCCTTAGCCGCGCCGCACGAAACGCTCAACCGTTGGGCTTGGTTTGGCAAGGTTCATTGACCTTATGGAAAGCGTGCTTGACATAACCGTGACTCGCTTGTAAAGCACACTTGTCAAATCGACAAAGGAGCTTTCCATGGCACGTACCATGTCCCCCGCCGCCAAGCGTTACACGCTTCGCCTTGCCGTCCTCATGTCCATTTATATCGTGGTGTTTTTTGCCGCGACCTGGCTGTTCCGCCACGACCGGCCGAGCGGCGCCCTCGCTGTCGCGCTTGCGCTTGCCCCCGCAGTGCCGATTATCGGCGTGTTCTGGGCGGTGATGCGCTTCATCGTCGAGGAAACGGACGAGTTCATTCGCCTGCTGCTGGTGCGCCAGTGCCTGTTCGCCAGCGGCTTCAGCCTGACGATCATGACCATCTGGGAATTCCTGCAGAACTTCGAACTGGTGCCAGCGGGCAACGGCGGCTTCGGCGTGTTCTTTTTCTGGGCCATGGGCCTGGGCCTGGGCGCGCTGTTCAACAAGCTGACCATGGGCACGGCGGGATCCTGTGTATGAAAAACCGCCTTCGCGTGCTGCGCGCCGAACGTGAGTGGAACCAGCAGGATCTGGCCGAGCGGCTCGGCGTGTCGCGCCAGTCGGTGAACGCCATCGAAACCGGCAAGTACGATCCCTCGCTACCGCTCGCCTTCCGCATCGCCGATCTCTTCGAACTGCCCATCGAGGCGATCTTCCAGAGGGATGGCTGAGACGCCGTCCATACCCCGCCCCCGCAGTTGACCTCCAGCCACGCCCCGCGCAGAGGATGTGGCTGGAGGTTCGCCATGGATGACACCCGGTTCCACGCCCGGCCCGACGGACGGCGCATTGCCTATCGCTTCACGCCGGGCAACGGTCCGGTTCTGGTGTTCCTGCCGGGCTATATGTCGGACATGGCGGGCGGCAAGGCGCAGGCCGTATTTGCCTGGGCCAAGGCCAACAAGCGATCCTGCCTGCTGCTCGACTATTCGGGCTGCGGGGAAAGCAGCGGGCTGTTCGCCGACGGATCGCTCGGCCGCTGGCAGGAAGAGATTCTGGCCGTGATCGACGCGGTAACCGCCGGCCCGGTGGTGCTGATCGGATCGTCGATGGGCGGCTGGCTGATGCTGCTGGCGGGTCTTGAACTGGGCGAACGGCTGGCCGGCCTGATAGGCATTGCCCCGGCGCCGGACTTTACCGACTGGGGCTACACCCCCGAACAGAAGGCCGAACTTGCCGCCGGGCGGCCCATTTACGAAGCCAATCCCTATGGCCCCGATCCGACGCCGACCCATCCACTTTTCTGGGCCGACGGGCAGAGCCGCCGGTTGCTGGGCGCGGCCATCCCCATCACCTGCCCGGTGCGCGTGCTGCAAGGCCAGCAGGATCCCGACGTGCCGTGGCGCACCGCGCTTGCCCTTGCCGAAGCGCTGGAATCGCCCGACGTCCACGTCCATCTCATCAAGGATGGCGACCACCGCCTGTCGCGCGATCAGGATATCGCGCTTCTGCTGGATACCCTTGCCAGCCTGTGACCGGACGCGGACGGCACGGCAGGCCTTGCGTTCAGCAGCGGTGCAGGTGCATCTGGCAATGGACGGCCACCATCGCCACGCGCAGCCCTGCCCGGCTGCGCCCCCTCGCCAGCCCGCCTGGCAGAGCCACGGAGCCTTATGTCGCTGATCGCTTCCATCCTGCTCATCGCCCAGGTCGGGCCCTATACCATGCCCAATCCGGGCGGCAGCGCGCCGCGCATTCCGCCGCCTGCGCTGGAAGGGCGTGAGAAAAAGCCAAAGCCCGCAGCCGTGCCGAGCGTGCCTGCGGTGCGCCCCGCCCTGCAGAACTGCTACGCGCTGGCCGAAAGCGACCCGTCCGAGGCGCTGGTGTCTGCCGACGATGCGCTGGCGGGCAAGAGCGGCGACGCGCTGGCCGATCCGCTGGCCTGCAAGGCGATTGCCCTGCTCGCGCTGGAGCGCTGGAAAGAGGCGCAGGACGCCTTCCTTGCCGCGCGCGACGCGGTACCGCAGACCGACGGCGCCACCCGTGCCGAGCTTGAGGCCGGGGCCGCGATTGCCGCCGAAGGGCAGGGCCAGTTCCAGGCCGCGCTCGACCTGTTCAATCGCGCCCAGGCCCAGGCACGGCAATCGGGCAACACGGCGCTGGCTGGCCGTATCGCGCGTGACAAGGCCAATTCGCTGTTCAAGCTTGGCCGCAAGGCAGAAGCCGCCGCATCGCTGAACGAGGCCCGCGCCGCCCTGCCCACCGACGCGCCGACCCTGCTGCTTTCGGCACGCATGGCTCGCATCACCGGCAAGCTGCCGGAAGCGCAGGGTTTCATCGAACGCGCCGCAACGCTCGCTCCGCTTGATGCCGAAGTCGGGCTCGAAGGCGGCCTCATCGCCGCCCTATCCGGGCGCGACGATGCGGCGCGCAAATCGTGGCAATCGGTGATCGCCACTGCACCCGGCACCAATGAGGCGCGCCAGGCGCAAGCCTGGATCGCCCAGCTTGGTCCTGCCACCCCGGCAGCGGCCCCGGCACCGTCGGGCAAGTAACCTGAGCGCCATGGTCCCATTGTCCGTTCTCGATCTGGTCACGGTGCGCGAAGGCACTGGAGTGGGCGATGCGCTGGCCGCCTCGATCGAATCCGCCCGCACTGCCGAAGCCGCTGGCTACAAGCGCTACTGGGTGGCCGAACACCATGGCATGGAAGGTGTTGCCGGCGGAGCGACAGCGGTGGTGCTGGCCGCCATCGGCAACGCGACGCGCACGATTCGCGTCGGTTCGGGCGGCATCATGCTGCCCAACCACAGCCCCTATGCGATTGCCGAACAGTTCGGCACGCTGGCCGCGCTGTTTCCGGGACGGATTGATCTGGGTCTTGGCCGCGCACCCGGAGCGGACGGGCGCGTCGGCCAGATGCTGCGGCGCGACCTGCGGCAGGCGGCCGAACAGTTCCCGCAAGACGTCTTGGAACTGCGCGCGCTGTTTGCGGGCGATCCCGAAGTGCCGCTTCCCGCCTCCCCCGGACGCGGCGCCGAGGTAGAAATGTGGATGCTGGGCTCCAGCCTGTTTGGCGCCTCGCTGGCCGCCGCGCTGGGCCTGCCCTATGCCTTTGCCTCGCACTTCGCGCCCGATCATCTGGATGCCGCGCTGGCGCTCTACCGGGAACGGTTCCGCCCTTCGGCCACGCTTGACCGGCCGCACGTCATGGCGGCGATGATGGTGGTTTGCGCGCAAAACGATGCCGAAGCGCAAACCCTCGCCTCGTCGCAGGAACAAGGTTTCGTCGCGCTGCGCAGCGGCACGCCGGGCAAGATGAAGCCGCCGGTGGAGGGTTACCGCGCCAGCCTGCCGCCACAGTTCCAGGCCATGTTCACGCACCTCGACCAGGCACGCGCCGTCGGTTCTCCACAGACCGTACGCGAACGGATCGAGGCCTTTGTCGCACGCACCGGAGCGGACGAAATCATCCTTTCGGGCGCGACCTTCGATCCGGCGGCACAGTACCGATCGCTTGCCTTGACCGCTGAGGCATTTGGCTTGAACATGCGCCAATAGTCGCGAGAAACTGGTTGCAAATGGAACCAGTTTCTCGTAGAACCGCGTAAGATTGCACCACGGTTAAGTAATTTTGTTTCTTTACCACGGTGCGCGCATCCAGCGCCGCAGGAGAGAGGCATGGCGACAGGTTCCGCAGGCCGCGAGCCCGCTAAGGGCAGCAAGTCCAACCCGGTGAAGACGCCGGCCGCAACCGCGCTGCGCAGCGCCCTGGCCCAGCGCCTGTCCGCCTCGGTGCTGCCAGGCGATGGCGCCTTTACCAGCGAAGGCCTTGATGCCGCCGCCGGCTTTCTGCTCGATGCCGCCGCCGCGCGTCGGCCCGGTCATCCCGCCATTGCCATCGAATCGGTCAGCGGCACTGCGGCCGATCGCTTCATGCGCGTGGCGGTCATCAACGATGACATGCCGTTCATTGTCGATTCGATTGCCGCCACGGTCACTGCACAGGGGCTGGGCATCAACCGACTCGTCCACCCGGTCGTCGCCGTGCGCCGCGGCGTCGATGGGGTGATCGACGGACTTCCCGAAGGCGCATCAGCCTCCGGCGAAAAACGCGAATCGATGGTCTATCTCGAAACCGATCGCGCCGATGCCAAGAGCCGCCGCGCGCTGCACGAGGCCTTGGCGGAGACGCTGGCCGACGTGCGCGGTGCGGTGAGCGACTGGCCGCGTATGCAGGCAGCGATGGAAGAGGACGCCGACGGGCTTGGTGATGCCGAAGGCGCGGCGCTGCTGCGCTGGCTGAAGGACGGCATGCTGACGCAGCTTGGCCATGTCACCCGCCACCGCGACGGCAGCCATTCCCGGATGCTCGGCATCTGCCGCAAGGGCGCGCAGCCCCTGCTGGGCGAGCCCAGCTTCAAGCGCGCCTTCGAATGGTTCGACAAGGCGCGCAAGGGCGCCCGCGTGCCGCTGGTCATCAAGTCCAACCGGATCAGCACCGTGCACCGCCACGCGCCGCTCGATCTGTTCATCGTGCCGATCTACGAAGCCGGCAAGGTTGCCGCCCTGTCGATCCATGCCGGGGTCTGGACGAGCGCGGCGCTGGCCGCCGCTCCCACGCAGGTGCCGCGCATGCGCGCGCAGCTCTCGGCCCTGACCGCCAAATTCGGATTCGATCCCGGCGGCCATGCCGGCAAGGCGCTGGTCCACGCGATGACCTCGCTGCCGCACGATCTGCTGATCAGCTTCGAAGACGCCGATCTGGAGCGCGTGGCGACCACGATGATGAGCCTGATCGACCGGCCGCGCCCACGCCTGTCGCTCGTTACCGCGCCGCTCGAACGCCACCTCTTTGCCTTCGTCTGGCTGCCGCGCGACGCGATGTCGACCGCGACCCGCCTGCAGGTGCAGACCATGCTGACCCAGGCTGCCGACGGTCCGGTGCTCGACTGGAGTCTTGAGATTGAGGGCGGCAATCTGGCGCTTCTGCAGTTCGTCATCGACATCCGCGAGGGCGCGGCGATCCCCGATGAAGGCGCGCTCGATGCGCAGCTGAAAGCCATCCTGCGCGGCTGGGGCGATGCCGTGGAGGCCGAACTGGCCAGCCACGAAGAGGCCGGCCGCGCCGCCGCCATTGCCGCACGCTATGCCGAGGCTTTCCCGCTGGCCTACCGTGCCACTCACGGCGCGGGCGAAGCGGCAAACGACATTTCGCGCCTGCGCACGCTGGCGGCCGATGCCGGTGAAGCCGGTCCGCGCCGGGGCGTGCGGCTCTATGCGCTGGCCGGCGACGAAGCGGGCGAACTGCGGCTGAAGCTCTATCAGCGCAGCGGCGCGATTGCCTTGTCCGATGCCGTTCCGGCGCTGGAAAACTTCGGTTTCCGCGTGATCGAGGACGTGCCGACGACGCTGGAACAGCGCGGCGAATACCTGGGCGCGATCCACGATTTTCGCCTTGCCTTGCCGGCCGGAAGCGACAGCGCCGCCGTGCTGAGCCACGCCCCGGTGATCGAAGCCGCGCTGGCCGATGTGCTGAACGCCGCGGGCGAGGACGATGGCTTCAACCGCCTGATCGCCGGTCTGCGCCTGTCCGCGCGCGAGGCGAACTGGCTGCGCGCCTGGTATCGCTATCTGCGGCAGGCTGGCCTCAATTTCGGCATCCCCACCGTGGTCGATGCCTTGCAGAACGCCCCGGCGGTGACGCTCGCCGTGCTCGACCTGTTCCGCGCCGCCCACGATCCGGCCTTTGCCGGCGACCGCGCCAAGGCGGGCGAGGCAGCGCAGGATGCCATCAAGGCGGGCCTCGCCAAGGTTTCGGCGATCAACGATGATCGCCTGCTGCGCGCCTATCGCGCGCTGGTTCTGGCCATGCTGCGAACCAACGCCTTCGCCCCGGCGGGCGAGGCGGCACTGGCTTTCAAGCTCGATTCCTCGATGGTTCCCGGCCTGCCCAAGCCGCTGCCCTGGCGCGAGATCTTCGTCTACAGCGCCCGCGTCGAAGGCATCCACCTGCGCGCCGGCCCGGTCGCACGCGGCGGCCTGCGCTGGTCCGACCGGCGCGACGATTTCCGCACCGAAGTGCTCGGCCTGATGAAGGCGCAGCGCGTGAAGAACGCGGTGATCGTGCCGACCGGCGCGAAGGGCGGCTTCTATCCCAAGCAATTGCCCAACCCCGCCATCGACCGCGATGGCTGGCTGGTTGAAGGCAAGGAAAGCTACAAGCTGTTCATCCGCACGCTGCTGTCGATCACCGACAACATCGTCGACAACAAGGTCGTCTACCCCAAGCAGGTGGTGATCCGCGATGGCGAGGATCCCTATTTCGTCTTCGCAGCGGACAAGGGCACGGCCACCTTTTCCGACACGGCCAACGCTCTGGCCGACGAAGCCGACTTCTGGCTGGACGATGCCTTCGCCAGCGGCGGATCCAAGGGCTATGACCACAAGGCCATGGGCATCACCGCCAAGGGAGCGTGGCTTTCGGTGCGCCGCCATTTCCTGGAAATGGGCGTTGACGTGCAGAGCGAGCCGGTGCGCGTGGCCGGTTGTGGCGACATGTCGGGCGACGTGTTCGGCAACGGCATGCTGCTGTCGCAGGCGATCAAGCTGGTCGCCGCCTTCGATCACCGCCACATCTTCCTCGATCCCGATCCCGATCCGGCAAAAAGCTGGGCCGAGCGCGCGCGCATGTTCGCGCTGCCGCGCTCCAGCTGGGAGGATTACGAAAAGGGCCTGATCAGCAAGGGCGGCGGCGTCTTTGCCCGCAGTGCCAAGGAAATTCCGCTGTCGAAGCCGGTGCGCGAGATGCTGGGAATCGAAGCCGAAGCGCTCGATCCCGAAAGCCTGATCTCGGCCATTCTGAAAGCGCCGATCGACCTCTTGTGGTTCGGCGGCATCGGCACCTATGTGAAGTCGAGCGCCGAAAACAACGCGACCGTCGGCGATCCGGCGAACGATACGCTGCGCGTCGACGCGCGGGAAATTGGCGCCAAGGTTATCGGTGAAGGCGCGAACCTGGGCTGCACCCAGGCGGGCCGCATCGAATTTGCCTTGGCCGGCGGACGCATCAACACCGACTTCATCGACAATTCGGCCGGCGTCGATTGTTCGGACAATGAGGTCAACATCAAGATCGCGCTTGCCTCGGCCAAGCGCGCCGGGCGCCTCACCGAACCCGCGCGCGTCAAGTTGCTGTCGGGTATGACCGATGCCGTCGCCCATCTGGTGCTGGAGGACAATCGCCTGCAAGCGCTCGGCTTGTCCATTGCCGAGGCGGGCGGTGCGGCGGCGACGGGATCCTACCTGCGTCTGATCGAAATGCTGGAGGAACGCGGCCAGCTTGACCGCAAGACCGAAGGCCTGGCCGACAACGACCTGTTCAAGCGCCGCGCCGCCGAAGGCCACGGCCTCGTCCGGCCGGAACTCGCCGTCTTGCTGTCGAGCGCCAAGCTGGCGCTGCAGGATGCGCTGGAACGCTCGCAGCTGCCCGACGATCCGGGGCTGGATGACGAACTGATCCGCGCCTTCCCCGAAGACATGCAGGTCAAGTTCCGCAAGGATATCCTTGGCCACCGCCTGCGGCGTGAGATCATTGCCACCAAGCTGGCGAACCGACTGGTCAACCGCATCGGCATGATCCACCCGTTCGAACTGGTTGAAGAGGAAAGCGCGGGCCTGGCCCAGGTTGCCGCCGCCTTCCTCGTGGCCGAGCAGCTGTTCGGCATGGACGCCGTGTGGTCCGCCATCGAAACCACGCCAATGCCCGAACACGCGCGGCTCATCGCGTTCCGTCGTGCGTCATCGGCGCTGCGCAGCCACATGGCCGACCTGCTTCGTGCGGGTGTGACCGATCGCCTTCCAAGCGCGATGCTGGCCGAACTCGCCCCCGGCGTCTCCGCACTCAGCGCCGGTGTGACGAAGCTGCTCTCCGGCGAGGCGAAGACCCAGTCCGACCGGATGCTGGCCGATCTGGCCCAGGCCGGCGTGCCGCAGGCCGAAGCGGCCATGGTCGCGCGGCTTAGCGACCTCGACGGTTCGGTGGGTCTGGCCCGGCTGGCACGGGATCTGGCGATCGACACCGGCGTCCTGACGCGCGCTTTCTCCGATCTCGGCGCACGGCTCGGTCTCGACTGGGCGCAGCAGGCCGCAAGCCGCCTGCGCCCGACCGATTCGTGGGAACGCCTTCTGGTCGCCGGGCTCGCGCGCGACTTCCAGCACATGCGGCTCGATTTCCTGCGCCGCCTGTGCGCGAAAAAGGGCTGCGATCCGATGGCCACCGTCGATGCCTGGTCGCAGGATCAGGCCACGGCGATCCGCCAGTTCCGTGCCATGGTCACCCGCGCGCAGAGCGCCGTGCCGACCGCGCCGGCCATGCTGGCGCAGATCGCTGGACAGGCCCGGAACCTGCTGGGGCGTTAATCGGCAGCGGTGTTGGCGGCCGGGGCATCCACCCGGCTGGCCAGCAGCTTGTCGATGCGGCGGCCATCCATGTCGACGATCTCGATACGCCAACCCTGTTCGTGGAAGTGTTCGCCTTCCTTGGGCAGGTGCTTGAGCACGGACAGCACGAAGCCCGCCGCAGTCGCATAGTCCCGGTCATCGGCGATGGCGATGCCCAGCTGCGCGCCCAGCGCATCGACCGGCAAGGAGCCAGCAAGCAGCAGCGAGCCGTCCTCGCGCGTGACGACCATCGGCTCATCGCCTTCGTCCTGATGGCTGGCGAAGTTGCCGACAATCGCCGCCAGCAGATCGGCCGGCGTGACGATGCCTTCCAGATGGCCATACTCGTCGTGGACCATGGCCATCGACACGCCCGACTGCTGCAGCAGCTTGAGCGCATCCATGGCGTCGAGCTGATCGGGCAGGATTTCCGCTTTCTTCATCAGGCGGCCAACCTGCACGCGCTTGCCGCCCAGCAGGGCACGCTGGAGATCGAGCACCTTTACGACGCCGACGACATTGTCCGGCGCCCCATCGACCACGGGCCACAGCGAATGGGGCGAGCTTTTCAGCATGGCGCGCACATCGTCTTCGCTGGCGCGGCGATCGATCGCGTCAATCTCGTTGCGCGGGGTCATCAGTTCACGCACTGGCCGATCGGCCAGACGCATGATGCCGGTCATGATCGCGCGTTCGTCTTCCTCGATGACGCCGGAACTCGTCGCCTCGGCGATGATCATGTGCAGCTCTTCGGCGGTCACTTCGCTCTCGCCCGAACGCTTCACGCCCAGCACGGTCAGCAACAGCCCGGAGCTGACATCGAGCAGCCAGACCAGCGGCGCGGTGATCCGCGCGACGATGGCCATGGGCACCGATGCCAGCGTGGCAATGCCTTCGGCGTGGCGCAGCGCGACCTGCTTCGGCACCAGTTCGCCGATCACCAGGCTGAGGTAGGTGGTGAAGGCGATGACCAACGCAAAGCCGGCATCGTCGGCGTATTCGGCAGGAACGCCCACCAGCGCCAGCCGCTCTGCGGTCGGCCCGCCAAGGCTCGCGCCCGAATAGGCACCGGCGATGATACCGACGAGCGTGATGCCGATCTGCACGGTGCTGAGGAACTTGCCGGGATCGCTCGCCAGTTCCAGTGCCTTCTTCGCGCCGCTCTTGCCGCGCTCGGCCGCAACCTTCAGCCGCGCGGGACGTGCGGAAACGATCGCCAGTTCGCTCATCGAGAACAGGCCGTTGATGAAGATCAGGCCGATGATCGCGGCAACGTCAGACCAGGGATAGGGTGTCACGGTTATCGCTTTAGCAGGGGAAGGCTTCCTGCTGCAAATCGCAATGCGACACAGTTGTTCCCGCGATCGCCAAACCTTAGCGGAGCGCCAGTTCGCGCGCCCGATCCGAGAGACGATCCACCGCGGCAGCGTGAATGGCGGGCGCGGTGACCAGAACGCCAAAGGCGCGCGGATCACGCTTGTTATAGTTCAGCGGCGCTCCAAAGGCATCGGTGACGGCGGCACCAGCCTCACGCGCAATCAGCGCGGCGGCGGCAATGTCCCATTCCCAGCCCCAGCGAAGCGTGGCGAGCAGATCGGCTTCGTCAGCGGCGACCATGGCGATTCTGAGCGCGATCGAATTGGGCTTGTCTACTTGCGTCAGGTCAGCATCAACCGGCGGCAGGTGATCGACCGGCACCCGCGCGCCCGGCAGGGTTTCGCGCGAGCTCGCGATCAGCGGCTGACCGTTGCGCCACGCGCCCTTGCCGGCCTCGCCATGCCAGAACTCGCCGCGCGCCGGGGCATGGAGCATGCCGAACAACGGCCGGCCAGAGCTGACCAGCGCCACCGACACCGCCCAGCCGCTCCGCCCGCGAATAAAATCGCGCGTACCGTCGATCGGATCGACCAGCCAGGCAAGCCCGCCATCAAGCCGCGCCGGCGCGTCCGCCGTCTCCTCGGACAGCCAGCCAGCCGAGGGCAGCAGGGCGCCCAGTTCGTGCTTCAGGAAATTGTCGACCGCAATATCGGCCGAACTTACCGGATTGTCCGGCGTCTTCTCCCACACATCGGGCGAGTGGCCCGCGCCGGGCCACTGGCTGGCGGCAATCTCACCCGCCGCGCGGACGATCGCTTCGAGTCGATTCCGGTCGATCATCGCGGCGATGACCTGTCGAAAAGGACAGTTGTTAAGAATGGCTCGCAACTGGCGTTCATATTTCCACCCTAGAGGGGCCATAGAGGCCTTTTCAAGCCCGGATAAGCGCCCTATGCGGCAGCGCACAATATTCCGTCCCGTCTGTCAGAACGAAAGAGCACGCCCATGAACATTCACGAATATCAGGCCAAGGAACTGCTGGCCAAGTTCGGTATCGCCATTCCCAAGGGCATCGCCGCTCTCAGCGTGGCGGAAGCCGTCGAAGCCGCCAAGCAGCTGCCCGGACCGCTTTATGTCGTGAAGTCGCAGATCCACGCCGGTGGCCGCGGCAAGGGCACGTTCAAGGAACTGCCGGAAGGCGCCAAGGGCGGCGTCCGCCTCGCCAAGACGCTCGAGG
The DNA here is from genome assembly GCA_046063225.1 of Novosphingobium sp. Classification (GTDB taxonomy): domain Bacteria; phylum Pseudomonadota; class Alphaproteobacteria; order Sphingomonadales; family Sphingomonadaceae; genus Novosphingobium. The sequence goes on along the minus strand of JBJTLW010000126.1, from coordinate 15,876 downwards.
AAGTCGAAGCCCACGCCAAGGACATGCTGGGCAACACGCTTGTCACCATCCAGACCGGCGATGCCGGCAAGCAGGTCAACCGCCTGCTGATCACCGACGGTGTCGACATCGGCAAGGAATACTACCTGTCGATGCTGGTTGACCGCGCCACTGGCCGCGTCGCCATGATCGCATCCACCGAAGGTGGCATGTCGATCGAAGACGTCGCGCACGAAACCCCGGAAAAGATCACCACGATCACCATCGATCCGGCCCAGGGCTTCATGCCCCACCACGGCCGCGCGCTGGCCTTCGGACTCAAGCTGAAGGGTGATCTCAACAAGCAGGCACAGGTGCTGGGCAAGCAGCTGTACGACGCCTTCATGGCGCTCGACTGCTCGATGATCGAAATCAACCCGCTGGCCGAATCGAATGGCCAGCTGCTGGTGCTCGACACCAAGATGAGCTTCGATTCGAACGCGCTCTATCGCCACCCCGACGTTTTCGCCCTGCGCGACGAGACCGAGGAAGATCCTGCGGAAATCGAAGCGTCGAAGTATGATCTCGCCTATATCAAGCTCGATGGTGACATCGGCTGCATGGTCAACGGCGCCGGCCTTGCCATGGCGACGATGGACATCATCAAGCTGAACGGCATGTTCCCGGCGAACTTCCTCGACGTGGGCGGCGGCGCGACGACCGAAAAGGTCACTGCGGCGTTCAAGATCATCCTTGCCGATCCGGCGGTGAAGGGCATCCTCGTCAACATCTTCGGTGGCATCATGAAGTGCGACACCATTGCCGAGGGCATTGTCGCCGCAGCGAAGGAAGTGAACCTGTCGGTTCCGCTGGTCGTGCGTCTCGAAGGCACCAACGTCGATCTCGGCAAGCAGATCCTCGAAGGATCGGGCCTGCCTATCGTTTCTGCCAGCGATCTGGGCGATGCCGCCCGCAAGATCGTTGCCGAAGTGAAGAAGTCCGCCTGATAACCCTGCATCGCCGGGCTGCACATTGTGGCAGTCCGGCAGCAGGGGGCTTGACCTTCTTCGCAACTGCGGCAAAGGCGAATCCGCGAGTTTAATCGAGCGACTAAATTCCCATCCCACCGAGGAAGGACCACGCACATGAAGATCATCGTCCCGGTAAAGCGGGTGATCGATTACAACGTGAAGCCGCGCGTCAAGGCGGACGGCACGGGTGTCGATCTGGCCAACGTCAAGATGAGCATGAACCCCTTTGACGAAATCGCCGTCGAAGAAGCCATCCGCCTGAAGGAAAAGGGCGTCGCGACTGAGATCGTCGCCGTGTCCGTCGGCCCGGCCAAGGCGCAGGAAACGCTGCGCACGGCACTCGCCATGGGCGCGGACCGGGCCATCCTGGTGCAGACCGATGACGAGGTTGAACCGCTCGCCGTTGCCAAGATCCTCAAGGCCATTGCCGAAGAGGAAACCCCGGGTCTGGTGATCCTGGGCAAGCAGGCGATCGACGATGACAGCAACCAGACCGGCCAGATGCTGGCCGCGCTGATGGGCCGTCCGCAGGGCACCTTCGCTTCGGCCGTTTCGGTCGATGGCGATGCCGTTACCGTCACGCGCGAAGTCGATGGCGGTCTGGAAACGGTGAAGCTGGCGCTTCCCGCCATCGTCACCACCGACCTGCGCCTGAACGAGCCGCGTTATGCCTCGCTGCCGAACATCATGAAGGCCAAGTCGAAGCCGCTCGCCACCAAGGCTCCGGCGGACTACGGCGTCGATACCGCTCCGCGCCTGAAGACGCTGAAGGTTTCCGAACCGCCCGTCCGTTCGGCCGGCATCAAGGTGGCCGACGTTGACGCGCTCGTCGCCAAGCTCAAGGAACTGGGAGTAGCCTGATGTCCAAGACACTCGTTTGGGTCGAACACGACAACGCCTCCGTCAAGGACGCTACCCTCGCCGCCGTCACCGCTGCCTCGCAGCTGGGTGAAGTGCACCTGATCGTTGCCGGTGCAGGCTGTGCTGCCGTTGCCGATCAGGCTGCCAAGATCGCCGGCGTCGGCAAGGTCCACCTGGCCGACAACGCTGCCTACAAGGACGCGCTGGCTGAAAACGTCGCGCCGCTGATCGCCGATCTGATGGGCCATCACGACGCGTTCGTCGCGCCGGCAACCTCGAACGGCAAGAACATCGCCCCGCGCGTCGCGGCGCTGCTCGATGTCATGCAGGTGTCGGACATTCTCTCGGTCGAAGGCCCCAAGACCTTCACCCGCCCGACCTATGCTGGCAACGCCATCGCCACGGTGGAATCGAGCGATGCCAAGCTGGTCATCACCGTGCGCGGCACCGCCTTTGCCAAGGCGGAAACGTCGGGCGGTTCGGGTTCGGTCGAAGCCGTTTCGGGCGCGGGCGATGCCGGCCTGTCCAGCTTCGTCGGCGCGGAAATCGCCAAGAGCGAACGCCCCGAACTGACCAGCGCCAAGATCATCGTCTCGGGCGGCCGCGCGCTGAAGGACGGTCCGACGTTTGAAGCCACGATCTTCCCGCTCGCCGACAAGCTCGGCGCTGCCGTCGGCGCATCGCGCGCTGCAGTCGACGCGGGTTATGTCCCCAACGACTACCAGGTCGGCCAGACCGGCAAGATCGTTGCCCCGGAAGTCTACATCGCCATCGGCATCTCGGGCGCGATCCAGCACCTTGCCGGCATGAAGGACAGCAAGACCATCATCGCCATCAACAAGGACGAGGACGCCCCGATCTTCCAGGTCGCAGACATCGGCCTGGTGGGCGACCTGTTCAACGTGGTGCCGGAACTCACCGGCAAGCTTTGAGCGGTTTCGACTGACGAAAATGCGAAGGCCCCGGGGGGAAACCTCCGGGGCTTTTTCTTTGTCAGTCTCGTGGAATGACCCAATTTACCCGCTCGACGATGGTCGATGTGACGGGATTGCCGGCCTGATCTTGCGCGGGGGTGAAGCGCGCGCGTTTGGTGAACACTTCGCAGGTTTTGGAGTCCAAAGACGGAGTGCCGCTGTTCACTGCGATGCGGCAAGCAGAAACCTTGCCGTTCTGGTCCAGCGATAGCGCGGTGACCACCTTGCCGCTGCTTTCCGTCCTCAATGCTTCGGTTGGATAATCATTTGGCGTGACCCAAGCATCATCGGAAAAATCGGCAATCGCGCGAACCCTTTTAGCCGCGTCCAATACAGTTTTCTTTGGTAGAGGAGATGGTGACCCATTTATTACTTCCACCCGGATCCGGATCGCGATTGCGCGGCCGGGATTGGTTACTCTCGGCTCGCCGCTACGACGCGGTGGCACAGCCAGACGCGTAGATGCCTTTGGATCGACACCCCAGCTTTCGAGCAACTGATCGTAACAGCTGTCCAGCGCACGCAGTGCTGGAGCGATGCCGGTTTTCCTTAGAGTTACCGCCCACTCATCTCCGTGGGCGAGAGACAAGTCTTGGCCCCCTACTGCCGAGTTAAATAATTCCACGCCAGTATCGGGAAGGCGCACCACCCGCTCCGGACGACCCTTCAAGCTGCTAGAAATGCCATTATAGGTCCGGCTCAATCCCTCTGGGGCAAGTGCAAGACCTATTGGTCCATTGCCCCTGAACTTCGGCACCTTGTTGCCGAAGAAAACGGCATCCAACTGCTCTGGTCCACCGTCCTTTACCAAAACGATGGTCACTGCATCGTCACCGAGGCCGAAACTGCGCTCCACCGTGCACTGGTTATTGGCAATATCGAGCTTCCATGGCGTCGCAGGCGCAAGTTCAACAGGCTGTGCGGCGAGAACCGGACTTGCCGTGCTCAATGCAATGGCTATCGGGACGTATCTCATTCAATTTCCTTGATGCAGTATAAGACGGCAGCGCTTCAATCAGGTCAACTCCGCTCATACAGAACCAGCGCCGCCTCGCCGTCCTTCCGCTCTCGCCCATATTCCACAAACCCGAGCTTGCGGGCGATCGCATCTGACGCGACGTGACCTTCGTCGATCATGCAGGCAATGCGCTGGCGTCCATGGGTGGCATCGAACCAGTCCAGCACAGCGCGCATGACCTCACTCGCCACGCCCTGCCCCCAGAAGTCCTTGTGAACGATCCACCCGGCCTCGGCCACGTCGTCCATGCGCTTGTCCGGGCCGAAGCCGCGGTGGCTGCGGAAGACGCCGCAGGTGGCAATGATACGATTCCCGCCGCGCTCGCGGACCATGAACACGCCATAGCCATGCAGCGCCCACGATCCGGCGTTGCGCAGCAGGCGGTTGAACGAATCCATCTCTGTCGGGATGAACGAGCCGAGGAAGCGTCGCGTTTCGTCATCGAGAGTCAGGGCGTGGAGATCGGCAAAGTCTTCCGCCTGCGGCTGCCACAGCTCGAACCGCTGGGTCGTCAGGACCGGCACTGCCATTACAGCAGGCCGTTTGCCGCATGGAGCGCAAGGCCGACCAGCCCGCCCACCAGCGTGCCGTTGACGCGGATGAATTGCAGGTCGCGCCCGACCGCACCTTCGAGGCGGCCGGTAATGGTCTGCGCATCCCAGCGCTTGACCGTTTCCGACACCAGCCGGACGATCTGATCGCCATAACGCGTGGCCACGCCCACCAAGGTGCGGCGGGCGAAGCGGTTGATCTGGGCCTGCAGCGCGGGATCATCGCGCAGGTGCTGGCCAAGTTCGGCAAGCGCTTCGGACACCTGCCCGCCCAGCGCCGGTTCGGGCGAGCGCAGCCGGTCGATCAGGCCCAGCCGCAAGCGTTCCCACACGCCCTGCCACCAGGCGGCCAGCGCCGGATTGGCCAGCACTTCATCCTTCATGCCTTCCACCTTGGCGCGCATGGCGGGATCGTGCCGCAGGCCATGGCCGAGCGAAGCCAGCCCTTCCTCGATCTTGCCGCGCAGGGGGTGGTTGGGATCGACCACGACTTCGGCCAGCATCTTATAGAGGCCATCGATCACCGAATTGGCCAGCCGTTCGTCCAGCCCGGTCCAGCGCAATACGGCGTTGGCGCGGCGATGGATCATGTCGCGCACCAGATCTTCGTTGTCTTCCAGCGTCAGGCCGGCCCAGCGCACGATGGCATCGATCACCGGCAGGTGCCGCCGGTCAGCTATGGCGGTTTCCACCAGTCCGCCCAGCAGCGGCGAGACTTCCAGCTTGCCGACCTGCCGCACCAACCCGCCGCGCACCTGATTGCCGAGCCGCTCGGGATCGAGCGATTCGAGCACCTGGGCGAGCAGTTCGGACGCACCGGCCCGAACGCGGCTGCCGGAAACCCCCTCTGGCGCGGTCAGCCAGTTGCCGGCGGCCTCGGCAATATTCATGCCCGTCAGACGGCGAGCGACGACCTGCGGGGTGAGGAAATTGTCCCGCAGGAACCCCGCCATGGTATCCGCGATGCGATCCTTGTTTTCCGGGATGATCGCCGTGTGCGGGATCGGCAGGCCAAGCGGGCGGCGGAACAGCGCGGTGACGGCGAACCAGTCGGCCAGCCCGCCAACCATCGCCGCTTCGCTGAAGGCCAGAACCCAGCCCCAGGCGGGATGCGAAAGGGGCGCACCCGGCGCCATCTGGCTGCGAGCCAGCAGGAACAGCGCGGCCATGGCAACCAGCAGGCCGGTTGCGACGATCCGCATCCGCCGCGCCCTGTCGGCGCCGGAGCGCCGCGTTCTGGTCGCCGGTCCGCTCACTCGGCAGCGAGCGCTTTCGGCGGCCCTTCCGGCACGACGGAGGGATAATTGGTGCGGTGTTCCTCTTCCGGATCATAGGACAGGAACTTGCGACGCAGCAGCGGGCCGAGGCGCTTTTCGAGGCCATCTGCCAGGCTGAAGCCGGCCGGAACGATGATCAGCGTCAGCAGCGTCGACAGGATCAGGCCGCCGATCACGACCACGCCCATCGGCGCGCGCCAGGCGCCGTCGCCCGAAAGCGAAACAGCGGTGGGGATCATGCCCGCGGTCATGGCGACGGTGGTCATGATGATCGGCTGGGCGCGCTTGTGCCCGGCTTCGACGATGGCGGCGAACTTGTCCGCACCCTTCTGCATTTCCTCGATGGCGAAATCGATCAGCAGGATCGAGTTCTTGGCAACGATGCCGAACAGCATGAGGATGCCGATGAACACCGGCAGCGACAGCACCTGCCCGGTCAGCAGCAGGGCGATCATCCCCCCCAGCGGCGCAAGGAACAGCGAGCCCATGTTGACCAGTGGCGAGACGAAGCGGTGGTACAGCAGCACCAGCACCGCGAAGACGAGGAACACGCCGGCGACCAGCGCCTGCGCGAAGGAAGACATCATGTCCGCCTGCCAGCGATCCTGACCGAACGGCGCGTTGGAAACGCCGGCGGGCAGGTTCTTCATCGTCGGCAACTGCTTGATCTTCGCCATGACTTCGCCCTTGGCGACGCCTTCGGCCAGGTCCGCGCCAACGAAGACGCGGCGGTTCTGGTTATAGCGCTGGATCGACACCGGTCCCGAGCCCAGGCTGATTTCCGCAACCGATGCCAGCGGGACCGAACCGCCGGTCGAAGTCGGCACCGGCAGGTTCTGGATCGACGACAGGTTGCGGCGCGAATTTTCCGACAGGCGCACGCGGATCGGCACCTGCCGTTCGGTCAGCGAGAACTTTGCGGCGTTCTGGTCGATATCGCCAATCGTCGCGATGCGGATCGCCTGGCTGAGCGCCTGGGTGGTCACGCCAAGGCTGGCCGCGAGATCGAGGTTCGGCTTTATGATCACTTCAGGCCGGCGCATGTCCGCCGCTACACGCGGCGCTACGGCGCCCGGCACGCCCTTGATTTCCTCGACCAGCTTGGCCGCCGTGGCATCGAGCAGTTCGGTGTTGCTGCCCGACAGCATGATCGAGATCGGACGGCTGGGACCGCCGCCACCGCCACCCGGGCCGCTCATGTCCTGGAAGGTCACGCGGGCGTCAGGAATATCCTGGAGCTTCGGGGTCAACCGGCGTTCGAATTCCTGGCTGGTCAGTTCGCGGTCGCGCTTCAGGTTGATGAAGATACGGCCATTGCCTTCGCGAACGCGCTCGAAAGCGGAGGCGACATTCGGATCGGCCTCGACCATCTTCGACACGCTGTCGGCCACCGCCTCGGTCTGGGCAAGCGTCGTGCCCGGGACCATTTCGATGCCGATGACGCTGAAATCGCTGTTGACGTTGGGGAAGAACTGCCCCGGTGTCGAGGCGAACAGCCCGCCGGTCAGCACCAGCGACCACAGGCCGACGCCAACCATCCACACGCGGTGATCGTGCAGGCGCGCGATGAAGCGGCGGTCCATGTAGCGGTACCAGCGCGAAAAGCCGCTGCCCATGATCGACATCGGGAAGCGCAGCGCCTTGTAAACGATGACGCTGACCACCGCGCCGACCAAAGTGCCGACCACCAGCACGAACCACGGCGGGAACACTTCGCCGAGGAACTTGGACTGGCCGACGGCAAAGCCCGGCATGGCGATGCCGGCGATATAGGCAGCAATGACCAGCAGGACAGCGACAAACCAGATCGGGTAATACCAGAAGCGCGACGGCGCGCGTTCGATCTGCGCGCGCATGGCCTTCGCCTTGCGATCATCAAGGGTCCAGCGCAGCAAGCTAAGATAGCGGTCCATCCACTTGCCGCCTGCGTGTTCGGCAACGCCGTGCGACTTCAGGAAATAGGCCGCGACCATTGGCGTGATCATGCGCGCCACGGCAAGGCTGAGCAGCACCGAGGTGACGACGGTAAGTCCGAAGCTCTTGAAGAACTGGCCGGGGATGCCGCCCATCAGGCCGACCGGCAGGAACACCGCGACAATCGAGAACGTGGTGGCAACGACGGCCAGACCGATTTCGTCCGCCGCGTCGATCGAGGCCTGATAGGCGCTTTTGCCCATGCGCATGTGCCGGACGATATTTTCGATCTCGACGATGGCGTCGTCGACCAGCACGCCGGCGACAAGCCCCAGCGCAAGCAGCGAAAGGCTGTTGAGCGAAAAGCCGAACCACGAATAAAGAAACCAGAAGGTCGGGATCGCCGAGAGCGGAATGGCAATCGCGGAAATGACCGTTGCGCGCCAGTCCCGCAGGAAGAAGAACACAACGATGACGGCGAGGATCGCGCCTTCGACCATGGCGGCAATCGAGCTGTCGTACTGCGCGCGGGTATAGTCGACCGAAGAGAACAGGCGCGAGAACCGCAGGCCCGGGTTTTCCTTTTCGATCTTGGCAATTTCGGCGACGACTTCGTCATAGACCGCGACGTCCGAGGCTCCCTTGGCGCGCGTCACTTCGAAGGTAACGGCCGCCTTGCCCTTCACCTTGCCGATGGAGGTCAGTTCGGCATAGCTGTCGCGCACGTCGGCGAAGTCGGCGAGCTTGACTGTGCGGCCGCCGCCCAACGGCACATCGGTCTGCGACAGTTCGTACGCGGTCTTGGCGTTGCCGAGCACCCGGACAGACTGGCGCGATCCCGCGATTTCCGCCTTGCCGCCCGCCGCGTTGATGTTGAGCGCGCGCAGCGCGTTGTTCACCTGAGTGGCCGACACGCCGAGCGATTGCATGCGCGCCGGATCGAGCGTGACGCGGATTTCGCGGTTGACGCCGCCACCACGATCGACCTGCGCCATGCCGGGAATGGCCAGCAGACGCTTGGACACCGTATCGTCGACGAACCACGACAGCTGTTCCAGCGTCATGTCATCGGCGGAAACCGACCAACCGGCGATTTCCCCGCCGCTGCCGCCTTCCATCTTGATGACGCGCGGTTCCATGATGCCATCGGGCAGGTCGCCGCGCGCCTGATCGATGGCGTTGCGCACATCGTTCACCGCCTCGTTCACGTCCACGCCGATCTGGAACATGACGACCGTGGTGCTGTTGCTTTCCGAGGCCGTGGAACTGATCGTGTCGACGCCCTTGATCGAGCGGACCGCCGCTTCGACCTTTTGCGTGATCTGCGTTTCGATTTCCGTTGGCGCCGCGCCGGGCTGGCTGATCTGGACCATCACCGCCGGGAATTCGATGTCCGGCATGTCGTTTATCTTCATCTGCATGAACGACACGATGCCGAGCAGCATCAGTCCGACAAACAGGATGATGGGCACGACCGGATTGCGGATCGACCAGGCGGAGATGTTGCGAAAGTTCATCGCGCGTCACCCATGCTGAGCTGGCGAGCGGGCATTACTTCTTGCCCGCAACCGGCTGGACGGTTTCACCCGGGGAAAGGAAGCCCCCGGCGCGCAGGACAACGCGTTCGCTGCCCGTGATGCCCGAGGCAATGGCAATGCCCTTGTCGGTCACCAGGCCGATCTTGACGTTGCGGCGCTCCACCTTGTTGTCCTTGTTGACGATATAGACGTAGCTACCGGCATTGTCCGAAAGGACCGCGGAATCGGGAAGCATCGGCGCAACCATGGTTCCCGCCTTGATCACGGCACTGGCAAAGCCGCCGGGGCGCAGTTCGGGCGCATAGGACAGGGCAACGCGGGCAAAGCCCTGGCGCGACTGCGGATCGATCACGGGCGAAACCTGCCACACTTGGCCGCTGAACGACTTGGTGCCGCCCACCGGGGTGACTTCGGCAACGACGCCGGCGTTGATCTTGGCCAGATCCATTTCGCCGACCTGCGCCTTCAGCTCCATTTCGCCGCCCTTGGCGATGCGGAACAGCACGCCGCTGCCGCCGCTGACGACCTGGCCGGGTTCAATCTTGCGTTCGAGAACAAGGCCCGAAGCCGGTGCGACAATGTTCAGGCGCGCGATCTGCGCGCCGATCTGGCCAAAGGAGGCGCGCGCCACCCGCACGCGGGCGTTGGCCGCATCGCGCGTGGCGGTCAGCCGGTCAACATCGGCCTTGGAGATGAAACCGCGATCAACCAGTTTGAGCGCGCGTTCCAGGTTGGCCTGCGCCAGCCGGGCGTCGGCTTCCGCGACCTGGATCTGGGCGCCCTGACCAGCCTGCTGCTGCACTTGCACCGAACGATCGATGACGGCGAGAACCTGTCCGGCCTGAACCCATTGCCCGGCCTCGACCAGAACCTGGCTCACCTGGCCGCCTTCACCCGCGACGCCAACCGGCATTTCGCGGCGCGCGGCGAGCGAGCCGTTGACGCTGATCCGGCCCTCGACCGATGCGGCACCGGGAGCGACGACCGAAACGCGCGGCGCCTGATCCTTTTTCGTGTCGTCCTTCTTGCCCAGCCCGTGCAGCAGGAAGAAAACGGCGATCAGCGCGACGATGGCGCCCAGAATGATCAGAATGGTCCGGCGGCGGGACTGACGGTCCTCCGCATCCGAAAAGGCATCGAGCCCGCCGGACAAGTCCCTGTCTTCAAAAGCCGAATCCATACGCGACGCGTCGGTCATCCAATAAACCTCAATTCAGTCATGCCGCAGACGGAGCCTCCGTCACCGGGCGGGAGCTGTGTTAGATCAATAAATCACCCACGGCAACCTCGGGCAGGCACCCTATTCCACCGAGCGGGCATAGACTTCGACCAACAGTCTGGCAATGTGGCACTATGCACCGATTTGTATCGGCTGGAGGGTGCGACAAAACGGCACCGGCCGGACCTCTTTCGAGGCCCGGCCGGCTGAATTCCATCGATGGAATTGCGCAGATCAGTACTTGAGCTGGCGCTCGTAAAGTTCGCGATAGTGCTGAATGCGGGTCACCCGCAGGCCCTGCATGCCCGAACGATCCACCGCGCGCTGCCAGCCGGCGAATTCCTCAAGCGTCAGACCATAGCGTTCACACGCCTCGTCGATCGTCAACAGGCCGCCGTTCACCGCGGCCACGACTTCCGCCTTGCGCCGGACAACCCAGCGGGTGGTCGAAGGCGGCGGCAGGGAATCGAGCGTCAGCGGTTCGCCGAGCGGTCCGATGACCATCGCGGGTTTAATGTCCTGGTTCTCAATCATAACGTTCCTCGGTCATCGGCGTGGGGGTGCCGGTGACATTGGCCTCTATGCCAAAAGGGGGTTTGCCATTGGCTGAAGCAGTAAGGTTAACAGCGTCTGAGGACTCACGCAGCGATGCCAGGGCAAGGGCACCGGATTCGACGAATCCACCCCTCGCAACTCGGGCACGGTCCGTCGCTTCCAGTTCCTGCCGCAGGGCGTGGGCCGCAAGAAAGCGCGACTTGAGCGCATGCCATTCGAGCGGCGCGCACACGGCCTCCTGCGCGGCTTTCGCGCTGTTTGCGGCAAGGCTTGAAGGGGCGAATCCCATTTCCATTGGCCATGGTCTAGACCAGGGTTGGTCAAGGCCAGGTAAACGGAGCATTCATCTGTTCTTGACCTAGGTTAACATGTGTCAACTCTTGGCTTTTGCCGTTAAGGCTGGCTGCGTGTATGGGGCGGGCCATGCTTTCCGATCTTGCCCAAACTCTCCCTGAACTTGACTGGCCCGCGCTGTTCCAGCTGCCGGCTGCCGCCGATGGCACGCTCGCGGGACAGCGCATTGTCGTTGCCATGTCGGGCGGGGTGGACAGCTCGGTGGTTGCCGCCATGGCTGCGGCAAGCGGGGCCGAAGTGATCGGGGTGACGCTGCAGCTATACGATTACGGTGCCGCGACCGGGCGCAAGGGCGCCTGCTGCGCGGGCGATGATATCCGCGATGCGCGCGCCGTGGCCGATCGGCTGGGCATTGCGCACTATGTCTTCGATCACGAGAGCCAGTTCCGGGAAGAGGTGGTCGAACGCTTCGCCGACGATTACCTCGCCGGCCGCACGCCCATTCCGTGCATCCGCTGCAACATGGGACCGAAGTTCACCGACCTGTTCGCCATGGCGCGCGAACTGGGCGCCGATTGCCTGGCGACCGGCCATTACGTGCAGCGCGTTGCCGGCGCGGCCGGGCCGGAACTGCACCGCGCACTCGATCCGGCGCGCGACCAGTCCTATTTCCTCTACGGCACGACAGAGACCCAGCTGGAATTTCTGCGCTTCCCGCTCGGCGGCCTGCCCAAGCCCGAGGTGCGGCGGCTCGCCGAAGCCTTTGGCCTGCGCAACGCAGCCAAGCCGGACAGTCAGGACATCTGCTTCGTGCCCGATGGCGACTATGCCAAGATCGTGCGGCAGGTTCGCCCCGAAGGCGTGGAAGGCGGCGAGATCGTCCATGCCGAAACCGGTGCAGTCCTCGGCGAGCACCAGGGCGTGATTCACTATACCGTCGGCCAGCGGCGCGGGCTGGAGATCGGCGGGCAGCCCGAACCGCTTTACGTCACCGGCATCGACGCGGCGACGCGGCGCGTGCTGGTGGGGCCAAGGCGGCTGCTCGCCGTGGCAAGTGCTACCATCGTTGAAACCAACCGCATCGGGCCGATTCCCGACGAGCCGATCACGGCCAAGGTGCGCAGTCTGGCCAAGCCTGTGCCCGTCACCATCGAGGGGCTTCCCGGCGATGGCGCGGCGGTGACGATCCGCTTTGTCACGCCCGAATACGGCGTCGCGCCGGGGCAAGCGGCGGTGTTCTATGCCGGCGAGCGCGTGCTGGGTGGCGGCTGGATCGATTCGACGCAGAGCGCCGCCTGATCAATCGTCCCACGGCTCCAGCACGCAGCCGGGGCCATCGCGGAACGTGGCGGTTTGCGAGGCGAGCAGCGGAAAACGCGCGGTGACGCTTTTCGCCGCGACATCCTCGCTCAGCATGATGAGCCCCATGCCCGGTTCGAAATCCTTTCGGCAATCGCCAAGGCTGCGGCCGGCAACAAAGCGGCACGAACAGGCGACCCGCGCACCTACCGAAGCGCCGGTGCGCGCGAGGCCGATCAGCGGCGTCCAGTACCACATCAGCACGCCCAGCGCGGCAAGCAGCAGCAGCCAGGGCCAGCGGCGGCGCGGTGCGCGCAAGGCAACAGGTGATTTCGGTTTCGTGGTTGCCATGTGACCCGGTTCTTGCGCATGAGGCGCGCACGATGACTGCGCGCTGGCTCTCCCATATCCTGCCCCTTGCCCTCCTGCCAGCCCTTGCGGCCTGCGGTTCGGACAATGGCAAGGGCGCGCCGCCGCCGCCGCTGGACGAAAAGGCCATGGCGGCGGTCATCGACAAGCCCGGCGTCAATCGCGAACGGCTGGCCCGCGCCATTGACGGGCTGTTCGAGGATGAAACCGCAGGCGAAACGCGGGCTCTGGTGGTCTTTTCCGGCGGGCGGATCGTCGCTGAACGCTATGGCGAAGGCTATGGCAGGGATACGCGCTTCGTCAGCTGGTCGATGGCCAAGACGATCACCGCCGTGATGATCGGCCAGCTGATTTCCGATGGCCGGCTGCGGCTGGATGACAGCGCCCCGGTCGCCGCCTGGCAAAGGCCCGGCGATCCGCGCGGCGGCATCACCCTGCGCCAGCTGCTGCAAATGCGATCCGGCCTGCGCCACACCGAAGCGGGGGAGCCGGTTTACGAATCGGACGAGGTGCGGATGCTGTTCCTTGAAGGGCGCGACAACATGGCCGCCTGGGCCGAAGCCCAGCCGCTGGAGGCCGAGCCCGGGCGCAAGTTCGAATATTCATCGGCCAGCACGGTCATCCTGTCCGATATCGCCACCCGCGCGCTGACCGAAAGCACCGATCCCGCCGCGCGCCAGCGCGCCGTCGCCGATTACCTGCACACCCGCCTGTTCGAGCCGACCGGCATGAAAAGCGCGGTGCCCGAATTCGACGCCTCCGGCACGCTGATCGGATCAAGCCTGATCCATGCGTCCGCGCGGGACTGGGGGCGGTTCGGCGAAATGCTGCGTCTTGGCGGCATGGCGCGCGGGGTGCAGCTGGTGCCGCACAACTGGATCGATTTCATGACCAGCCCCAGCCCGCGCAACCCGGGCTATGGCGCGCAGACCTGGCTCAACCGCCCGCAGCCCGATGGCCGCGAATCCTTGTTCCCCGGCCGCGCCCCGCAATCGCTCTTCGCCGCGCTGGGCCATCTTGGCCAATACGTCATCGTCTCGCCCGAACAGAAACTCACCGTGGTGCGGCTGGGCAAGAGCAGCGAAGACGAACGAAAGGCGGTGCGCGACCACCTGGCCGAGATTGTCGGACTGTTTCCGAAAATCTGACCAGTCAGTCCGGAGAGGCGGGAAGCAGGTCCTTCGCCCCCAGCCCCGTATCGACGTGGCCTTCGGGGTCGGGATGGATCAGGATTTCGACGCCGGGAAATTCGGCCATCAGCTTCAGTTCGATCTCGTCCATCACGCGGTGGGCTTCGCGAATCGTCATGTCGGGATCGATCCAGACGTGGAACTGGACGAAATCCTTGTTGCCTGATGTGCGAGTGCGCAGATCGTGGACACCGCGCAGTTCGGGGTGGCGGGCCATGACTTCGATGAACTTCTGGCGCTTGTCTTCTGGCCATTCGCGATCCATCAGCTGGACGATGGCTTCCTGCGAGGCACGCCATGCCCCCCAGCCCAGCCACAGCGCGATGGCGAAACCGAAGACCGGATCGGAGCCGGAAATGCCGGCATATTGATCGAGCGCCAGCGCAGCGATGACCGCCAGGTTGAGCAGCAGATCGGACTGATAGTGCACGTGATCGGTGCTGATCGCGAGACTGTTGGTCTTGGCGATGACGTGGCGCTGCCAGGCCAGCAGGGCCAAGGTTGCGGCCATGGCGATCACCGATACCAGGATGCCTTCGCCCGCCGCTTCGGTGCGCGCGCCGGCAAAGAACTGTTCCACCGCGCGAAAGGCGAGCGTCAGCGCCGAGATCGAGATCAGGACGATCTGGAACAAGGCGGCGAGCGCCTCGGCCTTGCCATGGCCGAAGCGGTGATGCTTGTCCGCCGGCTGCGCGGCGACCCAGACCCCGGCAAGCGTCGCCATGCTGGCGATGAGATCCAGCGTGGTGTCGGCAAGGCTGCCGAGCATGGCGGTGGAGCCGGTGGACAGCGCTGCCCAGGCCTTCAGCCCGACGAGCAGCAGGGCAACCGTGATCGAGGCATAGGCCGCGCTGCGATTGAGGCTGGCGGAATTGTCTTGCGTGGTCATGGGTAAAGCAGCTCGCTGGACCAGGCGCCGCTCACCGGATCGCGGGTAAAGTGGCGGCGCTCATGAAGGCGGAAAGGGCGATCCAACCAGAATTCGATGGCATGGGGCACCAACCGGAAGCCGGTCCAGTGCGAGGGGCGCGGAATTTGACGGCCAAGATAGGTCGCGCCCACCTTGGCGATGCGGCCAAGGAAGGCGGCGCGCGAAGGCAGCGGGCGCGATTGATCGCTGGCCAGCGCGCCGATCTGCGAATCGCGCGCCCGGCTGGCGAAATAGGCATCGGCAAGATCGTCGCTCACCTGTTCGATCGCTCCTTCGATCCGCACCTGGCGGCGCAGCGATTTCCAGTGAAACAGCATGGCGCCCTGCGGATTTGACAGAAGTTCGCAGCCTTTTCGGCTCTGCGCATTGGTATAGAACAAAAAGCCGTCCGGGCCGTGCCCTTTCATCAGCACCATGCGCACCGAAGGCGCCGCGCCCGGCGTGGCGCTGGCCAGCGCAACGGCTTCGGGATCGTTCGGTTCCTTTTTCCGGGCGAGCGCGAACCATTCGTCAAACAGGGCAAAGGGATCCTCGCCCGTGATCGCATCGGCTTCGTCAGACATTCGCGCTGTTTATCCCGCTGTTCAGCCATGGCTTGCCGGATCGCCCGTGCATGCCTAGCTATGGGCCCATGGCAGACCCTTACGCGATCCTTGGTGTGGCGCGCAATGCAAGCGAGAAGGACATCAAGTCCGCTTATCGCAAGCTGGCCAAGGAACTTCATCCCGATCGCAATTCGGACAACCCGAAGGCCGCGGAACGCTTCAGCGAAGTGACCAGCGCCTATGACCTGCTGTCCGATGCAACCAAGCGCGCCCAGTTTGACCGGGGAGAGATCGATGCCGATGGCAACCCGGCCAATCCCTTTGCCGGCATGGGCGGCGGCTATGGCGGCGG